>JARLIU010000084.1 GCA_031291595.1 Ancalomicrobiaceae bacterium | reverse complement strand
CATCGGTTTCGTCGTCGTAGGGCCGGAGGCGCCGCTCGTCGCCGGACTGGTCGACGACCTGGAAGCCGCTGGCATCGCCGCTTTCGGCCCGTCGCGGGCGGCTGCCCAACTCGAGGGCTCGAAAGGCTTCACCAAGGACCTCTGCGCCCGCTACGCCATCCCGACCGCAGCCTACGGCCGGTTCGCCGATAAGGCGGCGGCGCTCGCCTATCTCTCCGCCCAAGGCGCGCCGATCGTCGTCAAGGCGGATGGACTGGCCGCCGGCAAGGGCGTCACCGTGGCAATGACGCTCGACGAGGCGAGAGACGCGATCGAGGCCTGCTTTGCCGGCCAGTTCGGCGCCGCTGGGGCGGAGGTGGTGATCGAGGCCTATCTCGACGGCGAAGAGGCGAGCTTCTTTGCCCTCTCGGACGGCGAGACCGTCGTTGCCCTCTGCTCGGCGCAGGACCACAAGCGCGCCTTCGACGGCGATCAGGGCCCGAACACCGGCGGCATGGGCGCCTATTCGCCCGCCCCGGTGATGACGCCGGCGATGACCGAGCGGGTGATGGTCGAGATCATCCGCCCGACGGTTGCCGGCATGGCGAAAGACGGCCATCCGTTCAAGGGCGTGCTGTTCGCCGGGCTGATGATCACGGAAAAAGGCCCTGAGCTGATCGAATACAACGTGCGCTTCGGCGATCCCGAGACGCAGGTGCTGATGCTCAGGCTGGAGTCCGACCTCTTGGCGTTGCTCAGGGCCGCTCGCGACGGCAGGCTGGCGGGGATGATGGCCGAGTGGAGCGAGGACGCCGCGCTGACTGTCGTCATGGCCGCCAGGGGCTATCCCGGCGACTATGCCAAAGGCGCGGAGATCCGCGGCCTTGACGCTGCCGCAAGCCGTCCGGGCGTCACGCTGTTCCAAGCCGGCACCAAGTCCGATGGCGAGCGGATCCTGGCGAACGGCGGTCGTGTCTTGAACGTGACGGCGCTTGGGCGCACCGTTGCCGAAGCGCAGGCCCGCGCCTATGCCGCCGTCGATATGATCGACTGGCCGGAAGGCTTCTGCCGCCGCGACATCGGCTGGCGCGCCGTGGCGCGTGAGCGCCACTGACGACCGGGATTGGCGTGAGCGCCACTGACGACCGGATTCGGCGCGCGTCGACGCTGCGGGAGGTGCGACCACATGGAACTGCCCGATCTGTTCCCAGGCTTTGCCACCGAGACGGTCGATATCGGCGCCGTCAAGCTGTTCGCCCGCATCGGCGGTTCGGTCGACGCGCCGCCCCTCGTGCTGCTGCACGGCTACCCTGAGACGCATGTCATGTGGGCCGGCATCGCCGGCGAGTTGGCGCGGCAGTTCCGCGTGGTGATCCCCGACCTGCGCGGCTACGGAATGTCCGGCATTGCCGAGTTGGAACCCGACAGCGCGCAGATGTCGAAGCGAGCGATGGCCGCCGACATCGTCGCGCTGATGGCCAGGCTCGGGCATGCCCGCTTCGCCCTGGTCGGTCATGATCGCGGCGCCCGCGTCGGCTATCGGCTGGCGCTCGACTTTTCCGGCAAGCTCACCCGCCTCGCCGTACTCGACATCGTGCCGACGATCGCGATGTGGCAGGGCATGGACGCTCAATACGGCATGCGCGCCTACCACTGGTTCTTTCTCGCCCAACCCCGGCCGTTGCCGGAAATGCTGATCGCCGCCGCGCCGGTCGCCTATCTCGAGCACACGCTGGCGAGCTGGACCGCCGGAAAATCGCTCGAAGCCTTCGCGCCGGCCGCGCTCGAACATTACCGCGCAGCCTTCCTCCAGCCCGAACGCATCGCCGCGACCTGCGAGGACTATCGCGCAGGCTGGGCGGTCGATCGCCTGCTCGACGCGGCCGACCACGCCGCCGGCCGCACCATCGCCTGCCCGGTCATGGCGCTGTGGGGCGGCGCCGGCTTCCCCGCCGAACGCACCGGGGCTGCCGGCGAGGAGGCCTCGCCGCTTAGCATCTGGCGGCAATGGGCCGATCAGGTCTCTGGCCATTCGATCGACGCCGGCCATTTCGTCGTCGAAGAGAACCGGCAAGAGACGCTCGACCGCCTGATGCCGTTCCTCCATGCCCCGGCTTGATCCCGCCCGCCGCGCATGTCTAACTGTTTTGTGCGACGCAATGGCGTGAGGATGACATGTCGTATCCGCGGATCGGTCTGGTCCTGGGTGCCGGCGGTGCGCGCGGCATCGCCCACATCCCGGTGCTCGAGGCGCTCGACGATCTCGGCATCCGGCCGGCTGCGGTCGCCGGAGCCTCGATCGGCGCGATCATCGGCGCCGGCGTGGCGGCCGGTCTGTCGGCCGCCGAGGTGCGCGAACGGTTCCTGGCCGTCTTCGGCAGCCGCTCCAGCGCCTTGGCGAAACTCTGGCAGCTCAGGCCGCGCCGCATCGCCGACCTGATGGTGGCGGACAACTACGGCCTCGGCAAACTCGATCCGCAGAAGGTTCTCAGCGTCTTCGTCGGCGATGCCATCCCGGCGCGCTTTGCCGATCTCGCCATTCCCTTCACGGCGGTTGCCACCGACTTCTACGGCGGCGAGGAAGTGCGCTTCACCGAGGGCGATCTGCCGAGCGCGGTCGCTGCCTCGATGGCGCTGCCGGGGTTGTTCCGGCCGGTGCTGATCGACGGACGGGTGATGATCGACGGCGGAGTGATGAATCCGGTGCCGACCAATGCGCTGCCGGCCGATCTCGATCTGGTCATCGCCGTCGACGTCGTTTCCTTCCCCGAACCGCGCGACGACCGGCCGCTGCCGACCGGCATCGACACCGTCGTCGGCGCGGCCCAATTGATGATGCAGCTGATCATCGCGGAGAAGTTGCGCGAGCGCCCACCGGATATCCTGGTGCGCGCGCCGGTCGGTCCGTTCCACGCCCTGGATTTCCTGAAATCGCGGCAGATGCTGGAGGCCGCGGCGCCGATGCGCGAGGAAGTCAAGCGGCGCCTGACGCGGCAGATCGAGGCGCCGCAAGCGCGGCCGGTGCTGACCGGCCCGTGATCGCGACGCCCGGCCGGGGCGCCAATTGCGTGGCGGACTTATGCACGTCACACGCGAACGTGATATGTCATGGGGCGAGGAAACGCAGAAGGCACGAGGGAGCCCCCGATGGCCGACGACAGCGATCGTTCCGAACCGGTAAAATCACCCCGCCCGCCGCGCCGCCCGACTACTCCGCAGGTCGGCCAGCCTCCGTCCGACCCGGCCCCCGACGACCTCGCCGACGTTCCCACGGTCGCGCCACCTGGGCTCGCGCCACCCGGGCTCGCGCCACCTGGGCTCGCGTCACCAGAGCCGGACGTGCCGCCTGCCGACGCCGCAGTGACCGATCCGGACGGCGACGACGAGATGGACGACGACGAACCTGAACCGGTGCTCGGATCGGGATCGAAAACCGATCCCGAGGCAAAACCCGAAGCCGGGGACGCCGAAGCGCCCGGACCGGGCAAGCCGGAAGCCGGCCAGAACGCCGATCTGCGCGCCGCGCGGGCCGAATACGAAAGCCGGCTGTGGGGCCTCGTCGTATCGAAGCGCGAGGCGCTGACCGGCGCACTCAGCGACGAGCAACGGGCGCTGGCGGCGGGTGACGAGGCGATCATGGCGAGCTACGTTCTGCTCTCCGGCGCGCTCGCCCGCAACAACGACCGCGACCTCTACGACGCCGCCATCTTCGGCCTGCAGGCGTTCAAATCCGGCTATCGCTCGGCGGCCACCGAGATCTCGCAAGAACTCACCTACCAGACCTCGACCAGCGCGGCGCTGACCGAGGTGATGAAGGGATTGGTCCAGTTCGCGCGGCTGTTCGTCTGGCTGATCTTGGGACTGGCGATACTTGGCGCCATCGTCTTCGCGGTCGGCGGGGTCTATGCGGGTCGAGTGGAGGCGATAACGGGCGCCTTCGAATTCAATGGTGGTCTCACGCTGCTCACGGAAACTGTGCAGGCCTGGGCGCCGATCTTGATCGCGGTGCTGTTCGGCTGCCTCGGCAGCGTGGTCAGCATCCTGCTGCGTCTATCGGACTTCGATGCGCTGACAGGCCGGTCGCGCGAGTTTATTCTCTACACCGGCGCCAGCCTTCCGTTCGTCGGCGGCATTTTTGCCGCCGTGACCGCCGCCTTGTTCGATTCGCACATCATCAACCTCAGCGCCGGCGTTACCGCGGCGGGCACCGGCTTCAACTTGAAGCTCTACATCATCATCGGCTTCCTCGCCGGATTCTCCGAACGTTTCACCCGCAATCTCTTGAAGGTCTTCGAAAACCGCGTGACCGGCGAGGCGGCCGAGCCGGCCAAACCGGTAGCACCGAGGCCGGCGACGACCGAGGCGCCAGCCGACAAGTAGCCGCTAGCCGCCATTCAACGCCTGTCGCGGAAGAACTGCTTCAGCATCGCCGACGCCTCGACCTCGGCGATGCCGGAATAGACGTCGGGCACGTGATGGCAGCTGGGGCTGGAATAGAACCGGACGCCGTTCTCGACCGCGCCGCCCTTCGGATCGCTGGCGGCGAAGTACAGCCGGCGGATGCGGGCAAACGAGATGGCTGCGGCGCACATCGGGCAGGGTTCGAGCGTGACGTAGAGATCGGCACCGATCAGCCGCTCGCTTCCCATTGCCCGGCAGGCGTCGCGGATGGCGATGAGTTCGGCATGCGCCGTCGGATCGGCGAGTTCGAGCGTGCGGTTGCCGGCCTGCGCCAGCACATCGCCGTCACGCACGATCGCGGCCCCGATCGGCACCTCGCCGCGTGCCGCCGCCCGCCGTGCCTCCTCCAAAGCCAGCGCCATGAAGTCGCCCGCCATGATCCCCTCGCTGCCGCGGCTCGGATCGCGAATGCTGCACTCGCAGATCGGCCGAACCTCTGTTAGTAAGGCGCCATGACACAAGATGACGATACAGTGCAAGCGCCCGCCAAACGCCGGGCGAAACCCGCGTCCGCACCGAAGGCCCCGCGCAAGCCGAAAGCTGCTGCCGTCGCCACCGGCGACGTCGCCGATGCCAACCCGGCCGAAGGCGAGCGCACGCCCAAGGCCCCGCGCCAGCCGAAGGCCGTGGTTGCCGGACGCGGCGACCTTGCCGATGCCAACCCGGCCGAAGGCGAGCGCACGCCCAAGGCCCCGCGCAAGCTGAAGGCTGCGGTTGCCGGACCCGGCGACGTGGCCGATGCCAACCCGGCCGAAGGCGAGCGCATCGCCAAGGCCATGGCCCGCGCCGGCCTGTGCTCGCGCCGCGATGCCGAATTCTGGATCGCCGATGGTCGTGTAACCGTCAACGGCATCAAGCTGACGACGCCTGCCGTGGTGGTGAAGCCCGGCGACCGCGTCACCGTCGACGGCGAGCCGCTGCCGTTGAAGGAACGCACCCGGCTGTTCCTCTACCACAAGCCGAAAGGGCTGGTGACGACGTCGCGCGACCCCGAGGGCCGCCCAACCGTGTTCGAGCGGCTGCCCGACGATATGCCGCGCGTCATCTCCGTCGGCCGGCTCGACATCAACACCGAGGGGCTCCTGCTCCTCACCAACGACGGCGGTCTGGCGCGCGTGCTCGAACTGCCGGCAACCGGCTGGCTGCGTCGCTACCGGGTGCGGGCTTTCGGGCAGGTGACGGCGGAACAGCTTGCTCCGCTCGCCGATGGCGTCACCATCGACGGCATCGCCTATGGCCCGGTGGAAGCCTCGATCGACACGGTCACCGGCTCCAACGTCTGGCTGCTCGTCGGTTTGCGCGAAGGCAAGAACCGCGAGGTGAAGCGCATCCTCGAACATCTCGGGCTTACCGTGAACCGGTTGATCCGCGTTTCCTTCGGCCCGTTCCAATTGGCCGACCTGGAAGAAGGCGAGATCCGCGAGATCCGCGGCCGGGTGCTGCGCGACCAATTGGGCAAGCGGCTGGTCGACGACTCCGGCGCCGATTTTGATGCCCCCATCGTCCATCACCTGCATGGCGAGGACGCGCCGCAGAAGGGCCGCCAGCGGCGCGACGAGGATGAGGCAAAGCCGAAGCGCCGCGCCGCCCGCGCCGAGAAGATGGAATTCATCGGCACCTCCGAGGACGGTTCGCGCCAGGCACGCCTGACCCGCACCGGCAAGCCGCCGGTCGCCGTCACCATCCTGCCGTCGAAGGGCAAGCCCGAGCGGCCGGTGAGAGGGCGGCCCGTGGCGGGCAAGCCAGGCGGTTTCCGCAACCGGCCTGATGGCGACGCGCCGCGTGGGCGGGGGGATCGCGACGATCGCCCGGCGCGTTCGGAAGGCTTTCGCGGTCGTGGCCGCGCACCAGGGGCCGAGGCCGGCGGCAAGCCGTACAAGCCGCGGTCCGAAGGCTCCCGCTCGCATGAGGGACCGGCGCGGCCGAGATCGCAGCCCTATGCTGCCGAAGGCGAACGCAAGCCGCGGGACCATGGCCCGCGCTCCGAGAGCTTTGGTGGCGGAGATCGTCGCGACGATGCCGGTCCGAACCGCCGACCGCCGCGCGATGCGGGTGATCGCCCGATGCGCTCCGAGGGATTTCGCGGCCGCGATCGTGCCCCGGAGGGCGACGCCGCTGGCGCAAAGTCCTACAAGCCGCGCTCGGAAGGATTTCGCAGTCACGAGGGCCCGGCTGGCGGACCGAAGGGCGGACGCGGCAAGGCGTCCGGCTTCCGCGACCGGCCGGATGGCGGCCTCGCGCCGCGAACGCGCGCATTCGACAAGCCGCGCGAGGCACGCGAGGATCGCCCCCGTGGCGATCGACCCCAGGGTGACAGGCCTCGTGGCGATCGACCCCAGGGTGATCGCCCGCGCGAGGATCGCCCTCGTAACGACCGGCCGCCCCGTGGCGACCGACCCCAGGGCGACAGGCCCCGTGGCGATCGACCCCAGAGCGACAGGCCCCGTGGTGATCGACCCCAGGGTGATCGGCCCCGTGGCGATCGACCCCAGGGTGATCGGCCGCGCGAGGATCGCCCTCGTAACGATCGACCCCAGGGTGACCGGCCCCGTGGCGACCGGCCCCAAGGCGATCGGCCGCGCGGCGGTCCGGGCAAGGGCGGCGCACCGAGAGGCGGGCCGGGCAAACCCAGGAGCGGCCCGGGCAAGGGCAAGCGCTGATGCGCATCGTCGGCGGCCGGTTTCGCGGGGCGGCACTCAGCCCCCCGAAGTCGCTGGCCATCCGGCCGACCTCCGACCGGCTGCGCGAGACGCTGTTCAACATTCTGGTGCATGCCTACGGCGACCCGGTCGGCGATGCCCGCGTGCTCGACCTGTTTTCCGGCACCGGCGCTTTGGGGCTGGAAGCCTTGTCGCGCGGCGCCCGCTTCGCTCTCTTCGTCGAGGAGGCGGTCGAGGCGCGCGGCCTCATTCGCCGCAATATCGAGACGCTGGGTCTCACGGGGGCGACCAAACTGTGGCGCCGCGATGCCACCAAGCTCGGCATGATCGAGGGCCAGACGCCGTTCGACCTGGTGTTCGCCGATCCGCCCTACAGTCGCGGCCTCGGCGACACGGCGCTTGGCTCGGCCGTCGCCGGCGGCTGGCTGGCGCCCGGCGCACTCGTCGTGCTGGAAGAGGCGGCGGAGGCGGAGATCGCGGTCCCCGAGGGACTGGAATTGCTGGAGACCCGCGACTACGGCGAGACCAAGGTGATGTTTATGAGGGCGCGAAGTCCAGCCGAAGACGCCGGACTTTGAGGTGCCGCGCGATTTGCCATAATGGGGCCTTATGCGACAATTCCGGCACGCCCTTCCGCTTCTACTTGCGTTCAGGTTCCAAGTCCCTTGCCCAGTCAGGCGGCTCGTACGCCCGACGGAACTTCGATCAGCTATCCGCGAAGGCCCGGTGTGTAGACGTCCCTGAAACCACACATCGGCAACGCGTCCTCCGCGCCTGTCGAGAATTGGTTGGCGCCGGCCCAATGCGCAAATTCGTGAACCAACGTCCCGGCGACCCAGGCCACTGCGTTCGGTTTCGTGAAGTTCTTTTCCGCGATCGTAATGTAATCTCCGACGGTCATCGCGAAAAAGCTGGCAGTGGGCTCTGGCCAGAAACAGATCAAAATTTGTTTGCTTTCCCATACCTTCTTGAAGCTGACCATTTGCTTGTCGATACCTTGATCCCGCGACATGACTTCAAAATACGCATTACATGAATTTTTGACGGTCTCGTTCTTAATGATCCGGTTGTCTATTTCTAACAGAGCCCTTGCCAAGATCGTCAGGTAGTCAATGTTTGTATAAGTCTCGAATTTGACCGTGATGCCAGGGTATTTGGTTTTCACCTCCTCGTGACGAGCTTTGGTGTTTTGTGGGGTCGCAATGTTTTCGCCGTTCACTGTAGTGCCTCCAACTTCAAAGGAGGAGTTGGTGGGCTTGTCTCGCTACCATCCTCCGCCTCGTCGTCCCGGATAAATGTTTAGCACAAGCGGCTGCGTCCTGCGCATTCAAATCGCATACCTGATTGCGGCACACCGCGCCAAATCGGCGAAATCCCGCTGATTGCGCAGGCCTTACGCCTAATCGGGGTCACCACATGATCTGTTCAAAATCGTACGCTTCCGTAATGGCGGCGACTCTGCTCGCCGAAGGTATTCTGCCTGAAGGCAAGGCTATTCCGTCCGTCTGCGCCATCGGCACTCCCCCCGTTGCCGGGAACCTAGCCCCAAGAGCCGCGTCCTCCAAATAGCCATGCCTTCCAGTACTCAAGCGCCACACTCTGCCAACTGCGTCCGTGCGAAATTCAAGACTTTCGCAAGAGTTATAACCCTTTGACGCCGCTACCGCTTTCTGTTGCAAAAGTCCGCTGCAAAAACACGGCAAGTTTCGCCGCCTCGACCTCCTCTGCCCATCCCCGTCGCCCGTCCCCCTCACCACTCCAGCACGATCTTGCCGCTCTCGCCGCGGATCATCGTCTCGAAGCCGTCGACGTAGTCCTCCGCCCTCAACCGATGGGTGATCACGGGCCTCACGTTGAGGCCGGACTGCAGCATGGCCAGCATCTTGTACCAGGTCTCGAACATCTCGCGGCCGTAGATGCATTTGATCGTCAATACCTTGAACACCAGCTTCGCCCAGTCGACGACGAACGGGCGCGACGGGATGCCGAGGAAGGCGATGCGGCCGCCCATCACCATGTGATCGGTCATCTGCTGGAAAGCGGCTTCCTGCCCGCTCATCTCCAGGCCGACATCGAAACCTTCGGCCATCTTCAGCCGCGCCATCACCGACTTCAGATCCTCTTCGGTGATGTTCACCGGGGTGATGTCGGCGACGCGGCCGGCAAGCGCCAGCCGGGTCGGGTTGACGTCGGTGATCACCACGTGGCGGGCGCCGACGTGGCGGGCGATGGCCGCCGCCATGATGCCGATCGGCCCGGCGCCGGTGACGATGACGTCTTCGCCGATCAGGTTGAACGACAGCGCCGTGTGTACCGCATTGCCGAGCGGATCGAGGATGGCGCCGAGTTCGTCGTCGATGTCGTCGGGCAACGGCACCACGTTGAAGGCCGGGATGCGCACGTAGTCGGCAAAGGCGCCGGGAATGTTGACGCCGATGCCTTGCGTTTCCGGATCGAGGTGGAAATGCCCGGCCCTGACCGCCCGGCTCTTGGTGCCGACCACATGGCCTTCGCCGGAGACGCGCATGCCGACCGCAAGGTTCTTCACATGGCTGCCGACCTCGACGATCTCGCCGGCATATTCATGCCCGACGATCATCGGCACCGGGATCGTCTTCTGCGCCCACTCGTCCCATTTGTAGATGTGGACGTCGGTGCCGCAGATGCCGGTCTTCTTCACCTTGACGATGACGTCGTCGGGGCCCGGAACCGGCGCCGGCTCCTGGCGCATCGTCAATCCACGTGCCGCTTCAACCTTCACCAGTGCGCGCATGTCGAGATCCCAAATTGTTCAGATGAGATGCAGCGCCTTGCCTGCATCGGCAAAGGCGGCGATCGCAGCCTCGACGTCGGCTTCCGTCAAGGCCGCCGACAGCTGCGTGCGGATGCGGGCGCGGCCTTTCGGCACCACGGGGAAGAAGAAGCCGGCGACGAAGATGCCGCGGTCGTCGAGCGCTTGGGCGAGCGCTTGCGCCTTGTCCGCGTCGTAGAGCATCACCGGCACGATCGGCGTCTCGCCCTTGAGGCAGTCGAAGCCGGCGGCGGTCAGGCCGGCGCGGAACCGGGCGGTGTGGCGCTTGAGAGCCGCGCGGCGGTCGTCGGCACCGCGCGCGATCTCGATCGCCTTCAACGAACCGGCCGCGACCGCTGGCGCCAGCGAATTGGAGAAAACGTACGGGCGCGCCCTTTGCCTGAGCAGGTCGACAATCGGTTGGGAGGAGGCGACGAAGCCGCCCATCGCCCCGCCGAGCGTCTTGCCGAAGGTGCCGGTGACGATGTCGATGCGGTCTTCCACGCCGTGCAGCGCCGGCGTGCCGCGCCCCTCCGGGCCGATATGGCCGGTGGCGTGGCATTCGTCGATCATCACCGTCGCGCCGTAGCGTGTCGCCAGATCGCAGATATCGGGCAGATTGGCGATGTAGCCGTCCATGGAGAACACGCCATCGGTGGCGATCAGCTTGAAGCGGGCGCCGTCGGCATCGGCCTCTCTCAGCCGGTCCTCCAACTCGCCCATGTCGCTGTTGGCGAAGCGGTAGCGCTTGGCCTTCGACAGGCGGATGCCGTCGATGATCGAGGCGTGGTTCAGACTGTCGGAGATGATCGCGTCGTCTTCGGTGAGCAGCGGCTCGAACACCCCGCCGTTGGCGTCGAAACAGGCGGCAAACAGGATGGCGTCCTCCTTGCCGAGATAGGCGGCGATGGCCTGTTCCAAGTGCCGGTGGATGGTCTGCTGGCCGCAGATGAACCTGACCGAGGCCATGCCGAAGCCGTAGGCGTCGAGCGCCGCATGCGCGGCGGCGATGATGTCGGGATGATCGGCGAGGCCGAGGTAATTGTTGGCGCAGAGGTTGATGTAGGACTTGTCGCCGGCCAGCGTGCGGACGGTGATGCGCCCCCGTTGCGGCGAGGTGATCTCGCGCTCGCGCTTATAGAGCCCGTCCGCTTCGATGGCATTGAGCGTCGCGCGGACGTGATCGAGAAGTGCCGCCGTCATGGATCCCCCGGGGAGTGCGATTGCCTCACTCGACGCCGCCAAGTCCGGTGGACCGGGACAGCCGCAATGGGGGAGAGTGCCCGTCTTCGGCGCCGGCTGCAAACCCGTTTGCGACGCTTGGGCGTCGCGATTGCGCCTGGAACGTCATGCCGCCGGTTGGCAGCATGTGACAGCGGACCGCGCGCTGCGTCATCTTCGACGGCGCAAGGTACTTTCAGGTGGATCGCCGCGGCGTCTGCTGCCGAAAGCAGCCCCCCGAGGCCCGCCGGCCGTCGCTGCAGCCTGCGTTCAAACATCGGCCGCGTGCGTCGGCGCGCGACTTGTCAGGTTTGGGGAGAAACGCCGGCTCGGCGCCCGCGGTCGAACTCAGCGGCGGATGACCGGGCGGAAGACGCCATCGGCGCCGCGCTCGAGCCGCACGGTGTCGATCGGAACGGGAACTCGGCTGAGCTCCGCAGTGCGTTCCTGCGCGCGCTTGAACAACTTGTAACCAATCACCAGGGCCGTGCCGACAAGGGCATAGACAACAGCTTGGGGCATGGGGCCTCCAGATCAATCGTTCGACGGCACGATCAAACCATGCCGACCACGGTCCCCGCAACCGCGCAACAACACGCGCTACAGGTCCGCTCTCTGGCAAATAGGATCGAACGCCGTCAATTCAATGGGGGGCGGCGCGACGAACGCACAGGCGGGTTGCGGCATCAAAGCCCGAGCCGTGACCATAAGGCCCGCGCCTCGATTTCCGCCATAAGCCCAGCGGCAAACGACGCCCCGGCCAACGACGCCCCTGACGCCGAGGCTCCGTGCGACACCCCCACCGGCGCGCCACGACCGGGCAACAGGCTCTTCGGCGGCGAGATCAGCTTCACCTTTGCCTTGTCGCCGAAGCGGGCCTTGATCACCGACCGCAGCTCGCCGATCTGGTCGACGAGGCCGAGTTCGACGCCCGTCTTGCCGGTCCAGAACCGGCCGGTGAACAGGTCTTCGCCGGGCTTCAGCCGGCTGCCCCGGCGTTCCCGCACCAAATCGATGAAGGTCTCGTGCACGTCGAGTTGCAGGGCTTTCAGGTGCTCGATGTCTTCGGCCACTTCCGGCTGGAACGGATCGAGCGTCACTTTCTTTTCGCCGGCGGTATAGACGCGGCGTTCGATGCCGAGTTTCTGGATCAGTTCGACGAAGCCGAAGCCCGCGGCCAAGACCCCGATCGAGCCGACGATCGAGGAGGGGTCGGCAAAGATCTCGTCGCCGGCGCAGGCGATCATGTAGCCGCCGGACGCCGCCGCATCCTCAAGGAAGACCAGCACCGGCTTTTCGTGCTCATCGGCGAGGTAGCGGATGCGCTCATGGATGAGCCGTGACTGTACCGCCGAGCCGCCGGGCGAATTGACGACAATGGCAACCACCGGCGCCCGCTTTATCCGGAACGCCCGTTCGAGCGGCGCTGCGACGGTCGACAGCGACATCGAGGCCGAAAACGGCGTCACCATGCCGATCGGGCCGATGAGACGGACGACCGGAATGACGGGTGCGTCTGAGATCCAGCCTTCGGGTAAGACAGCTTTTGCCTGCTGCCGCAGCCAGTCCCACACGCTCATCACGCCCCCCGAGCTTCGCTGCCCTCACTCCCAACCATAGCCGGGCGCGATGCGCTCGCCAATGGGCTCGGCCGCGTCCGAGTGCGGCAGAGGGCTCAAGTCTCGGCGGCGAACGGAACCTTGTAAGAACTGGCGGCGGTAGCGGGGCTCGCGGTCTGCGCGATCTCCTGCGCCTTCAACAGCGCCGCCTGCGTGTCGGCGGAGAACTGCGGCGCACCCGTGCCTGACAGCTGGGAGGCATCGCTGTCGCTCTTCTGCGGCGACGGACTCGACGGCGACGGCTGTTCGCTGGCGTCGCTGACCTTGACCGCGGCGGAACTTGGACCCGCCACGGAATTGGGATTGACGTAACTGAACGAGGCTCCGACCGAGGTGATCGACATGGCTGTGCTCCGGCGTAGACGAAACCAGGGTCCAACTGAGCCGGATGGCGGGCCAGTTCGGCCCGATCCACGGGCGTGCAAGGAGGGATGCGCGATCCCGCCGATCGACTGCACCCTGGCATTGAACTGCGAATAGAAGATGGCGGAAAACGCTCAAATTAACATTATTCCCCGGATTTCTCGTCAAGGTGGCGCTTGAGGCTGAGGAAGTCGCGCCATGCCAGCCGCTTCTGGATCGGCTGACGCAACAGGTAGGCCGGGTGCAACGTGGCCAGCGCCTTGATGCGGCGCGAGCCGGTGTCGTAGTCGAGCCAGCGGCCGCGCAGTTTCAGGATGCCGTCCTTGGTGCCGGCGAGCGCCGCCGCCGAGGCGCCGCCGAGGAACACCAGCACGTCCGGATCGGCGAGCGCGATCTGCCGGACGATGAACGGCTTGCAGATCTCGGTTTCCTGCGGTGTCGGAGTGCGGTTGCCCGGCGGTCGCCAGGGCACGACGTTGGCGATATAGACGGCGGTCCGATCGAGCCCGATCGCCGCCAGCATGCGGTCCAACAGCTGGCCGGAGCGGCCGACGAACGGCAATCCCGCCTCGTCTTCGTCGCGGCCCGGCGCCTCGCCGACCAGCATGACGCGAGCCGCGGGGTTGCCGTCGGCGAACACCAGCGTCTTGGCCGTCTGCTTCAGATTGCAACCGTTGAAGCGGGCGAGGATGTCGCGCAGATCGTCGAGCGAAGCTGCGGAAGCCGCCGCCTCGCGCGCCGCCGCCACCTCGTCTCCACTCGGAACCGCGGCGCCCGGCGCCACTCTGGCCTGCGGCTGGGATTGCGCCTCTGGACGCGCCCGTTCGGCCGGCAGCCGCACGCTGGCGGCAGGTCGGGGCGCCCCAGCCGGAGCCGCGGCGGCGGCCCGCGACTGACGAGCCTCGAGTTCCAGCCGGCTCTCTTCGAAGCGGTCGACCGGTGCCTCGCCGAGCGCGATATCGACGCCCACCTCGCGATAGAACTCGACCAGCGCCGTTGCCGCTGCGATCTCCGCCACTCGACCGTCCTCCGCCCCCGACATGGTCCCTATCGCCACCTTGGCCGCACCGCACAACTCGTTTATGGACTTAGCTAGCATAGTGCCGGTGACGGCCGAGATCGACCGAAATTGCGGGGGACCCGGCCGGTTGCGGCAAGCCCCGCTCGGGCGGCTGGATTGGACTGCGAGATCGAGGCGGCCGGTTCTGCCGCCTGTCGGGAGTAAAACCATGGCTGAAGACCTCACCCAAGACCTGCCCGAACGCGAGAGCATGGAATTCGACGTCGTCATCGTCGGTGCCGGGCCGGCCGGTCTCGCCGCAGCGATCCGGCTGAAACAGGTCAATCCGGACCTCTCCGTCGTGGTGCTGGAAAAGGGCTCCGAGGTCGGCGCGCACATCCTGTCGGGCGCCGTGATCGACCCGATCGGCATCGACCGCCTGATCCCCGGTTGGCGCGACGAGGCCGATGTGCCGATCAAGACGCCGGTCAAGGAGGACCGCTTCCTTTACCTCGGGCCGGCCGGCGCCATCCGCCTGCCCAACTTCGTGCTGCCGCCGCTCATGAGCAATCACGGCGCCTATATCGTCAGCCTAGGCAACGTCTGCCGCTGGCTGGCGAAAAAGGCCGAGGCGCTCGGCGTCGAGATCTATCCGGGCTTTGCCGCAGCCGACGTGCTCTATGACGCCGCCGGCGCAGTCATCGGCGTCGCCACCGGCGACATGGGGGTCGGCCGTGATGGCAGCCCCAAAGATACGTTCACCCGCGGCATGGCGCTGCTCGGCAAGTACGTGCTGATCGCCGAGGGCGCGCGCGGCTCGCTTGCCAAGCAGCTGATCGCCCGGTTCGCGCTGGACGCGGGCCGCGAGCCGGCGAAATTCGGCATCGGCATCAAGGAGCTGTGGATCGTCGAGCCGGAGCAGCACAAGCCCGGCCGGGTGCAGCATTCCTTCGGCTGGCCGCTCGACGGCGGGACCGGCGGCGGCTCCTTCCTCTATCACCTCGAAGACAACCAGGTCGCCGTCGGTTTCGTGCTGCATCTGAACTACACCAACCCCTGGCTGTCGCCGTTCGAGGAGTTCCAGCGCTTCAAGACGCATCCGGCGATTCGGTCGACCTTCGAGGGGGCCAAGCGCATCGCCTACGGCGCCCGCGCGCTGACCGAAGGTGGCTGGCAGTCGGTGCCGAAGCTGTGCTTCCCCGGTGGCGCGCTCGTCGGCTGCGCCGCCGGCTTCATGAACGTGCCGCGCATCAAGGGCAGCCACAACGCCATCCTCTCCGGCATGCTGGCGGCGGAGACCGTCGCTGCGGCCATCGCGGCGGGCCGGGCGCACGACGAACTCGCCGAGATCGAGACGTCGTGGCGGGGCGGCGATATCGGCCGGGATCTGAACAAGGTTCGCAACGTCAAGCCGTTGTGGTCGCGCTTCGGCACGGTCCTCGGCATCATGCTTGGCGGGCTGGACATGTGGACCAACACGCTCTTCGGCCTGTCGCTGTTCGGCACCCTGAAACACCGCAAGTCCGACGCTGCCAGCCTGAAGCCGGCGGCGAAATCGAAGAAGATCGCCTACCCGAAGCCCGACGGCAGGTTGACCTTCGACCGGCTCTCCTCGGTGTTCCTGTCGAACACCAACCACGAGGAGGATCAGCCTGTACATCTGAAGCTGAAGGATGTTGCCGCCCAGCGCGCTGTCGACCTCGACGTCTACGGCGGACCATCGACGCGCTATTGCCCGGCCGGCGTCTACGAGTGGGTGGAGAAGGACGGCGAGCCGGCCTTCGTCATCAACGCGCAGAACTGCGTCCACTGCAAGACCTGCGACATCAAGGACCCCGGCGGCAACATCACCTGGACCGTGCCGGAAGGGGCGGGGGGGCCGAACTACCCGAATATGTGATCATTCGGAGTAATTGCAGGAGACGTGCGCAGCGATTTTCCGCTCGCAAGTGCGACAATACGGAAAAGCTGGAATATTTCAGGGCTTTCACGCCATGACGGAACGCTGCAACGACGCGGCTTTCCGTCGCTCCTCTCACGTGGACGGATGTCTTGGATTGAATCCGCCGCCGGTTTTCCCACATGATGGAAACAGTATTCCGCTGCGGCCGGAGCGGGCGACATGGCTCCAGTCGGGAGGGTTGGTGATGATGGAAGACGAGTGCACGGCCAGGCAGCGGGCCATCGCCCATCCGACGCGTGACGAGTTGACGCTCGTCGACGTGTTGCACGCGCTGGCCGATCCGGTCCGCCTGGAGATCGTCCGCCGGCTTTCGGGGGCCGATGGCCGCATGAACTGCATCGCCTCGGCGGAATCGACCGGCTGTCTGTCGAAATCGACGCTGTCGCATCACTTTCGGATCCTGCGCGAGGCCGGCATCGTCAGGAGCGAGCGCCGCGGCGTCGAACTCCTGAACTGCTTGCGCACCGAGGACCTCGAAAGCCGCTTCCCCGGCGTGCTGGCCTCGATCCTGGCAGCCACCGCCGGTCACGCGCCCACGCTGTGTTCCGGCAAGCTGGACGCGGCGGGCGACGGCGCGACAGTGGCGATCAAGCAAGTCGATATCGAGGGCGTTGTCTGAACGATCGCGACGCGCCCCTGAACAGGATCAATGCCGGGGTGCCATTCGGCAGATAACCATTGGTCCGCCCCGGCTGCCGGTGTTTCCGGCCGGCGCCGCAGATCCCGTCCACCCGGCCCCGCTCACGGCCAGCCCCACGGATAGCCAGATGTCGCGCATCGACGAAACAAAACAGTTCATTCCTGTCGGCATCGCCGTGCTGACGGTTTCCGACTCGCGCACGCTTGAGAACGACAAATCCGGCGACACGCTCGCCGAGCGCGTCGTCGCGGCCGGCCACCGGCTCGAAGCGCGCGCCATCGTCAAGGACGATGTCGACATGATCCGCGGCGCGGTGAAACCGTGGATCGCCGATTCGAAGATCGATGTGGTGATCACCACCGGCGGCACCGGCTTTACCGGTCGCGATGTGACGCCGGAAGCGCTCGAGCCGCTGTTCGACAAGCGGATGGACGGGTTTTCCGCCATCTTCCACGCCATTTCCTTCCCGAAGATCGGCACCTCGACCATCCAGTCGCGCGCCACTGCCGGGCTCGCCGGCACCACCTTCGTGTTCTGTCTGCCCGGCTCGCCCGGGGCCTGCCGCGATGCCTGGGACGGCATCCTCAAGGACCAGCTCGACTATCGCCGCAGCCCCTGCAATTTTGTCGAGATCATGCCGCGGCTGGACGAGCACCTGCGCCGCCGCTGAGGTGCGCTGCCATCATTCACCGGGGAATTTGCAAAGCCTCGGGCTTAGCCGGCCGAGCGCCGGTTCAGCTCTGTCGCGCGCCGAGCGCCGGTTCAGCTCTGTCGCGCGCCGAGCGCGCGGGCCGGCAAGCCGATCGCCGCGAGCGCATGGCCGGCCAACGCCGGCCCGGTCGGCACCCGGCAACCGGCGCCGCTGTCGGCGATGACGACGGCGCTCGACCTGAGCATGTGGATACGCCGCCGGCCGATGCGGGCGACGAGCGCTGCCTGATCGTCGACCGGCTGCTGGCGCTGGACCCTGTCCCACAGCCGGCGCGAAACGACCAGACCCTGCTCCGGCGCCGGCAGGCCGAAGATGCCGCTGCACAGGGCGATCGCCCGCTCGGCGACGCGCGCCCTGAGGCCGTAGTCGTCGTATTCGAGCCGGAACGACGCGGCGAGCGATTCGGACCGGCCGTTGCGCTCGGTGCGCTCGATGAAGGCTGTGAGTTCGCGAAACCAGCCCGCCTCCAGCAGCACGTGCGGCGGCAGCACCATCAGCCACGGCACCCGCCGCATGGCAGTGACGGCCTCCGCCACACGTTCGCCCCATGTTCCGCCTCCGGACAGGAACAGGCAGCCGGCGGCTTCGGCCACCGCCGCGGTGCCGTCGGTCGAGCCGGCGTCGGCAACGGCCACCTCGCGCACGATGCCCTCGGCCGCCGCGGAGACCAGCGAGGCGAGCGTGCGCGCCAGGCCTTCTTCGGAATTATGGGACGGAATGATGACGGACAACATTCCGGATATGTAACACGAATTCGGCCGCGAGCGCGAGTCGCCGCGTCCGGGCGATCGGGTGAAGACAGTAATTGTTCTTGATTTGTTCGGAGAGATTTGCCAAGCTCGATTCATGGCAAGCCTTCGATCGACCCCATCAGCGGCGGTGAAACCGACCCGGACCGACGCGCAGCCCGAAACCGGGGCCGCTCCGGGCCCGGAAGGCCTGACCGATACGGTCGGCATTGCGCCGGCGCGGCGACGCGGCCGCGGTGCTGCCTCCAATGCGTCCGGCCGCTTCGAGCGCGAGGCGCGTGAACTCGTCGACGATGGCTGGGAGACGGGCGACGAGCTGCCGCCGCTGAAGACCGAAGTGCAGATCGAGAAGCCGAAGAAGATCATCACCCGCAACACGTCGCCGGACATCCCGTTCGACCGCTCGATCAACCCCTATCGCGGCTGCGAGCACGGTTGCGCCTATTGTTTCGCCCGGCCGACGCATGCCTACATGGGGCTGTCGCCCGGGCTCGATTTCGAGACGAAACTGTTCATCAAGCCCAACGCCGCCGTGCTCTTGGAGCGCGAGTTGAGCGAAGCCGGCTACGAGCCGAAACCGATCGCCATCGGCACCAACACCGATCCCTACCAGCCGATCGAACGGCGCTACAAACTGATGCGTGAGATCCTGGAGGTGCTCGACCGCGCTTCCCATCCGGTGACCATCACCACGAAATCGGCGCTCGTCGCCCGCGATGTCGACATTCTCGCCCGGCTCGCCAGCCGCGGCCTGACCAAGGTGGCGATCTCCATCACCAGCCTCGATGCGAAGATCGCCCGCGCCATGGAACCGCGCGCCTCGGCACCGGCCAAGCGGCTGGAGGCGCTGAAGCTGCTGGCCGCCGCCGGCGTGCCGGTCGGCGTGATGATCGCCCCCGTCGTGCCGGCCATCAACGATGCCGAGATCGAACGGATCCTCGAGGCTGCGGCCGAGGCCGGCGCGACCTCGGCCAACTACATCCTGTTGCGCCTGCCGCTGGAGGTGTCGCAGCTGTTCAAGGAATGGCTGACCGAGCATTTCCCCGACCGCTACCGTCACGTCATGTCGATCTTGCGCTCGATGCGCGACGGCAAGGACTATGATTCCGAATGGGGCGTGCGGATGAAGGGCACCGGTCCCTACGCCGAACAGCTCAGGCAGCGCGTGGCGCTTGCCACCCGCCGCCTCGGCCTCAACCGGCGCATACACCTGGAGACCGGCCTGTTCGTGCCGCCGCGGCCCGGGCTGCGGCAATTGAGTCTGTTCTGACCTGGGGGCATCGATGGATCCGCGCATCACACTCGTCACTCTCGGGGTTGCCGACGTGGCCCGCGCTAGCGCCTTTTACGAACGCCTGGGGTTTCAACGCTCGGCGGCCGGCAACGAGCACGTCGCCTTCTTCCAGTTGGGGCCGATGGTGCTGTCGGTGTTCGGGCAGCACGATCTGATCGAGGATGCCTGCCTGCCCGCCGATCAGGCGCCGCGGCCGGGCGGCATCACGCTTGCCCACAACGTCGACAGTCCGGAGGCGGTCGACAGGGTGCTGGCCGAGGCGGTTGCGGCCGGTGCGACGCTGCTGAAGCCCGGCCGGACGGTGTTCTGGGGCGGCTACTCCGGCTATTTCGCCGATCCGGACGGTCACCCCTGGGAAGTGGCGCACAACCCGTTCTTTCCGTTGGACGCGGCCGGTCAGCTGCGTCTGCCGGATTGAACCGATTGCCAGTCGGGTGCCAGATGAAGGCATGGCACGACAAGCTTCCCTGTTCGATTCGCCCCCGCCGCGCGGACCCGACCTCGCGCTCGAACGGCGCTACGGCCGCTTCGGACGGGTCGCCGGCGTCGACGAGGCGGGACGCGGGCCATGGGCCGGGCCGGTGGCGGTCGCCGCCGTGGTGCTCGATCTGGCCGATGGCGAGGCACCGGCGGAGCTGGCGGGGCTCGACGATTCCAAGAAGCTGTCGGCCGAGACCCGCGAACGGCTCTATGCGGCCATTTGCGCCAGCCACCACGTGGCGCTGGTGTTTGCCTCGGTCGAGCGCATCGACCGGACCGACATTCGCGCCGCGACGCTGTGGGCCATGCGCGAGGCCGTGGCCAGCCTGCCGGTAACGCCCGGCTTCGTGCTGGTCGACGGCATCGACGTGCCGAAAGGGCTCGTGTGTCCGGGCGAAGCGGTGACGAAGGGCGACGGCCGCTCGCTGTCGATCGCCGCCGCCTCCGTCGTCGCCAAGGTCGCGCGCGACCGGCTGATGCGGCGGCTTGGGGAAGCCAATCCCGGTTACGGCTTCGAAAGCCACAAGGGCTATGGCGCGGCCGCCCACCAAGCGGCGCTCGACCGGCTCGGCCCCGTGTCCTGCCACCGCAGGAGTTTCAAGCCGATCGCCGCAGCGATCGAGCGGCTGGGAAAATAGCGACCGCTTGTGTGGTCGGCACACGAAAAGCCCGCCGGTCGGGCTTCCCCATCCGGCGGGTCGAATGCGTCCGGGCTGGAGAATTCAGTTCAGCTTGGCGCGGACTTCGCCGATGGAGCGGCTGATCAGCTCGCTCGCCGCCTCGCCCGAAATTTTCGACTTCAGGATCGCCTCGGAGGCTGAAATGGCGATCTCGATGGCGCGCGAGCGCACTTCGGTCACCGCCTGGGTCTCGGCCTGGGCGATCTTCGCCTCGGCCGCCCGGGTGCGGCGGGCGATCAGATCTTCCAGCGACTTGGCGGTCTCCGTCGTCAACCGTTCGGCTTCGAGCCGGGCGGCGGCGATGATGGCGCCGGCCTCGCGCTCGGCTTCGGCCCCCTTCTGGACATATTCGGCCAACAGCGCCTGCGCCTCCTGGCGCAGCCTGACGGCATCCGCCAGTTCGTCCTCGATCCGCTTGCCGCGTGCGTCGAGCGATTTGAAGATCATCTTCGGCACGCCGAAATAGACGATCACTCCGAAGAAGATGACGAGAGCGACCAGGGCGTAGAATGTGGCGTAATCGGTAGCGGTCATGGCTCGGCCCTCACCGGTTGGTCTCAGCGTCGACCGCGGCGGCGATCTCGTCGGTGGAGACCGGCACCGGCGTCAAGATGCCCAGCACCGCCTCGGCCGTATCGCGGGCGATGCCGCCGACCTCTTGCAGCGCGCGCGCCTTGATCTCGCCGATCTGCGCCTCGGCTGCGGCGAGCTTGTCGGAGAGTGCAGCCTCCGCCGCGTGGCGCTTCGCCTCGACCTCGGCCGACAGCGCCTTGTGGGTTTCGGCGGCGATGGCGCCAGCCTTCTGCCGCGCCTCGGCAAGCGCCGCCTCATAGGCCGCGATTGCCGCGTCGGTCTCCGCCTTCAGCCGGCCGGCCTCGGCGACGTCCTTGGCGATCTTGTCCTTGGGGGCGTCGATGACGTCGGCAATCCGCGGCAGGGCGACCCGCGACATCAGAACGAACAACACGCCGAAGGCGATCGCCAGCCACAGCAGTTGCGAGGCGAACGTCGACGTATCGAACGGCGGAAAGCCGCTGCCTTCGTGCGCGGGCGGATTATGCCCGACTTCCGTGCCGGTCTGGGGCGCGGTCGCTTCGCCGGCCGGAACCTGTGTCGTGTCTGCCATGACGTCCAATCCTTCGAACGACCGGGATCGATCAGTCCGCATGGGCCGTTCGGATCCGATGAGACCCGCGCTGCCCGATAATCAACTCACCCGCCGGTCGCGACCGACGGCGGTGACCGGCGACCTCCGCCACGACATGCGCCCGGGTTGCTGCCGATGAAGCTGCAACGCGGGGGAAGACGAGGCATCCGTAGCGCCCGATCGGTCAGGGGCCGCCCGGGCGCAGGACCGCCCGAACGCGCCCGATCAGGCGTCGATCACTTGAAGAGCAGCAGCAGCGCCACCAGCAGCGAGAAGATGCCGAGCGCTTCGGTGATGGCGAAGCCGAAGATCAGCCGGCCGAACTGGCTGTCGGCGGCGGCCGGGTTCCGGAGCGCGCCGGCCAGGTAGCTGCCGAAGATGTTGCCGAGGCCGATGCCCGCCCCGCCCATGCCGAGACAAGCGATACCGGCACCGATGTAAGCAGCAGCTGTATGATCCATGACGTCCATCCTTCCTGAGAAACTGATCTTGACCGATCGGTAGGGTTGGTTCAGCGCGTCCAGGCGTCCGGCTCAGTGGCCAGGATGCAAGGCATCGTTGAGATACATGCAGGTCAGCACCGCAAAGACGTAGGCCTGCAGGAATGCGACAAGGAATTCCAGCGCCGTCAGGGCGACCGCCATGGCCAGCGGCAGCACCGAGCCGAGGATGCCGAGACCGCCGAGCGCCGACATCGTGAAGACGAAACCGGCGAACACTTTCAGCGTGATGTGGCCGGCCAGCATGTTGGCGAACAGACGGACGGAGAGGCTGACCGGACGCGACAGGAACGAGATGATCTCGATCGCGGTGACCAGCGGGATCAGATAGATCGGCACGCCGGACGGCACGAACAGGTTGAAGAACCCGAAGCCGTGATTGGCGATGCCGGCGACGACGACCGTCAGGATGACCAGCATCGCCAAGGCGAACGTCACGATGAGGTGGCTGGTGACGGTGAAGAAATACGGAAACATGCCGAGGAGGTTCGCCGTCAAGACGAAGGTGAACAGCGAAAACACCAGAGGGAAGAACTGCATGCCGTGGTGGCCGGCCGCATCGCGCAACGTATTGGCGACGAACTCGTAGACAAGTTCGGCCACCGACTGGGCGCGGCCCGGAACCAGCGCCCGGCTCGCCGTCGCCGAGGTCAGGAACCAGGTCGCCAGCGCCACGACGATCAGCATGAACAGCGCTGAATTGGTGAGGGAGAAATTGTAGGAGCCGAAGTGCAGCGGGATCAGCTCATGGATCTGAAACTGATGGATCGGATCAACGGTATCGTGTTCCACCGGCCGGCTCCCCGCGACTTCCCCGACCGTCAGGCCGAGGGCTTTCAGTCCGTTTGACCATCCTGAAGGGCGCTGCGCCCCCGGACGTCCCAATTCAGCCTATCGGCGTCAGCCGCCGGCATCGTCACCATCGCGATTCGCAGGCTTCTTGCCCGCGCCGCGCAACTGCGCTCCCGCATCGGCCACCACGCCCTGCGTCCTCAACACGTTGAGCACGCCGGCAGCGAAGCCTAGCAGCAGGAATACCATCAGCCCGAACGGACTGGTACCGAGCCATCTGTCGAAGAACCAGCCGATACCGGCGCCGACGAGCACGCCGGCAACGAACTCGGATGCGATCTTCGTCGCCTCCGCCCAGCCCGCATTCGCCTTGTTTCCAGCCGGTTTGTCTGCCGCGACTTTGGTCGCAAGACGTTCGGCCAGTCGCTTCCGGCGAGCCTCGAGCTCGGACGTGGAATCGGGATCATCCTGCCGCGTCATGACCTGGAAAGCCCCATGCGTCGGATCCCCGGGGATCTCGCCCCGGTCGACGTCGCACCTTGGATCATCGGGCGAAAGCCGCCGGTCGGAGCCGAGGAGCGAAGCCTGGACGCGGGCGGAACCACCCCCCGAAACCGGGCGCACCATAGTTGCGTGACATCCCCCTGTCAAGAATACGGATGGCTGGGCGGACATGGGAAAAGTTTAATGCAGTCAGGGTGTTACAAAACACGATCCGGATTTTGCCGCATTTCTTCGTGGCCCGGCAGGCCGCAGGGCCGCACTGGCCGCCGGATAACCGCCCGATGGGCGACCGAAGCCCGTCAGGCAAGCTCGCCGAGAATGCGTTCGGCGATGGCGAGGTCGACCGAGACGAGCTGCGACACGCCGCGCTCGGCCATGGTCACGCCGTAGAGCCGGTTCATCCGCGCCATGGTGATGGGATTGTGGGTGATGACGATGAAACGCGTCTCGGTCTTCGCCGCCATGTCGGCCAAGAGGTCGCAGTAGCGTTCGACATTGGCGTCGTCGAGCGGCGCATCGACCTCGTCGAGCACGCAGATCGGCGCGGGATTGGTGAGGAACACGGCGAAGATCAGCGCCAATGCCGTCAGCGCCTGTTCGCCGCCGGATAGCAGCGTCATCGTCGTCGGCTTCTTGCCGGGAGGGCGGGCGAAGATCTCCAGCCCGGCTTCCAGCGGGTCTTCCGATTCGATCAGCTGCAGTTCCGCCGCGCCGCCGCCGAATAAGAGCGTGAACAGCGACTGGAAATGGCCGTTGACCACGTCGAATGCCGCCATCAGCCGCTCGCGGGCTTCGCGGTTCAAGTTGCCGATGCCCTGGCGCAGCCGCCGGATGGCCTCGATCAGGTCGTCGCGCTCGGCGATCAGCGTGTCGCGCTTCTCCGTCAGCTCTTTCAGTTCGTCGTCGGCGCGCAAGTTGACCGAGCCCAGCCGCTCGCGTTCGGCCCTGAGCCGTTCGAGCTTCTTCTCCAGCGCCTCGACTTCGTCGGCATCCGGCGGTTCCTTCAGGCCGGCGAGGGCCAACAGCCCGGCCGGGGCGACGGTGAAGGCCTCGGCGATCTGCGCCTCGACCTCGTCGCGCCGCTCGCGCGCCGCGGCATGGCGCTCCTCGGCGCGAACCTTGGCCTCGCGGACGAGCGACAATTGCTCAAGCGCGGCCCGCGCGGCCAGATCGATCTCGGCCTGCCCGCGTTCTGCCCGGGCCAGCGCATCGGCCGCCGCCGAACGCGCCTGCTCGGCCGCCGCGACGAGGCCGAACAGCCGGCGCCGTTCCATCTCGATCGCTTCGGGCCGTTGCATGAGCGTCTCGCGCTCGGCCTCGGCTTCGGCGCGACGATTGTCGAGAATGGCAATCTGGTTGTCCGAATTGGCCGCTCGCGTGCGCCAGCCGGCCCGTTCCCGTCCGATCGCTTCGCGCCGGCGCTGCCGCATCTCCGCCTCGCGCAACGCCCCCTGCATGGCGGCCTTGGCTTCGGCGAGCGTCGCGCGCTTCAGCTGTGCCTCGGTCCGGGCGGCGCCCAGGCGGTCCTGCAGGCCGCTGGCTGCCGGCAGGTCGGTGAGCTCGGCCAGCGCCGCATGCTGACGTGTCACAGCTTCGGCCGCGTCGGCTGCGGTGCGCTTCTCCGCTTCCGCCACCGCAGCCAGCCGACTGCGCAGCTGCGACAGTTCGCGCTCGACTTTGGCAACCGCGTCGCGCGCCTAGGCCTCGGCCTTCGCGGCCTGTTTCAGCGCTTCGCGGGCGGAGCGTTCCTGGCCTGCCGCGGCATCGAGGGCGCGGGCCGCCGTATCGGCCGTGTTGCGGCGCTCGCTCAGCCGGCCGCGGGCGGCCTCGACGTCGGCAGCGATCTCGACGAGCCGGTTGCGGGCGGCGAGCCGTCGGGCGGCGGCCGTCGGCGCATCGGCCTTGGCGACGAGCCCGTCCCAGCGCCACAGATCGCCGGCGCGGCTGACCAGCCGCTGGCCCGGCGTCAGCTGCAGCCGCAGCCGCGGCCCATCGGCCGGATCGATGATGCCGATCTGGGCGAGCCGTCGCCGCATCACCTGCGGCCCGGAGACGACCTCCGCTAACGGCGTTGCGCCGGCGGGAAGCGCCCGGTCGGCATCGCCCGGACCTGGCTCCGACCAGTGGATCGGCGCATTGGCATCGGTGGTGACATCGAGATCGTCGCCGAGCGCCGCCGCCAGGGCCGCCTCGAAGCCCGGCTTCACCGTGACCGAATCGATCACCGGCGGCACCGCGCTCTTCACCTCGACGGCCAGCATCTTTTCGAGCGCCCGGGCTTCCGCCTCCAGCCGGTCGACCTCGCGCTCGGCCATCGCCAGGCCGGCACGGGCCGCATCGAGCGCCGTCCGGCGGGAAACCGCCTGGTCTTCGCTGATCCCCACCCGTTCCTCGGCCGCCACCACGGCTTCCGCAGCGGCTTCCAGCCGCATAGCCGCCTCGTCGTCGCCGCGGGTCGCCTCGATGCGGTCGGTGAGCGTTCGTTTCTCCGCCGCGATCGTCTCGGCCTGGCTGGCGAGCGCCTTCTGCCGGGCGACCGCCTCTTCGGCAGCCCGCTGCAAGGAGTGCCGGCGGGCCTCCAGCCCGGCCGCCTCGGCTTGCAGGTCGGCGAACAGCCGCTCGGCCTCGGCGGTCTCGGTCTCGGCCGTCTGCACCCGGTCGGCCAGCTCCTCCGCCAGTTCCCGCTGGTCGAGATCGCCATCGGCGAGGTCGCGCTCCTCCGCGTCGAGCCGCGCCAGCGCTTCGGCCATGTCGCTGGCCATGCGCTGCTCGCGCGCCCGGTCCTCGGCGAGCTGGGCGAGCCGCCGGGCAAGATCGGCGAGCCGTTCCGTCACCCGCCGCTCCTCGGCGTCGAGTTCGCTGGTGGCCAGCTTCAGCCGCTGCAGGCCGGCCGCCTCGCGCGCCTCGGCCTCGCGCAGGCCGGGCAACGCCAGGGCGCCGACGGCGGCATCGCGCGCCGCGCGCGCCTGCTGTCCGGCCCGGTCGATCACCGCGGCATCCGCCTCGGCCAATGCCTGCTCGGTCTCGACGACATGCACCCGCGCCGCGCTCCATTTCATATGAGCGATTGCCGCCTCGCCGGTGCGGATGTCGGCGGAGAGGTGGCGATAGCGCGACGCCTGCCGCGCCTGCCGGCCGAGCGATTCGACCTGGGTTTCGAGCCCGGAGAGCACGTCCTCCAGCCGATCGAGGTTGGTCTCGGCCGCCTTGAGCCGCGTCTCGGCTTCCTGCCGGCGGCTGTGCAGGCCGGAAATGCCGGAGGCCTCTTCCAGGATGGCGCGTCGGCTCGACGGCTTTGCCGCAATCAACTCGCCGATCTGCCCCTGGCGCACCATCGCTGGCGAGCGCGAGCCGGTGGATGCGTCGGCGAACAGCAGCTGGACGTCGCGGGCGCGCACGTCGCGGCTGTTGATGCGATAGACCGAGCCGACCTCGCGCTCGATCTTTCGCGACACTTCCAGCTGATCGGACTCATTGAAGCCGGCTGGCGCGGTGCGGCCGGAATTGTCGAGAAACAGGGCGACTTCCGCGGTATTGCGGCTCGGCCGCTTGCCCGACCCGGAAAAGATCACGTCGTCCATGCCGGACGCGCGCATGTTCTTGTAGGAGTTCTCGCCCATGACCCAGCGCATGGCTTCGACGAGATTGGACTTGCCGCAACCGTTCGGCCCGACCACACCCGTCAGCCCGGGTTCGATCAGGAACTCGGTCGGTTCGACGAAGGACTTGAAGCCGGAAAGCCGGAGCTTGGTGAACTTCAAGGTCGGTTCGCGCCCTCCGGCCCCGTAACGCTGCAAACGATTCGCCGAGGCTTCGCCGAGGCGGACCGCTTGTGCATCGGCCATAAACTTCAGACGAGCAGACCATTCGGCCGCTGCAAGCGGTCGGGCCGGATCGTCAGTTCTTGATGAAGGCCGCCAGCTTGCTCTCCAGATCCTCGACCGAGGCGATCGTGCCCTGGCGAGTGCCGTTGATGAAGAATTCCGGCGTGCCGTCGACCTTGAAGGTTTCGTCCGCCTTCTTGGCAACCTCGACGAGACCATTCCAAACCGTCTGGTCTTTCAAGCAGGCGTCGAAGGATTCCTGTGTAAAACCGATCTGCTCGGACAGGCTGGTGATCGCTTCCTTCGGCTTGTCCGAATAGGCCCAGTCCTTCTGCTTCTCGTAGAACAGCTTGACATTGTCCAGATAGGTGTCGGTCGGGCGGCACCTGAGCAGCATGAAGGCGACCGCATCGAGCTGGTTGAGCGGAAAGGCGCGCAGGATGAGCCGCACTTTGCCCGGCTTGATGTATTTCTCGTCGAGGGTCGGCAGGATGTCGGAGTGGAAATGGGCGCAATGCGGGCAGGTCATCGAGTGGTATTCGATGATGGTGACCGGCGCGCCGGCATCGCCCATGCTGATTTCCGGCAGCGTGCCGGCTTTCAGCATCTCCGGCCAATCGACCGGAGCGGTTTCTTCGGCCTGGGCGGCGACGGCGGCGAGAGGGCCGAGGCCGGCGAGCGCGGTCAGGCTTGCGCCCTGAATGAGCATGCGGCGGGAAATGGTCATGGACAGTCCTTTCAGGGGCGGCGCAGGCGATCGTTGCCGGCGCTACGAGCCGAGATAGCTCGACAGCGTCTTGTCGACGTCAGCAATGGTCTGGAAATTGTCGGCTCGCTTGGCATTGACGAAGAACGTCGGCGTGCCCTCGATCTTGAACACCTCGGCACCGCGCTGCCGCTGCGCGGTGATGCCGTCGAGCAGCGCCTGGTCTTTCAGGCAGGTCTCGAAGCTCTCACGCGTAAAACCCGTCTGCTTGACGAGATTGAACAGTGCGTCAGTCGGGTTCTCGGTTACGTGCCAGACCTCCTGCTTATCATAGAACAGGCCGATCATGTCGAAGTACTTGTCCTTCGGCGCGCAACGGGCGAGCATCGCCGCCGCCGCTGCGACCTGGTCAAGTGGGAAGTCTCGCGAGATGAAGCGAACCTTGCCGGTGTCGATGTAGGTCTTCTTCAGGTGCGGGAAGACGTCCTTTTCGAACTCGGCACAATGCGGGCAGCCGAGCGAGGAATATTCGATGACGGTGACCGGAGCATCGGATTTGCCCATCTCCATCTCGGGCAGCGAACCCGGCTTCATCAACTCCTTGGCGTCGACGGCGTTGGCATCGCTGCCGCAGGCGGCGAGCGCCAGCGTGGCAGCGGTGCCGGCTCCGGCGAGCGACAGGTTCAAAAAGTGGCGGCGTGAAGCGAGCACCTGCAGCATCCTCTGTTCGATCGGACTCCCGGCCCAGGATCCGGCGCCTCGTCTAAACTATTTCGCCGGCCTGTGAAAACGCGAATCTTCTCACATTCGGGTGTTTCCGCGCGGTTTTGTCAGCTTCTTCGCTCTGACGGCGCGTCCGAGCCGCAGCAAGGCCGCCTTCAGCCCGTCGTCGGCAATGCCGGCGACCTCTTCGGCAAGGCGTGCCTCTTCCTCTGCCGGCAGTGGCGCGATGGCGCGGATGGCCGGTCGTGCCAGTCGTTCCACCGGTTTCTGCACGATGCGGATCTTGGCGACCGCGCGGTAGCCGAAGATGGCGTTGATGCGTTCGACGATGGCCGGTTCCTCGTGCTGCAGCAGGATGGCCCGCGGCCCCTCGCAGCGCACGATCAACAGGGCCGGCTCGAAGCCGGACTCGCCGCCGTCCTCCAGCCGCCGCGGCCAGGACAGCCGTTCCGGCTGGGTGAACTCGGCATAGGCCGGGCCGACGATGTCAGGCCAATAGGAGAACAGGTCGACGGAGGCGAAGCCGCGCTTCTTTGCCGCCGGGCTGAGGATCGGCCCGGTCAGATCGGCGAGCGGCTGTGCGCCGCGCTTGGCAAGGCGCGCCCGCTCTTTCGCCTCGGTGCGTTGTTTCGTCTGGTCCGGCGCCTTCGCCATGCGGTCCCGCCTTGTCAGTCCGCCCGGCCGCCCGAAATCGGGTCGTCCACACTCGGCCACCAGAGATCGGTACACGCCAGACTGCCCGACTTCTATGGTCAAATGAGGACTTCACGCCCGCCCGCCAGTTTGCCACAGTCCGGACCATGACCACCATATCGCCTCGCGGCAATCCCCGCTCTCCGCGCGTCGCGGCTTCGACCTCCGACCTGCTCGCCTGGTACGCCACCCATCATCGCCGCCTGCCCTGGCGGTTGGGACCGGCCGAGCGGGCCGACGGGCATCTGCCCGATCCCTACCGTGTCTGGATCTCGGAGATCATGCTGCAGCAGACCACGGTCGCCGCCGTCGGGCCGTATTTCGATGCGTTCACCCGCCGCTGGCCGACAGTCGGCGATCTGGCGACGGCCGACGAGGCCGAGGTGATGAAGGCCTGGGCCGGGCTCGGCTACTATTCGCGGGCGCGCAATCTCAAGGCCTCAGCCGAGCGCGTCGCCGCCGATTTCGCCGGGCGTTTCCCCGCCGACGAGACGCTGCTTCTCACGCTGCCCGGCATCGGCCCGTATACGGCGGCGGCGATCGTGGCCATTGCCTTCAACCGGCCGGCAATCGTCATCGACGGCAATGTCGAACGGGTGGTGACGCGGCTCTACGCCATCGCCACGCCGTTGCCGCAGGCCAAGCCGGCGATCCGCGCTGCGCTCGAACGCCTGATGCCCGTCGAGCGGCCCGGCGAATTCGCGGAAAGCCTGATGGACCTCGGTGCCACCATCTGCACGCCGACCAAGCCCGCCTGCGCGATCTGCCCCTGGTTCACGGCCTGCGCCGCGGCGGCCGAGGGCACCCAGGATTCCTATCCGGTCAAGCCCGCCAAGCCGGACCGTCCGACCCGCACCGGCATCGCCTATGTCGCGATACGCGAGGATGGCGCCATCCTGTTGCGACGCCGGCCGCCGCGCGGGCTGCTGGGCGGCATGAGCGAAGTGCCGAATTTCGGTTGGGCGGCGGCCAAGGGCAAGGTCGTGCATCCGCCGGAACCGCCGCCGTTGTCCGGCGCCTGGCGGCGGCTGAACGGCACGATCGAGCACGTCTTCACCCATTTCCGCCTGGTCGTGGCGGTCGAACGCCTGACGGTGCCACAGGCAACGCCGGCCCCCGATGGTTGCTGGTGGTCGGTGCCGGATACGCTTGTCGGCGAGGCGCTGCCGACGCTGATGCGCAAGATCATCGGCGTGGCAGCCGGGCCGGCGAGCGATACTTAAGCCCGGTTTACTGTTCCAAAGGCTTGCGCCCCTGCATCGAGCGCACGCCATGTCATCGCCTTGTCGTCAATCTCGCCTATACAGGACGCCAAGGACGGAGGCGCCGCGTTCGGTTGCAAAACCGGGTCAGCTCCGTCGGATCAGTACCTGCGTAGCATCGGCCGCGCTGTATTTGAGCGGCGGTTCTTTTGCCTCTTTCGCTTGCCCCGCGACGATTTTCTTCATTCGAGCATGCGTAGAGCCTCCCCGTTTTGGGGAGGTCTTTTTTTGTGCGGACGGTGGGTCGCGCTACGCCGCGTCGGGTGTCCGCATCTGTTTGCGCAAGTCGTCGATCAGCACACGCTTGCCGTTGCGCATCACATGCCAGAACACCCAGCCATTGCAGGCGTCCAGCGCCTGCACCGCCGCGCCGACCCGGTGGATCGAGCCGACCGTGCCTTTCGCATCGAGTGAGCCATCGGCCCGGACGACCGCCGTCAGCCGGCCGCGCGCGTCCGACAGCAGTTCGCCGGCGGTGACCAGTCCGGCTTCCAAGAGCGAGCCGAACGGGATGCGTGCCTCGGCCTTCTTGCTGCGCATCAGCTCCAGGCTTTCCGGGCGTGCCGGTTCGACCGCCGCGATGCGGTCCGCCGCCGCCTGCGCATAGATCGGATCGCGCTCGACGCCGATGAAGTGCCGGCCGAGTCGCCGCGCCACCGCGCCGGTCGTGCCCGTGCCGAAGAACGGGTCGAGCACCACGTCGCCGGGTGCGGTCGAGGCAATCATCACCCGATAGAGCAGCGATTCCGGCTTCTGCGTCGGATGCAGCTTGGCGCCGTCGTCGTCCTTGATCCGTTCGAGCCCGGTGCAGATCGGCGTCATCCAGTCGGAGCGCATCTGCAGGTCTTCATTGAAGGTCTTCATCGCATCGTAGTTGAACGTGTACTTCTTGCCCTCCTGGCTGCGCGCCGCCCAGATCAGCGTCTCGTGCGCGTTCTGGAAGCGACGGCCCTTGAAGTTTGGCATCGGGTTCATCTTGCGCCAGATGATGTCGTTGAGGATCCAGTAGCCCTGGTCCTGCAGGATGGTGCCGACACGGAAGATGTTGTGATAGCTGCCGATCACCCAGATGGTGCCGTTCGGTTTCAACTGCCGCCGGCTGGCGATCAGCCAGGCGCGGGTGAAGGCGTCCTTGGCCTCGAAGCTGTCGAACTGGTCCCAGGCGTCGTCGACCCCAGCGACGAGGCTCTGGTCGGGCCGGCGCAGTGCGCCTTCCAGTTGCAAGTTGTAGGGTGGGTCGGCGAAGATCACGTCGACCGAGGCCGCCGGCAGCTTCGACATTTCGGCGACGCAATCGCCGACAAGGATGCGGTCGAGCGGAATCCCGTCCGCGTCGGTATGGTCCGTGCCTAATGTCACTCCTGCTGCGGACAAGTGGTGGATAGGCCTTGCGGCCGCCCCCTTACGCAATACTCTCATCGGACACTCGACAGGTTACAGACACAATCACAGCCTGATCCTGAGGCAAGGACAGTAAAAGCCGAGTTAAGCCCGATGACGGGGATTCGCTAAGCGCATCAGTCCTTTGTTAAGCATAATCGTCCTGGTGCGGTCGCCGCACCGGGGCTAGCCAGTGACACCCGGCCCGCGCCTCGACGACCGAATCGAGCGACAGGGCAATGACTAAAGAGAAGGCCAGGGTCCCATGATCATCTCCGATCCGATCACCGCGGCGCCACCGTTCGAATCCTTTTCCGACCCGGAGCGAGCGGTCGCCCGGCTGCGCGACATCTATTCAGAGGAAACCGGCCGGCTCGCGGACGAGTTCCGCGCCATTCTCGACGGCGCCCAGGTGCGCGGCCGCATCCGCGGCTTCTACCCCGAGATCCGCATCGAGACCGACACGCACGCCAGACTCGATTCCCGCCTTGCCTATGGCTTCGTGCCCGGCCCCGGCCTCTATTCGACCACGGTGACGCGGCCCGACCTGTTCTTCGAGTATCTCGTCGAACAGATCGGCCACATCATGCGCAACCACTCGGTGCCGGTCGAAGTCGGGCGTTCCGATACGCCGATCCCGTTGCATTTCGCCCTGCCGCCGGATGTGGAGGTCTCGGTCGACATCGCCGAGACCCTCGGCCGGCCGCTGCGCGACGTGTTCGACGTGCCGGATCTGGCCGTGACCGACGATTCCATCGTCAACGGCATCATCCCGTTCCTGCCCGGCCGGCCGCAGCCGCTCGCCCCGTTCACCGCGCCGCGCATCGACTATTCGCTGCACCGGTTGCAGCACTACACCGCCACCGCGCCGGAGCATTTCCAGAATTTCGTGCTGTTCACCAACTACCAGTTCTATGTGGATGAGTTCGTCACCTACGCCCGTCTGGCCATCGCCGATCCGGCGAGCGGCTACACCGCGTTCATCGAGCCCGGCAATCTGATCACTCAGGCCGGCAAGGTGGTATCGAGCTCGGGGACGGCGGCGGCCCGGCTGCCGCAGATGCCGGCCTATCACCTCGCCCGGCCCGGCCACGCCGGCATCACCATGGTCAACATCGGCATCGGCCCGTCGAACGCCAAGACCATCACCGACCACATCGCCGTGTTGCGCCCGCACGCCTGGATCATGCTCGGCCACTGCGCCGGCTTGCGCAACTCGCAGAAGCTCGGCGACTACGTGCTCGCCCACGCCTACGTGCGCGAGGACCACGTGCTCGACGCCGACCTGCCGGCCTGGGTGCCGATCCCGGCGCTGTCGGAAGTGCAAGTGGCGCTCGAAGACGCCGTTGCCGAAGTGACCGGCCTGACCGGCTGGGAGCTGAAATCGGTGATGCGCACGGGGACGGTCGCCACCATCGACAACCGCAATTGGGAACTGCGCGACCAGTCCGGCCCGGTCCACCGGCTGTCGTTATCCCGCGCCATCGCCCTCGACATGGAATCGGCGACGATCGCCGCCAACGGCTATCGCTTCCGGGTGCCCTACGGCACGCTCCTGTGCGTTTCCGACAAGCCGCTGCACGGCGAACTGAAGCTGCCCGGCATGGCCACCAACTTCTACCGCCGGCAGGTCAGCCAGCATCTGGCCATCGGCAT
>JARLIU010000083.1 GCA_031291595.1 Ancalomicrobiaceae bacterium | reverse complement strand
GCGGCGGCCAGCGCGTTGCAGACGACGAAACCGCCGAATGCAAAAGCCCTGATCGCATTCATCATCATCGCACCCGCCCCCACCATTCCGCCAGTGCCGCCGCGGAGAACATCAGAAGTATACCAGTAAGTATGTAAATAGTGTCCATCGCGATGCCGGCGTTGAAGGCAAATCGCGTGATTTGTCCCCCAAGGCTGAGCAGCGATCCGATGCAGAAGACAAGCAAGGAGTGGCGGCCGAACAGCGAGCAGACGACAACGACCGGACGCAGCCAGCTCGCGAGAAACGGGAAGATATTGGACATCGCTGCAACCAGTGCCAGAAACTGCACCATTCGGATCGGGCTGAGGAAGCTCTTGGCATCGACGAACAGCAGGTGCGGCTCGGGCACCTGCGTCGGGTCGATCGACAGGTTTGCGAGGCGCGCCACCGCCGCCGCGATGACGAGCGGAACGGCGACGATGCGGATCCAGCCGAGGTTCGACCGTACCCAGCCGCCCGGACCCTGCTGGCGCGCCAGGATGAAGCCGAGCACGAAATCCAGCTGCCAGCACAAGGGATTGAAGAACCATTCGCCGGCAGTGGGCCAGGTTCTGAACGTCGTCTCGGTGACCAGCGAGGCAAAGTAGATGGTGAGCGAGATCGGCAGCAGCAGCTTCGGCCAGTGGCGGTGGATGAGTGCGACGCCCGGCGAGATGAGAAGAAGCACGATGTAGAGCGGCAGAATGTCGAAATAGCCGAGCTGGTGGGTCAGCAATACCAGCCCGACGTGGGTGTCGACCGGGTCGTAGAATACCGCTGCGGCGTTGAACCATTCGAGGATCAGCGAATTGCCGAGCAACCGCGACGCAGCGGCCAGCATGGCGATTGCCAGCATGACGATGAGAATGTGGGCGGCATAGAGCGTGAAGGCGCGATGGAACAGTTTGGCGACGAGCCGGGACGCCGGGCGAGGATCCTCAGGCGGACCGACGACGTATTTCAACGACCAGCCGGCCAGGAACACGAAGAGTTCGGCCGAATCGGAAATGGAAATCGCCTTGTGCGTGAACTGTTCGTAATAATTGCCGGGAATGTGGTTGATGAAGATCTCGACGAGCGCAAACCCTCTCCAATAATCGATTGCATTGATGGCGCGCGCCATATGCGCTGTCCTTCTGACAACTCGGTGTGCAAGCTTCGCTCCCTCCGTGAGTCCGGATGATGGCGAAGTCGCCATCCGACCATTTTGGGCGCATTGTCAGGCGGAACGGCCGGCGGATCACCTGCGGTCCTCCTGCCGGCGTTGCCGGGCCAAGTTCGGGCGCCGATGGCGGAACGCGAATGCGGCGTGGACGCTAGCACGCCACGAGATGGGCTCCGTCTGCCAATCACAAAGCAATGATCAGGCGGCGGTACGCTCCGTCAAGCCGGCTGAAACCCGCCATTGCCGCCGGTCCGGCGCTGGAAACGGCCGAACGCGTCCAAACTTTCGGCTGTTGGAGTTGCGGCTCGGCCCGTGCTATGCCGCGATTTCAGCCGAGGCAAGGCGCGAGGGCAGGGCGCGCCAAGCCATTGCACAGATGACCGGAGAGCATATGGCGACGTCGCGAAGCGAAGGACCGGCGCCCGGCGGAGACGTGGGAGCCGCGCCCGAGACGGTGGAAGTGAGCGCGATCGCCCGCGGCAAGCTCTGGCAGTTCCGCCGCATCCTGGCGCCGGACGGACGCACCCTGGCGCTCCTATGCGCGCTCGCCCTGGCCTTGTGGCTCGCCACCGGCATCTACAAGGTGCAGCCCGACGAGAACGGCGTCGTGCAGCATTTCGGCAAGTGGATCGGTACGCTGGGGCCGGGGCTGCACTACCATCTGCCCTATCCGATCGAGACGGTGACGCTGCCGAAGGTCACCAAGATCAACCAGATCTCCATCGGCCGGGTGTTCGGCGACGCCGGCAGCCGCTCCTCCAACCAGATGCTGACCGGCGACGAGAACATCGTCGAGGCCGATTGCGCCGTGTTCTGGCGCATCAAGGACGCCGGCCAATACGTCTTCAAGGTCAGCGACCCCGACGGCACGCTGAAGGTCGCCGCCGAAGCCGCCATCCGCGAGGTGATCGGCCGCAATCCCATCCAGTCGGCCATGTCGGACAAGCGCCAGCAGATCGCCGAGGATATCCGCGCCGTGCTGCAACATCTGGCCGATTCCTACGAGTTGGGCATCGAGATCACCCAGGTGCAATTACAGCGCGTCGACCCGCCGCCCGCCGTCATCGACGCCTTCAACGACGTGCAGCGCGCCCGCTCCGACCAGGAACGTGCCCGCAACGAAGCCGAGGCCTATCGCAACGACATCCTGCCGCGCGCCCGCGGCCAGGCGGAGAAGATCACCCAGGACGCCGAGGCCTATAAGGCGCAGGTGGTCGATCTGGCTGAAGGCGAGGCCAAGAGCTTCGAGGCGATCTACCAGGCGTACAAGACCGCGCCCGAGGTCATCGGCTGGCGGCTCTATCTCGATGCCGTCGACGAGGTGTTGAAGCGCGCCTCCAAGGTGATCGTCGATTCCTCCGGCAAGGGCCTGTCGAGCGTGCTGCCGGTGCTGCCGATCGATCCGCTGAAGGGGCTGCCGTCCGCTCAGTCGCCCCGCCCGGCCGATGCCGCGCAGCCACAGCCGGGAGCGCAAAAATGAGTCGTCGCCTGTTCACCATCGTCGTGCTGGCGCTGATCTTCGTCGTCTGGGTGCTGTCCGATACGCTCTATGTCGTCTCCGAGACGCGGCAGGCGCTGATCGTCACCCTCGAAGGTCCGGTGGTCGTCGTCAGCGATCCGGGCCTGCACTGGAAGCGCCCGTTCGTCGATCAGCTGATCAGTTTCGATCGTCGCCTGTTGCCGCTGTCGCTGCCGATCGAACAGATCATCCTCGGCGACCAGAAGCGGCTCGAGGTCGAAAGCTACGCCTGCTACCGCATCACCGATCCCGTGCGCTACTACGAGTCGCTCAGGACGGTCGAGCAGGGCTCGATCCAACTGGCGCAGATCGTCTCCTCCTCCACCCGACGCGAACTCGGCCAGGTCAACCTGCCGACGCTGCTGTCGGCGGACCGCGAGAAGGTGATCCAGAACATCCGCCGCGAAGTGGCCGCCAAGGCGGCTCCGCTCGGCGTCGACATCCTCGAGGTGCGCATCCGCCGCGCCGACCTGCCGCCGGAGACCAGCCAGTCGGTCTACGACCGCATGAAGTCGGAGCGGCAGCGCGAAGCGAAGGAATTGCGGGCGCAAGGCTTCGAGTGGGCACAGCAGATCCAGGCCCGCGCCGATCGCGACCGCACCGTGCTGCTCGCCGAGGCGACACGGCAGTCAAAGATCACCGTCGGCGAGGGCGATGCCGCGGCTGCCAAGATCTTCGGCGACGCCTTTGTCGTCGATCCCGCGTTCTATGCCTTCTATCGCTCGCTGGCGACCTATCGCCAATCGCTGGCCGAAGCCCAGCCGATGCTGGTGCTGACGCCCGATTCGGCATTCCTGCGCTACCTGTCGGGCGGCCCCAAGCCGGCAAAGAACTGAGGGGCGCCGCAGATGAATTTCGAGACCTATGTCTCCTGGATCTCGAACCCGGTGCAGATCGCCTTCATCGATCTGGTGCTCGGCGCCGACAATGCGGTGATCATCGCCCTCGTCTGCCGCACGCTGCCGCGCCGCCAGCGCCTGAACGTGATGATCGTCGGTACCGGCGCGGCGATGTTGTTGCGCCTGTTCCTGACGGCGGTGGCCGGTGCGCTGATGTCGGCGCCGATCCTCAGGCTCGTCGGCGGCCTGGTGTTGATGCTCATCGCCGTCGGTCTCGTCGATGAATTGGGCAAGGCGGAGAGCGGGGCGGGCGACGACGACGGGCCGGAGGATTTCGCCGACCCGCAGGCCGCCACCGAGGCGTTCTGGGATGCCATTCTGCTGGTCGCGCTCGCCGACGGCGTGATGAGCCTCGACAACACCGTGGCGCTGGCCGCCGTCGCCAAGGGCGACCTCCTGTTCCTCGTCCTCGGACTCGCCCTGTCGGTGCCGATGCTGGTGTTCGGCTCGTGGCTGCTGACCGAACTGTTCGGCACCACTCCGTGGTTCATCCGTGTCGCCATGGCGGTGCTCGGCTGGGTCGCCGGCGACATGGCCGTCTCAGATCCGCTGATCGCCGACTGGATTCGGGACCAGGCCCCGGCGCTGGCCTACGCCGGGCCGATCGCCGCGGTGGTGTTCGTGCTGGTGCAGAGCGCGATCTATCGCAGCAGGCTCGGGCGTCAGGCGGTCTTGTCCCCACTGGCAACGGCCGAACCCGCCGGACCGTCGCCGCCGCCGCCGGCTGTCGCGCCAGCCCGCAGCAACAACGAGCCGATGGCGGCGGAAGCGGTCGCCGCCGCCGCCGTCGTTGGCCGAACCGACGTCATATCGGCGGGGCCGGGCCGCCCCGAGCCGGCGGTTGCCGCTGGCATCGCCGCCGATCCCTCCGAACCGGCGCCGGACGCGACGGCGCAAGACGAGCCGCCGGAGGCTTCCGCCGGGCCGATCACCGCCAGTACGCCGGCCGCATCAGCGACGCCCGCCGAACCGGCGCAGCAGGGCCAGCACGGCGAAGACAGGATGATGTTCGTCGGTCTGTTCATCCTGTTTGCCGTCGCGGCGGTGCTGATCTCCGGCGCCATCATCGTCGGCGGCGCGACGTTCTGACCAGCCTGAACAGCGCGCCGCTTCGCTCCAGCCGAGCCGCTGCCAGCCCGCCTGCGTCAGCGTTTCGGCAGGAACGGCGTCGGATCGACGCTCGGAGCCTCGCCCGTCACCAGTTC
>JARLIU010000005.1 GCA_031291595.1 Ancalomicrobiaceae bacterium | reverse complement strand
CCCGTCGCCCGCGGCCTCGGCATCGCGCGCAAGCTGTTGCACCGGCTCGAGGACCTCGCCCGCCAGCGCGGCCTCGCGATGCTCCGCCTCGATACCAATCGCGCCCTCGCCGAGGCGCAAACGCTCTACCGCTCGGAAGGCTACGAGCCGATCGCGCGCTATAACGACAACCCTTACGCGCATCATTGGTTTGGGAAGCGGCTGAAGGCGGGGGCATAGGTCGATGGGCTGAGGCGCTTCAGCCTGGATGCTTACGTTACGGCTGCCACCCATCGTCGACCCGTGCCGCCTCGTCCTCTTCCGCCTTGCCGGTATCGATCGCTCGCATCAGCGCTCTGAGGACAAGATCGAGGTTCTCGTGCGCGGCTGACGACAGAAGGATCGGCGTGCGCCGCGCCGCCTTCTTCAGCCGACTTAGTTTATCCGCCCGTTCTTCCTCCGATAGAAGATCCGCCTTCGACAGCGCGACCACTTCCGGCTTCTTGGCGAGGTCCGGGCTGTAGGCCTTCAATTCGCGGCGGATGACTTTGTAGGTCTCGCCGACGTCCTCTTCCGAGCCATCGACGAGGTGCAACAGCACCCGGCAGCGCTCGACATGCGCCAGGAATTTGTCGCCGAGCCCCGATCCCTCGTGCGCGCCCTCGATCAGGCCGGGAATGTCGGCGAGCACGAATTCGCGCGCATCGACGCGGACGACGCCGAGGCCGGGGACGAGCGTGGTGAAGGGATAGTCGGCGATCTTCGGCTTGGCCGCGGTCACGGTCGCCAAGAAAGTCGACTTGCCAGCGTTGGGCATGCCGACCAGACCGGCATCGGCGATGAGCTTCAGCCTGAGCCAGATCCACTTCTCTTCGCCCTCCTGCCCCGGATTGGCACGGCGCGGCGCCTGGTTGGCGGACGTCTTGAAATAGGCGTTGCCGAAGCCGCCGTTGCCGCCCTTGGCCAACAGCATGCGCTGCCCGACGTGGGTCAGGTCGGCAATCACCGTCTCGCCATCCTCTTCGAGGATCTCGGTGCCCTCGGGCACCTTCAGCACGACGGTCTCCGCCTTGGCGCCGGCGCGGTTGCGGCCCATGCCGTGGCCGCCGGTCTCGGCCTTGAAATGCTGCTGGTAGCGATAGTCGATCAGCGTATTGAGCCCGTCGACGCATTCCACCCAGACGTCGCCGCCCTTGCCGCCGTCGCCGCCGTCCGGTCCGCCGAACTCGATGAACTTCTCCCGCCGGAAGGAGACGCAGCCGGCGCCGCCATTGCCGGAGCGGATGTAGACTTTGGCGGTATCGAGGAATTTCATGTCGTCGCCTTCAGTGCTGCCACACGGCGCGCCGTGCGGGTCAATTTCGTATCGATATGCCTGAGATCGACGCCGCGCGGCACCGAATAGTGCACGGATAGGCCGGTCTCGACAAACCCGAGCTTCATCTGGATGGCGTGCGAGGCGACATTCCCCTCGAACACGCCCGACAGGATCGCCCGCTCGTTCGAGACGGCAAAGATCGCATCGACGAACGCCGCCGCCGCCTCGCTCATCAGGCCCTGGCCCCAGTGCGCCCGTCCGAGCCAATAGCCGAGATAGGACGCGCCGCCGCCATAGCTCCAGTCGATGGCGCCGACCGCCTCGCCGTCGCGCGCAATCGCCCGATAGGCCGCCTCGCCCGCCGCTTGCCGGCCGGAACAGCCGTCGAGGAAGTCCGCCATCATCGCCGGTTCCATCGGCCAGGATGGACGCGCCAGCCAGCGCACCACCTCCCAGTCGGCGAAGTGCCGATAGAGCGCCTCGACATCGGCGGCCTCGACCAGCCGCAGTTCGAGCCGCGGCGTCACGATTGCTTGCGTGAAGGTCCGGATTGCCTCAGGCGCTGGCGGTAGATCGATCAGGTCGCTCATCCCGCCAGGGCCTTGAGTGTGCCGAAGCGGGCATCGCGCCACTCCTTCAGCGACTGCCACACCCGCCGCTCCAGCCGGAAGCGGTCGACCGGCACCATGCCCCTGAGGAACAGTGACGGCCCCATGCCCTGACCGGAATACTGGAAGCCGCACTTTTCCAGCACCCGGCGCGAGGCACCGTTGGTGACACGGCAGACCGAGGCCACTGCCGCCGCATCGAGCCGTTCGAAGGCCAGATCGGCCATGGCGCGCGCCGCCTCGGTTGCCAGCCCCTTGCCCCAATGCGGCTGGCCGATCCAGTAGCCGAGCGAGAATTTCTCGCCGTCGCGCGGCATCAGGCTGACCGTGCCGACGAAGGCGGGCTTGGCCGTTCCCTTCAGGTAGACGCCGAAGTTGACGCGCGACGGGCTCACCTCGGTGTTGTCGATGAAGGCGCAGGCCTCTTCGTGGCCGTACGGGTGCGGCAGCGTCGCCAGGTTCTCGGCGACGCGCACGTCGTTGGCAAGGGCGGCGAGCGCGGCGGCGTCCGCACGGGTCGGACGGGTGAGGATCAGCCGCTTGGTCTCGACACTAGTGGTCGCGAATTCCTCGGATGGCTCTTCCGGACGGAGGGGCGGGGTCATGAGACTGTCTCCTGGGCGAGGTCGAGAGAACGACAAAGGGGAGATGGCGTCCCATCTCCCCTGTTCCTCGCTCCCCTCAGGAGCCCGAACTTGTGCGGTGATCTCGCCGCCGGGTCGATGTGACACCGGCGGATCGTAGGATCATTTCGCCGGGTTACTCCGCTGCCGTTGCCATAGGGGCAACGGATACATAGGTTCGGCCGTTGGCTTTATTGCGAAACTCGACGTGTCCCGCGACGATGGCGAAGATCGTATGATCGACGCCGAGGCCAACACCCGAACCGGGATGCCACTTCGTGCCGCGTTGACGAACGATGATGTTGCCCGGAATCACGGCCTGGCCGCCGGACTTCTTGACGCCGAGGCGACGACCGTCGGAGTCGCGCCCGTTGCGGGAAGACCCGCCTGCTTTCTTGTGAGCCATGACTTGCTCCTTCAAACCCTTTGGCGCGGTGCCGAACACGGCTCGACGCGCCGAATGAACCGATCTGGTGCAAATGTACCCGAGGCGCCCGCCTCGGGCAATCGTCACCCGTTGTTTTTCAGCCCGTTCGCGAAATCGTCAGGCGATCGCGATCGAGGTGATGCGGATGAGCGTCAGATGCTGACGGTGACCGCGCTTCTTCTTCCAGCTCTTGCGACGGCGCTTCTTGAAGGCGATGACCTTCGGTGCCCGCGTCAGTTCCACCACTTCGGCCGTCACCGTGGCCCCGGCCACCGTCGGGGTGCCGATCCTGGTGCCGGTCTCGTCGCCGACCAGCAGCACTTCCTCGAAGGTGATGGTCGTGCCGGCTTCGGCATCGAGCCGCTCGATCTCGAACTCGTCGTCGGCGGCAACGCGATACTGCTTGCCGCCAGTCTTGATGACTGCGAACATAGGACGTCCTTTCGACGGCATGGCCTTGAAGGCTGCCGTTCTTCGTTCGCGCGCCCTTCGGCGCCGCCGGACGTGGGATCACCTTAAGCGAGCCGACTGCCAGACTGTGGCAGTAGTCCCTCAATGATCCCCGGCGGACTTGGTGTGGGCCGCCGCCTGGACCGCAGAAGAGCGATCGGCGGTGGCCACAGAGCCTCGGACAGCGCCAAGCGCCGGGCAGAGTGCTCCCGGCTTTAGCGAAGGCGCTGTCTTAAGGGGGCAAGGGGGGCGGTGTCAACGCCAATTGCTGCTGTATAGTGCTAAAGTGACCAGATAGGAATCTTTACAAAGTGCTCAAATAGTTCAATAGTGACCGTGCGCGAGATCTAAAATGGCTCCCAAAAGTAAAATGACTCTTGTCGACAGAATCAGATTGGCACAAGATTTTTTTCGATTTTCATATCAAATTGGAACTCCAATTTCTTACGGATCTTATCCCGCAAAGCTAGATACGATTGCAGTCGTGATATTTGGAGAGCATCATCTTACTCGAGAAGAGCTTAATATTTCAGAAGATACATTTGGTCTTTGCGGAACCTTACTTGAAAGATTGGCCTACCGACTGCTCGCCATCGAGTTAGATTCCGCCCTCCAGGCAAAATTCGGCGATTGGAACACCCGTCGACATCACTGCGATAAGTTCATCCGAGATGCATGTGTAGTCATACACTTACTCAGGAATGCAGTTGCTCACGATGTTCTCGAGCCAAAATGGAATATCCACGATCCGGCGCTTCGGGACGAAGAATTCGAGATTCCAGGAATACTCAAATTCAAGACCAAGGACGCCAATGGAAATGTACTTGACGGCCAGTTAGTTAAGCGCTCGCATTTTGGGGGACCAATTGCGATCTTTCGTTTGTCCGAATTGTTGCGACCGTATCTTATAGACGCAGCGTAATGCTGCGCTAGTCGCAGGATCGCCACCTTCATCCTGCAACCGATTGAGCCAATTCCGTGGGAGAGCTCCCTCAATGTCATTGCGAGGAGCGAAGCGACGAAGCAATCCAGGAAAAATCGGTCAAGCCACCAAAGGCTGGATTGCTTCGCTTCGCTCGCAATTGACGAACAATAGAATTCGTCTGTTCCCAATTACGCCACTCACCCGTCCTTCTTGACGATGGTATCCAAGAGCTTCTGCATGTCTTCCATCTGCTTCTTCAGCCGATCGAGCTCGGTTGCCTCGGCGGGCTTCTCCTCCGCCTTCGGCTTCGGCACTGGTGCATCCGGGGCCGCAGCGCCGGCGAAGGGCAGGAACATGCGCATCGCCCGTTCGAACATTTCGGTGTTGCGCCGAACCTGCTCATCGATGGCCTCGAACGGCGAGGTGACGAAGCTGGAATTCAGCTGATCGCGGAACTTCTCCTGCTCGCGCGTCAGCGATTCGATGGAGAACTGCAGGTAGCTCGGCACCAGATTCTGCATGCTGTCGCCGTAGAACCGGATCATCTGCCGGAGGAAGGCAATCGGCATCAGCGTGGTGCCCTTGTTCTCCTGCTCGAAGATGATCTGGGTCAGAACCGGCCGGGTGATCTCCTCGCCGGTCTTGGCGTCGAACACCACGAAGTCCTCCTCGGCCTTGACCATGTCGGCCAGGTCCTCGAGCGTCACATAGGTCGACGTGCCGGTATTGTAGAGGCGCCGGTTGGCGTACTTCTTGATGATCGTCGGCTCTTTCGTCTTCGCCATCGTCCTTGACCCGCTTTGAGCGACCAGGCGCTCCGTTGCCCCTCTGAACGCCCGCCCGATCGTGCGGCGAGTCGCCTTGTTGCTTTCGGCCAACCGCCGCCACGCCCGCGACGGTTGCCGGTCGGCGCTCAGCCGCCCATCCGCCGGACCCACTCTGCCGAGTCATCGCACTGCAGGCCCCGCGCCGACCCAAGCCTCGGGCCGACAAGGCTAACTGCTCGCCGGCACTTTAGGAAGTTTCTCGTTGCCCAGCCACATAATTTCTTCGCAATAGCGAACTATGGCAAATGTCGTCGACCGTCAGGCCGGGAGAGCCATGGTCGAGGCATCCAACATCCCGCACTTAAACCTTCGCACCATCCACCATTTGGCTGGATTGACACCGACCGGGCCGCCGCCTCTAGTGACCTAGACCCGCCAAGGCTCGCGGCGGAGCGTCTTCCCATCGGACGGAACCGTCCGATCAAGATGAAAGCTCTGCAAAACAAGAGCTTGCGCAGATGCTCGTCGCCCGAGACTCGTCGATTTGCGCGGCATCTGCTCGGGCGGTCCGAAATTGGCTCAGGCCGCGCTGCGGCATGCATTCGAGACGGAGGAACGATCGATGGCACAAGACGTCGTGATTGTCGGCGCCGCCAGGACGGCGGTTGGAAGCTTCAACGGATCGCTCGCCGGCCTGCCGGCCCACCAGCTGGGTGCCATTGCGATTCGGGCAGCGCTCGAACGGGCACGTCTGGACCCCGGCGCCGTCGACGAGGTGGTGTTCGGCCAGGTGCTGACCGCCGGCCAGGGCCAGAATCCCGCTCGCCAGGCCGCCATCCTCGCCGGCATCCCGGCGGACAAGACCGCCTGGGGGCTCAATCAGGTGTGCGGCTCGGGGCTCAGGACCGTCGCCATCGGCCTGCAGCAGATCGTCGCAGGCGATGCCGAGGTGGTGGTCGCCGGCGGCCAGGAGAGCATGTCGCTTTCCCCGCATGTCGCGCATTTGCGCAACGGCACCAAGATGGGCGACCTCAATTTCATCGATTCCATGATCCGCGATGGCCTGTGGGACGCCTTCAACGGCTATCACATGGGCGTCACCGCCGAGAACGTCGCCACCAAGTGGCAGATCAGCCGCGACGAGCAGGACCAGTTCGCGGTTCGATCGCAGAACAAGGCGGAAGCGGCGCAGAAGGCCGGCCGGTTCGCCGACGAGATCGTCCCCGTGACCATCAAGGATCGCAAGGGCGACAAGATCGCCGACCTCGACGAATTCATTCGCCACGGCGCTTCGCTCGACGCCATGGCCAAGCTGCGCCCGGCCTTCTCCAAGGACGGCACGGTGACGGCCGGCAACGCCTCCGGCCTCAACGACGGCGCCGCGGCGCTCATCGTCACCTCGGCCGACTACGCGGCCCGGCATGATCTCCCGGTCATCGCCCGCGTCGCCTCCTGGGCGACCGCCGGCGTCGATCCGGCGATCATGGGCACCGGCCCGATCCCGGCCTCGCGCAAAGCCCTGGCGAAAGCCGGCTGGACCGTCGCCGATCTCGATCTGGTCGAGGCCAACGAGGCCTTCGCCGCCCAGGCGATCGCGGTCAACCGCGATCTCGGCTGGGACACCGCCAAGGTCAACGTCAATGGCGGCGCCATCGCCATCGGCCATCCGATCGGCGCGTCCGGCGCCCGCATCCTGGTAACGCTCATCCATGAAATGGCACGCCGCGATGCAAAGAAGGGTCTGGCGACGCTGTGCATCGGCGGCGGCATGGGCATCGCCCTGACCGTCGAACGGGCCTGACCGAGGCGCGGTCGGGCCGGTCGCGTCCGCACCGGACGAGTGCTGCACGATCAAACGACTAGTGGAGCGAATTTGACATTTGAGTCCCAACGAGCTGCGCGTCCACACTCAAATGCCAAATTCAAAGCTCCACTAGAATCAATGAATTGCTAGTGGTCCTGAGATTCCGACATTTGCGTACGAGCGCTCGGCACGTGGGATGCAAATGTCGGAATCTGACCACTAGCGCGACGATTCGACTGCCGCGGTGTCGCGCGGCAGCGTCGCGCGCTCGCCGGCAGTCGCCGTCGCCTCGTCCCCGCAGTGTTGCGCCTCAAATGGATCGCCGCCGCCTCGGCAGCGCTTTCGGCGTACAATGCGCCGCGCTGGAACGATTGTTACTGCACTGCACCAAAACGAATCTTGGCATCTGCGACGGAAGTCGTCGACACTTCGTCGCAAAACCTAAGTAGCTCTCGACACGCTGGTGAAGGCGTCTTATTCGGCAAGCAAAATCAAATTCTGGGAGGTCGCAATGAGCAGGGTTGCACTCGTGACTGGAGGCACGCGCGGCATCGGCGCCGCCGTCGCCAAAGCGCTGCATGCGGCAGGCTACAGCGTCGCCGCCACCTACGGCCGCAACATCGAGGCGGCGACGAAGTTCAACAATGAGTCCGGCATCCCGGTATTCCAATGGGACGTCGGCGACTTCGACGCCTGCATGGCCGGGGCTGCCCAGGTCGAGGCCGAGGTCGGCCCGGTCGACATTCTCGTCGCCAATGCCGGCATCACCCACGACGGCCTGTTCCACAAGATGACCAAGGAACAGTGGTCGTCGGTGATCAGAACCAATCTCGACGGCCTGTTCAACATCACCCGGCCGCTGATCGAGGGCATGCGCGCCCGCAATTTCGGCCGCATCATCGTCATTTCCTCGATCAACGGCCACAAGGGCCAGTTCGGCCAGGTGAACTACTCGGCCGCCAAGGCGGGCGACATCGGCTTCATCAAGGCGCTCGCCCAGGAAAGCGCCACCAAGGGCATCACCTGCAACGCCATCAGCCCCGGCTACATCGCCACCGAAATGGTGCAAGCGATCCCCGAGGATGTCCTGAAGGCCAAGATCCTGCCGCACATTCCTGTCGGCCGCCTCGGCCAGCCGGAGGAGATCGCCCGCGCCGTACTGTTCCTCGCCTCCGACGAGGCCGGCTTCATCACCGGCTCGACGCTGTCGATCAACGGCGGCCAATATCTGGTCTGAGCCCCCAGTGGTCCGATTCCGACATTTGCATCCCACTTGCCGCGCGCTCATACGCAAATGTCGGAATCCCAGGACCACTAGCAATTCATTGAGTCTGGTGGAGCTTTGAATTTGACATTTGAGTGAGACCGCGCAGCTTGGTGGGACTCAAATGTCAAATTCGCTCCCCCAGGAACGCGATGCCGCCGCTCATCCATCCGACGGCATCGCGCCCGGCGGAGTTTCGACTTGTCTCGGCGGCTGGAGCGGCTGCGAGCCTGCCGCAAGGGCTTACCGCCGCTTTGCCGCGACCCGATCAACGAGCGCCGCCACGCTCGGCATGATGCGCTCGACGATGATATCGACCCCCTTGGCATTCGGATGGATGCCGTCCGGCTGATTGAGTGCGGGGTCGAGCGCCACGCCGTCGAGGAAGAACGGGTAGAGATCGGCGTGATATTCCGCCGCGATGTCGCCGAAAGCGGCGTTGAACTGTGCCGTATAGTCCGGTCCGTAGTTGTGGTTGACCTTCATGCCGGCAACCAGCACCGCCATGCCGCGCATCGTCAGCGCGCCGACGATCCGCTCGAGATTGCCGCGCATAATTTTCACCGGCACGCCGCGGAAGGCGTCGTTGGCGCCGAACTCGACGATCGCCACCTGCGCCCCGGCCGGCAGCGACCACTCCAACCGATTGAGCCCGTCCGCCGTCGTGTCGCCGGAGACGCCGGCGTTGACGACATGCGCGTTGCGCCCCGAGGCCTTCAATGCCGCCTCCAGCTTCACCGGAAAGGCATCGCCCGGCGCCACGCCGTAGCCCGCCGTCAGGCTGTCGCCAAAGGCGAAGATGATGATCGGCTTGTCGTCCTGAGCCATTGCCACTCCTGCCGCTGCCGCGCCGGGCAGCGTCGCGGTCAACCCGATCATCGTCACCACTGTCCGCCTGTCGATCCGCATGGCTCCCGATCCCTCTGTCTACCCTGGAACTCTCTGCCACAAACCCCATATCGGCGACAGATGTCGTGATCGTGCCACCCACAGCTCACCGCCGAGCCTGGGCCGAGCCCGAAGTCGACGCCCATAAGCCGAGGGCTCCGGTCATCGTGGTAGATCCGATCATCCTGATGCACGACGTGCGCCTCAGCCTCGGCACCGGCGCCGCCCGTGTCGACATCCTGCGCGGCGCCAATCTTTCAGCCGAAGCCGGCAAGTCGGTGGCGATCGTCGGCCCGTCGGGTTCGGGCAAGTCGACGCTGCTGATGGCCATGGCCGGGCTCGAACGCGTCGACAGCGGCCGGATCACCGTCGCCGGCGTGGAATTGAGCGCGCTGTCGGAAGACGGGCTCGCCCGCTTTCGTCGGCAGACTGTCGGCCTGGTGTTCCAGTCGTTCCATCTGGTGCCGACGATGACGGCGCTGGAAAACGTTGCAATTCCGCTGGAACTCATCGGCGCCGCCGACGCATTCGAGCGCGCGAGCCGAGAACTGGCCCTGGTCGGGCTCGGCGCACGGCTCAGCCACTATCCTGCCGAACTGTCGGGCGGCGAACAGCAGCGCGTGGCCATCGCCCGCGCACTCGTCGCACGGCCACCGATCGTCATCGCCGACGAGCCGACCGGCAACCTGGATTCGTCGACCGGCCAACAGATCGCCGATCTGCTGTTCGAAACCGGCAGCCGGCTCGGCACCACCCTCGTCCTCGTCACCCACGATGAGGGCCTGGCGCGACGCTGCCACCGTGTCGTGCACGTCCGGGACGGACTGGTGGACGAGGCCATGGCCTTGGCGACAGCGGGCGTCGGCGCATGATCCGTCCGGCAGCCGTCATCGCCGCACTCGGTCTCGCCACCCGTTTGGCGCGCCGCGAGCTGCGGGCCGGTCTCGGCGGGTTTCGGGTCTTCATTGCCTCGATCGCGCTCGGGGTGGCGGCGATTGCCGCGGTCGGCTCGCTCGCCGACACGATGCGAGCCTCGATCGCCACCGAGGGCAGCGTCATTCTCGGCGCCGACATCTCGTTTTCACTGATCCATCGCCGCGCCACCGCCGACGAACGGGCGTGGCTCGCTACCCTCGGGCAGGTCAGCGAGGTGGCGACGCTCAGGGCCATGGCGCGGCGCGAGGGCCCTCGGCAGCCAACCGCGGCCGGCAGTCCGCCGGTCTCCTCCGACGTGCTGGTCGAGGTCAAGGCGGTGGACCCGGCCTATCCGCTTTACGGCACGGTTGCGGCCGACGGCCTGAGCGACGCCGAGGCGACGGGCGCGACGAAAGGACCCGGCGACTGGCGGCAGGGCCTCGACCCGGCCCGCTCCGGCCTGCCCGGCGCACTGGTCGAACGTGCGCTGCTCTCCCGCCTCGGCGTCAGCGTCGGCGACACGGTGGCGCTCGGCGCCGGAAAAGTCGTCATTGCAGGTGTCATCACGTCGGAGCCCGACAAGATCGGCGGCGGCATCGGCTTCGGCCCCCGGCTGATGCTTGCCACGGCAAGCCTCGCGACGACCGGCCTGGCGGAGGCCGGCAGCCTGACGCGCTGGACGTACCGAGTGAAGTTAGCCGGATCAACACCGACGGCAGCACGCCTTGCCGCCATCAGGGCCGAGGCCGACAGCCGCTTCCCCCAAGCCGGCTGGGAGATCCGTGACGCGCAGGATGCCGCCCCGGGACTTTCCGCCAACATCAGGAACTTCGCCGCCTTCCTGACTCTCGTCGGCATCACTGCCCTGACCGTCGGCGGTGTCGGTGTGGCCAATGCGGTTGCGGCGTTTGTGGAGCGCAAGCGCGAGACCATCGCGGTGTTGAAAAGCCTTGGGGCCAGCGGCGGACTTGCGGTGGCGGTCGCCGCGCTGCAGGTCGCCTTCGTCACCGCCGTCGGCGTGGTCCTGGGACTGCTGGGCGGCGTTGCGCTCGCCGCTATCGCACTGTATTTCCTGGCCGATCTCTTGCCCGTCGCCCCGCTCGACAGCCTCCATCCACTGCAACTCCTGCTGGCTGCAGCCTATGGCTGCCTCACCGCCGTGGTGTTCGTTCTCTGGCCGCTCGGGCTCGCACACGACCTCAGGCCGACGCTGTTGTTCCGCGACGAGGTCGAGCCGGCCAAGACGAGGCCGCGGCCGGCCTACCTGGCGAGCCTCGCGCTCGCCGTGGCGGTCCTCGCCGGACTAGCGCTGGCGACGGCGCCGGACGTCACGCTCGCGGCCTCCTATATCGCCGCGCTCGCTGGCATCTTCGTCGTGTTGCGACTGATCGCGGTGCTCGTCGCCGTGCTCGCCCGCCGCCTGCCCAGGCCGCGCCGAATGGAAGCCCGGCTGGCGCTGGCGAACCTCCACCGTCCCGGCAATGCCACCGCCTCGGTGCTGTTGTCGCTCGGCCTCGGCCTGACGCTGACGGTGGCGCTCGGGCTGATCGAGGTGAACTTGCGCGGCCAGCTGGGCGCCCAGGTATCGAGCGCCGCGCCGAGCTTCTTCTTCCTCGACGTCGCCAAGCGCGACCTCGACGGCTTTTCGAACCTAATCGCCCGCGATGCTCCCGCGGCGACGCTCGAACGCGTGCCGATGCTGCGCGGCCGCATCGCCGAACTGCACGGGCTGCGCGCCGACCGATGGCAGGGTTCGGCGCGCGCCGCCTTCCTGTTGCGCGGCGACCGCGGCCTGACCTTTTCCGACAGCCTGCCGAAGGGTTCGACGCTGACGGCCGGGACGTGGTGGGACAAGGACTATGCCGGCCCGCCCTTGGTATCGATGGAACAGGGTCTTGCCGAAGCGCTCGAGCTGCATCTCGGCGACAAGCTGAAAGTCAACGTGCTCGGCCGCGACATCGAAGTGCGCATCGGCTCGTTGAGAAAAGTCACCTGGTCGACCTTCGGCATCAACTTCTTCATGGTGTTCTCGCCCAACACCTTCAACGGCGCGCCCATCTCCTACCTCGCCACCGTCGCCTTCCCGCCGGCGACGCCGGAAGCGCAGGAACTGCAGCTTGCCGCCAGCATTGCCGCCGATTTCCCCACTGCCACCGCCATCAGGGTGAAGGACCAACTCGCGGCGATCGACACCCTGTTGTCGGAACTGGCGCTCGCCGTCGCTGCCGCCGCCTCGGTGACCATCCTGACCGCCGTCGTGGTGCTCGCCGGCGCCTTTGCCAGCGGCCAGCGCCGCCGACGCTACGACGCGGCGATCCTGAAGGCGCTCGGCGCCACGCGGGCGCAGATCCTGACGACCCTGGTGATTGAATTCGTCGGCCTCGCCGTCATCGCCGCGGCCCTGGCGACCGCCGCCGGCTCGATCGTCGCGTTTTACGTCGTGCACGGATTGATGGGCTTCGACTTTCTGTTCTCGGGCGCGGTCGCCGGCGGCGTGACGACGCTCGCCATTCTCGTCACGGTGTTCTTCGGCCTCTCCGGCACCTGGGG
>JARLIU010000082.1 GCA_031291595.1 Ancalomicrobiaceae bacterium | reverse complement strand
CTTACATCGCACCGGTGCCGGTGGTCCGGTCGGCCGAGGGGGCAAGCGACTGGCGCGGGGCGTCCGGCCTTACGTCAGCCAGAACAGCGTCTGGTCACGGATGATCGGCAGATGCGCCGCAGCGGCGTCGAGGCCGAGGCCGGCCCGCTCGGAGATCAGCACCTTGGGCAGAGCGTGCAACCAGCCGTCCGGGCGCAGGTCGATCGCGGCAACGGCCGCTACCAGCCGGCTGAGGATCGGTCGCGGCAGCGAACCGCCGATGATGACCGCCTCCGGGTCGTTGATCCAGGCGACCGTCCGCACCAGTTCGGCCAGTTGCTCGGCGGCACGCGCGATCCAGCGCTCGACCAACTCGCCCGGCGGGTCGTCGGCGACCACGGCGGCAACGGCTGCCTCGGGCGCCCCGTTGGCGCGCAGGAAGTCGAACAGGTCCTGCATCGACGGCTGCGGACCGGGGCGCGGATGCAGCATGGCAAATTCGGCGGCATTGCCGTTGGCGCCGCGATACAGTTGGCGGCCGAGGATCCAGCCGCCGCCGATACCGCAGTCGATATTGACGAAGGCGAAGGACCTCAAGTGGCGGCCGGCACCGAAGGTCGCCTCGCTCAGGGCTGCGACGTTGCCGTCGCTCTCCTGCGAGATCGGCAGATCGAGCGCCTCTGCGAAGGTGGTGGCGACCGGCACGCCGGTCCAGCGCGGCAGGTTCAGGATTGCGGCGTCTGCCCCATCGGGGGGTCGGATCGGGACAGGCAGCGCCAGGCCAACGCCAAGCAACAACTCCCGCGCGATGTCTTTGTCGCGAATGAATCGGTCGACCGTGTCGGCGACCGCAGTCCGTACGGCGTCCGACGAAAGGCCGACGCAGTCTAGTCGGGCGCGCGCGACAGCCGTGCCGCTCAAGTCGACAAGGCATACCGCACACAACTCAGCATTGAGCGAGATACCCACGGCGTAACCGCCCGGCGGATTGATCTCCATCATCTCCGGTGGCTGGCCGCGCTGGCCACGATGATCGCGTCGGCCGACGCGAAGCACGCCGCCTTCGATGAGTTTGTGCGCGATACGGGTCAGCGCCGACGGAGTCAGATCGAATTCACTCGCCAATCTGGCCCGCGATTGAGGGCCATTGAATCGTATGAACTCGATGATCTTACGTTCCGTCCGGTTGAATGTTGTCACGATGCCTTCCGCGGATTCTCAATCGGTAACTCAAAATTCGCAACATGACCCGACCACAATCAGGATTCTTAACCTCGCTACCCGGTCGATTCAGGTAATGCCATCATGAAATATTTGCAATGACAAATTGGTTAGAATCCAGATACTTCGTATTGCGGACAGGTTGTCGCGACTGAACTACCGAAGAAGCCAAATATTTCGTTCTGCCGACTTAATTTATAGCCTAATCGATGGTTAAATCGCCCATGACATTCATCCCCGGGCGCCTCTATCGCATGCAACTTTCAGAAAACTTGGCTAAGAGACGAAATATATAAACTCCAGAATATTATCCCTCCGACGGACAAAGGGGGGGAGATTGTACGTCGGCGGGCCGCCTGCCGCGATCTCTACGCCGTCCCCAGCCAACGAAGACAGGGCAGACCGAAGGGCGAGCGCCCAGCATGCTCTACCACTGCGATTGCGGTGGCGAGGGGCTCACAGACTTGTGATCGTCCCTTTGCAGTCGACGGCCGCAAAGGGGTCGGCGACCGCCTGCCCGTCGGTAGCGAGCCGTCCGCATCGAGCAGCTTTTCCCGGCCTGGACGGATGCCAGCGGGGTGGCGAAGCGAAGCGCGGCGCCGTATCGACGGCGTCGGCGGGCGGCCTATGCCAGATCGAGATAGTGGATCGCCGGCAGGGCGCGCAGGCGTTCGGCTGCCGATTCCGGCGTGATGTCGCGCTGCGGACCGGCAAGCAGCTCATATCCGACCATGAATTTCTTCACCGAGGCCGAGCGCAGCAGCGGCGGATAGAAATGTGCATGCAGCACCCACTCCGGATGCGGCGAACCGTCGGTCGGGCGCTGATGGAAGCCCATCGAATAAGGGAAGGACGTCTGGAATAGATTGTCGTAGCGGATGGTCAGCACCGACACCGCTTCGGCAAGTGCCTGCCGTTCGCCGGCAGCGAGCTGGTCGAGCCCGGTCACGGCCCGGCGCGGCAAGAGCATCGTCTCGAACGGCCAAACGGCCCAGAAGGGGACGAGCACGACGAAGTGCTCGTTGTGAAACACGATACGTTCGCCGGACACCAGTTCCTTGTCGAGGTAGTCGAGCAGGAGCGGTCTGCCGGTCTTCGCCAGATAGTCAGTCTGCCGGTCGCATTCCTTGGCAACCTCGTTGGGCACGGTGCGGCTCGCCCAGATCTGGCCGTGCGGATGCGGGTTGGAACAGCCCATGATCTCGCCGCGGTTTTCGAATATCTGCACGTAGCCGATGTCGTCGCGACCGGCGAGATCGACGAATTGTTCGACCCAGACGTCAATGACGCGGGCGATGTCGGCTGTGGCCATGCGGGCAAGGGTCAGATCGTGGCGGGCGGAGAAGCAGACGACACGGCAACTGCCGGATTCGCCCTCGGCCACCATCAGTCCGGCATCGTCGGCCGCCATCTCCGGCGAGTCCGCCTTCAGGGCCGCAAAATCGTTGTCGAATACGAAGGTCTGCTGGTAGTCGGGATTGCGCATGCCGTTGGCGCGCACATTGCCGCGGCAGAGGTAGCAGCCGGGATCATGAGGCTTGCCTTCGGGAATGAAGGCCTTTTCCTGCTGCCCCTGCCAGGGACGCAGGGCACGATGCGGGGAGACCAGCACCCATTCCCCGGTCAGCGGATTGAGACGGCGGTGCGGATTGGTCTGGAAGCGGACATCCATGGGTCTCTCACAGCGAAAGCGCGCCGACGCCGGCGCCGGGCGAACAGGCAAAGATGGTCGACACGAGGCCGGTCGCGTTAGCATAGGCATCGCGGAGCGCCGGGATGAAGTCGCCAACTGCGTCGGCAGCGACGAGGCTTACCGTACAGCCGCCAAAGCCGCCGCCGGTCATGCGCGAGCCGTAGACGCCCGGAAGCTCGCGAGCTAGGTCGACCAGGATGTCGACCTCCGCGCAGGAGATCTCGTAGTCGTCGCGCATGGAAAGATGCGACTGGTCCATCAGGGTTCCAAACCGCACGACATCGCCGGCGGTCAGCGCCGCCTCGGCCGCGAGCACGCGGGCGTTCTCGGTGACGATGTGGCGGCAGCGGCGGTAGACGAGGTCGGACACGAGGCCCTTATGCGCTTCGAGCGCCGCGGGCGTCACGTCGCGCAACGCGGTGATGCCCGGCAGCGCCGGCTGCAGCAGCCGAACGCCCTCCTCGCAAGCAGCTCGCCGGGCATTGTACTCGTTGGCGCCACCCGACAGCTGGTGATGCACCATCGAATTGGACACGACGATGCGCACGCTCGGATCGATCGGAACCTGGCGGGACTCGAGCGTGCGGCAATCGATCAGCAAGGCGTGGTCGGCGACGCCGCGACAGGAGATGTATTGGTCCATGATGCCGCAGCGCATGCCGACGTATTCGTTCTCGGCCTTCTGGCAGATAAGCGCCAGGGCAAGCGTGTCGACGGCGACGCCGGTGATCGACAGCAGGCTGTAGCCAACCGAGACTTCGAGCGCCGCCGACGACGACAGTCCCGAGCCGATCGGCACCGAAGAGGTGATCATCAGATCGGCGCCGGACAACCTGTGACCGGCCCGCTCCAGCACCAACGCGGTGCCGTAGACATAATCGGTCCAGTCGTTCAACGGCTTCGGCGCGGCGGCATCGAGATCGAACGTGCGGGTTTCGTTGCGGGCGCGTGAGTGGACGGCGAGCTTGCGGTCGCTGCGCGGGGCCGCAGCCACCCACGTCTCGTACTCGAGCGCAGCCGGCAGGATGAAGCCTTCGTTGTAGTCCGTGTGCTCGCCAATGAGGTTGACGCGGCCTGGGGCGCGAAAAATCGTCGGGCGTGTGCCGAAACGACGGACGAAGTCCTCGGCGAATTCCTCGGGTGTGGGCATGGGCGTTTCCGAAGCGCGAACAGGCTTTTTGATGGCGGCGTGGCCGCGCCGCTGGCAGCGTCCGGACTATAATTGGTCAGCCCTGGCACAGCAACGAAGAATTTATCATACAAATTATGCCCTCCACAGAACTGGCGGACCCGCAAGTGATCGAGGCAGGGCTTTTCGCAGCGACGGCCTCCCATTCCTGCGAGGTCGGCGCCGCCGCGGTTGCGCCATGCCGAGAGGTCGAAGCAGGGCTCCAGCCCCTCGGCATGGCTTGTCTCTGCAAATGAGCGGGTCTCAGGGGGCCGGGCTGCCGTGCAGTTGGTAGGCGGCGCTGATCCGCGCCTCGATCTCCGGCGTGATGGCAACGTTGACGGAATCGATGTCGGTCATGAGCTGCATCATCGTTGTCGCGCCGATAATATTGGAGGTGACGAACGGCCGGCTCGTCACCCACGCCAGCGCCAGCTGCGCCGGATCGAGGCCGAAATCGCGGGCAATGCCCAGATAGGCGTCGATCGCTTCTTCCGCTCCCGGCTTCTGGTAGCGCTGGCCGCGGTTGAACAGCGTCGAGCGGGCGCCGGCCGGCCGCGCGCCGCGCTGGTATTTGCCGGTCAGAAAGCCTTGCGCCAGCGGTGAGTAGGCGAGCAGTCCGATCTGTTCACGCACGGCGAATTCGGCGAGCCCGTGCTCATAGGTGCGGTTGATCAGGTTGAAGGCGTTCTGCACCGAGACGACGCGCGGGCCGCGGCCAAGTTCGCTGAGGTGAAGATAGCGCGAGAGCCCCCAGGCGGTCTCATTGGACAGGCCGATGTGGCGGACCTTGCCCGCCTTGACCACGGAATCGAGAGCGTCGAGGGTTTCATCGATCGGCACTTCGTCTTCGGCAGGTCCGGTGATCTGGCCGCCGCCGAACAGCGGTACGCGCCGATCCGGCCAGTGCACCTGATAGAGATCGATGTAGTCGGTCTGGAGTCGCTTGAGCGAACGTTCGATCGCCTCGCGGATGTTCTTGGCGTCTGGCCGGGTCGGCGACTTGTCGGCGCGCAGATAGGTGTTGTCGGAACGGCCGGAGACTTTGGAGGCAAGGATCACCTTGTCGCGGTTGCCACGCGCCTTGAACCAGGTGCCGATGATGCGCTCGGTCGAGCCTTGGGTCTCGGCCCGTGGCGGAATCGAATACATTTCGGCGGTGTCGAAGAAATTGATGCCGCGGTCGAGCGCATAGTCCATCTGCGCGTGACCTTCGGCCTCGGTATTTTGCTGCCCCCAGGTCATGGTGCCGAGGCAGATGGCGGACACGTTGATGCCGGTCCGCCCCAGTTGACGATATTCGATCATGGCAATTGGCTCGCGTTGAGAGCGCCGAGCGGGCCTCGGCGCGGCGACGAAGATGAGGGTGGGGGGCGGTTTGCCGGCTGGAGGCCGACCGGTCACGGCATTGCTTCAGCCGGCCAGCGTTCACCCACGGGGGTTCGACCGGCCGGTGCTGGCCGTAAGTCCGCCTCCCCGCGAAAGACTTGTTGCCGCAATCTTATAGGCGGCGCCCATGCTCAGACAAGGCCGCCTGGTCGGGTATCGCCCATGCGCTCCGGCCCCGATGGCTGTCGGCGCCCAAGTGTCGATCAGGCCGGCTGCAGCGAGATGATCGCCTTCAGCCCCGGCGATGCGTCGCTCAGGACCAGGGGGGCACCGTGCTGGCGGGCGATGGCGGCAACGAGCGACAATCCGAGGCCGGAACCGGGCGAATTGCGGCTGCGTTCGAGCCGGACGAACCGCTCCAGCACGCGACCGCGATCGGTTTCGGGGATGCCCGGCCCATTGTCGGCAACAGCGAGAAGGACGGCGCCCGCCTCGCGCGTCACCGACAGCGTGATTCTGGCCGGCCCCTCGGCCGGCCGGCCGTATTTCAGCGCGTTGTCGAGCAGATTGGCCAGCGCCTGGGAGAGGAGCTCTCGGTTGGCGAGCGCCTTTTCGCCGGCGACGCTCGTCGTCAGTTCGACGCCCTCCTCGTCGGCCAGCGGCTCATACAGCTCCGAGACTTCGCCGACGATGTCGGACAGGTCGACGGGGGATAGCGCGATCGTCTGGTTGCCGGACTCGACGCGGGCGATGGTCAGCAGCGCGTCGAACGTGCGGATGAGGCTGTCGCAATCCTCGATCACGCCCTCGAGCGCCGACTCGGCGCGCTCCGGATCGCCGGTGTCGGCAAGCGCCTCTTCTGCCCGATTGCGCAGCCGGGTCAATGGCGTCTTCAGGTCGTGGGCGATGTTGTCGGAGACTTCCTTCAAACCCCGCATCAGATCGGTCAGCCGGTCGAACATGTGGTTCAGCCCGACGGCCAACCGGTCGAATTCGTCGTTGGAACCGGTCAGCGACAGCCGGCCGGACAGATCGCCGGCAACGATGCGATTGGCGGTATGCGTCACTTGATCGATGCGCTTCAGCACGCTCCGCGATACGAACCACCAAGTGACGAGCCCGAGCAGAACAGTGACAACCAGCACCGCCCTGAGCGCCTCGCCAATCAGGCCGCTGAACTTCTCACGCTCGCCGACGTCGCGTCCGACCAGAACCTTGAAGCCGTTGTCGAGCGTGAAGACGCGCACCAGCGCGACGTGATGGCTGTTGGCGTCAGTCTCATGCGAAAGCCGGCGATAGGGCACCGCACGCACGCTGGTGCCGGCCCGGTCGACGACGCCTTCGGGAAGGTCGGAGATGTTGCCGACGAGCGGGTTGCCGGACGGATCGGTGATGAGATAGAGGCCGGCGCCGGGCTGGCGGCTGCGGCTGTCGACGAGGGTGACGACCCGCAGGACGCCGCCGATTTCGTACTGATTGAGCAGTTCGCGCACCTCCGCATTGACCGCATCGGAGAGTTCACTCGTCAGGATCGCGTTGATCGAGGACAGCAGATAGGTGACCAGGGCGATGGTGACGAGCGAAAAGACGGCGAGATAGACGAGCGACAGTTTCACCGCCGTTGTCCGGAACACCCGGCCGACGGCACTCATCTGGCCCGGAGGTTGGCGGGCCTTCTTGGCGGAGGCTTCGCGCGCGGCCGGCATGACGATCATTTCGCCTGATCGCGAATCATGTAGCCGGCTCCGCGCACGGTCGACAGCAAGCTCCTGTCGTGCCCCTTGTCGATCTTGGCGCGCAACCGCGACATGTGCACGTCGATGACATTGGTCTGCGGATCGAAGTGGTAGTCCCAGACGTTTTCCAACAGCATGGTGCGGGTGACCACCTGGCCAGCATGTTTCATCAGGTATTCGAGCAGGCGGAACTCGCGCGGCTGCAGCTGGATCTCCTCGGCGCCGCGCTTCACCTCGTGCGACAGCCGGTCGAGCGTCAGCTCGCCGACCCGGTAGACGGTCTCGGCCTCGCCCGGACGGCGGCGGCGGGCGAGCGCCTCGATGCGGGCGAGGAGTTCGGAAAAGGCATAGGGTTTCGGCAGATAGTCGTCGCCGCCGGCGCGCAATCCGGTGACGCGGTCGTCGACCTGTCCGAGGGCCGAAAGGATCAGCACCGGCGTCTGGTCGCCCTTGGTGCGCAGCCCCTCGATGATCGACAGCCCATCGCGACGCGGCAGCATGCGGTCGACCACCATGACGTCGTAGCCGCCGTCCTCGGCGAAGTTCCAACCCGAATCGCCGTCGGCGGCGTGGTCGGCGACGTGGCCGGCCTCGCGCAGTGCCTTTACCAGATAGGCCGCGGCTTCGCGGTCGTCTTCGATGATGAGGATTCGCATGCGTTAACCATACGACAAATCGAGATCATTCGCTGCGCGAAGCGCTCCGCGCGTTGGACGGAGGATGGTCGCACACCCGGCCACGACGGAATCGGCGGCGGACCGGTTTCCCGAACCGCCGCCGCTTCCCGCATCCGGGCATATCGCAACTTGGGGGCGACAATCGACACGCCCGGGGGGAATGCGTCTTACCGTGCCTCAAGCGCTTGTCGGCAACGCGATGTCGCGTTGCGAGCGCATCAGCTGGATCAGCCTTCGCCGAATGGCACCGCCACGAAGCGCGCCGCGTCCGAGCCGCTCTTCAGCCGCAACAGCACCGATCGGCGGCCTTCCTGCTTGGCGTCCTTGACGGCCTTCGCCACATCGGCTGCGGTCGCCACCGTCTGACCCTGCACTTCAAGGATCACGTCGCCGACCTTCAGATTGCGGCGAGCTGCCGGGCTCTTCGGATCGATCTTCACAACCGCGACGCCTTCGGACCCGGCTCCGACGTCGACCGCCGGGGCCACGGAGATGCCGAGGTCGGTGAGCGAGGCCGGCTCCTCCGACCGGGGCGCCGGCTTAGAGCGCTCGGAGAGCTTCTGGTCGGACGGCAATTTGCCGAGTTCGACGCTGACGTCCTGCTCCTTGCCGTTGCGGAATAGCGTGACCTTGACCGTGGTGCCCGGCTCGTAGCCGGCGACGGTGCGGGCGAGGTCGCGCGGTCCGCGCACCGGATGGCCCTCGACGGCGGTGATGGCATCGCCGACCTTGATGCCGGCCTTCAGCGCGGGAGCCTGCGGCTGCACGTCGGCAACGAGCGCGCCGTGGGCATCCTTCATGCCGAGGCTGTCGGCAATATCGCGGGTGACCGGCTGGATCTGCACGCCGAGCCAGCCGCGAACCACCTCGCCGGACTTCTCCAACTGCGTGATGACGCGCTGCACGGTCTCGACGGGGATGGCGAAACCAATGCCGACCGAGCCACCGGACGGCGAGAAGATCGCGGTATTCACGCCGACCACTTCGCCTGCCAGATTGAAGGTCGGGCCGCCCGAATTGCCGTGGTTGATCGGCGCATCGATCTGCAGGAAGTCGTCGTAGGGGCCGGCGCCGATCTCGCGGCCGCGGGCCGAGACGATACCGGCGGTCACCGTGCCGCCGAGGCCGAAGGGATTGCCGACGGCCAGCACCCAATCGCCGACGCGGCCGGAGTTCTGCGCAAACGGCACCGTCGGGAAGGTCTTGTCCTGGGCATCGATCTTGACAAGGGCAACGTCGGTCTTCTCGTCGGAGCCGAGCACCTTCGCCTTGTATTCGTTGCCGTCGTCGGTGACGACGGTCACTTCCTTGGCACCCTTCACCACGTGGAAATTGGTGACGACCTTGCCGTCCGTCGAAATGATGAAGCCGGAGCCCTGGCTCATCTGCACGTCTGGGGTCTGCTGTTGATCCTGGCCGCGGCGGTTACGGAAGTCGCGGAAGAAACGCTCGAGCGGACCGCCGGGGAAATCCGGCATATCCTCGAGCGCCTGGCGCGGGTTCGCCACTTCCGATTTCACGCGGATGGAGACCACCGCCGGACGGACGCGCTCGACGACGTCGGCGAACGTGAACGTCTGGAGGTTGGGATTGAACGGCTGCGCGGTGGCGGCCGGCTGCGGCGCGATCGGAGTCGATTGCGCCCGAACCGGCGTCGGGAACGCGACGAGGGACTGGGTGGCGAGTACGGCGACGAGGGCAAGCGAGGCTGCCCCGGCGCCAAGCGAGCGGGCATGGGCGCGCAGGAACGACGCCTTCGGCGGCTGCTTGTCCGCAGATTGAACCGCCTCCGGCGGCCGGGCTTCGATTGTCATGGTCCACTCCGTCAACGAATGATGGGCCGGCGAGCCTCGGGCCGGTCGACCGGCTCCGCGGCTGTCGTTGACGAGCACTGTGGCGCGGACAACCTTGCAGCAGTCTGGCGGGGAAATTACAGTTTGGTAAGGTTCTCGGCAGGGGCGTCGCCGGATCCGGCGCGGCGGGAAAGGATCGCCTCGACGCGCGCCTCCTCCTCGTCGGTCAGCGGGCGTTCGGCCAGACGCGAAGCGCGGCGGCGAGCGGCGAAGATCGCCATGGCGCCGGCCAGGAGTGCCACCGGACCGGCCAGCCATAGCGCCAGATTGCCGAGGTCGAAACGCGGGCGAAGCAGAACGTATTCGCCGTAGCGGGCGACCAGATAGTCCTTCACCGCCGCATTCGTGTCGCCGGCCTTCAACCGGTCACGGACGAGTACGCGCAGGTCATGCGCCAGATCGGCATCGGAATCGTCGATCGATTGGTTCTGGCAGACGAGGCAGCGCAGTTCGGCCGAAAGGGCGCGGGCACGAGCCTCGAGCGCCGGATCCTTCAGCATCTCGTTGGGCTTGACCGCGAGCGCCGGGGCAAGCGAGGCGGCGGCGACCAGCAATAGCGCAACGGAGGTAGCCACGCAGCGGGAGCGGACGGTGCGCATCGATCTCACTCCGCCGCCACAGGCGCAGCCGGCGCACCAGGGTCGATATTGCCGGGGCCGACGTGCTTCGAGCCGGCTTTCCGGGCGGGTACCGGGGCGCCAACCCGGAGGCGCCGATCCAGCAGCGAGCAAAGGCCGCCGAACGCCATCACCACGGCACCAAGCCAGATGAGCGTGACGAGCGGCTTCCAGTACAGCCGCACGGCGCTGGCGCCGGTCTTGTCGGTCTCGCCGAGTGCGATGTAGAGCTGCGAGAAGCCGAAGGTGGCGATCGCCGTCTCTGAAGTCGCCGTCCGCCTGGTGGCGAACATGCGGCGCGACGGTTCGAGGAAGGTCACCTGCACTCCGCCGCGACGGATCGAGAAATGCGCGGCTTCCTCGGAGAAATTCTCGCCCTGGCGCGGGATCATGCCATCGAGCTTCACCTGGTAGCCGCCGATCGTCACTACCTCGCCCGGCTTCATGGCGAGGATGCGCTCCTCGTTCCACGACGTCTCCGAGACGATGCCCAGAATCACCATGCCGATGCCGAAATGCGCGAAAGTCATGCCCCAGGCGGCGCCGGGCAGGCCGCGGGCTCGTGACAGGCTGTCGGCCAGAGGGGCGCGGAACAGCTTGATGCGCGCGGCCCATTCGACGACGGCGCCGGCCATGACCCAGACGGCAAGGCCGACGCCCAACGCGGTCAGGATCGCGCCGGTCGACGGCCACCAGACGGCGGCGGCGGCGATGGCGGCAAGCGCGAGAGCCAGCCACAGCCGCTCGGCAGCAGCCAGGAGATCGCCACGCTTCCAGGCGAGCATCGGCCCCAAGGGCACGGCGACGAGCAGCACGGCGATGAAGGCCCCGAATACGAGATTGAAGAACGGCGGCCCGACGGTGATCTTGGCGCCGGTCGCCATCTCGTAGAGCAGGGGATAGAGCGTGCCGACCAGCACGATGGCGCAGCCGACGGTCAGGAACAGATTGTTGAAGACGAGCGCGCCCTCGCGGCTGATTGGCGCGAACAGGCCGCCGGGCTTCAAACCCGGAGCGCGCCAGGCGAACAGCGTCAGCGAGCCACCGATGAACAGGCAGAGGATGCCGAGAATGAAGACGCCGCGCTCCGGATCGGTGGCGAATGCATGCACCGAGGTAAGGACGCCGGAGCGAACGAGGAACGTGCCGAGGAGCGACAACGAGAAGGTGAGGATGGCTAAGAGGATGGTCCAGATCTTCAGGGCGTCGCGTTTCTCCATGACGACAGCCGAGTGGAGCAGCGCCGTGCCGGCCAGCCACGGCATGAAACTGGCATTCTCGACCGGATCCCAGAACCACCAGCCGCCCCAGCCGAGTTCGTAGTAGGCCCAGTAGGAGCCCATGGCGATGCCCAGCGTCAGGAAGATCCAGGCGGCGAGCGACCACGGCCTGACCCAGCGCGCCCAGGCCGCGTCGATGCGGCCGTCGATCAGCGCGGCGACAGCGAACGAGAAGGCGATCGAGAAGCCGACATAGCCGAGGTAGAGAAGCGGCGGATGGATGGCGAGGCCGATGTCCTGCAACACCGGATTGAGGTCGTTGCCTTCGAGCGGTGCCGGGGAGATCCGAGCGAACGGGTTCGATGTGCACAGGATGAAGAGGTAGAAGGCGCTGGCGATCCAGGCCTGCACGGCCAGCACATTCGCCTTCAGGCTCGCCGGCAAGTTGGCGCCGAACAACGCGACGAGGCCACCGAAGAGGGCGAGGATCAACACCCACAGGAGCATCGAGCCCTCGTGGTTGCCCCAAACACCGGTGATCTTGTAGAGGAGCGGCTTCAACGAGTGGGAATTTTCCACCACGTTGACGACGGAGAAGTCCGAAACGACGTGAGCGTGAACGAGGGCAGCGGCCGCGATGGCGACGAACAGAAGCTGGCCGAGCGCGCTCGGAGCGGCGGTCGCCATCAGCCTGATGTCGCCCGTGCGTGAACCCCAAATCGGCGCGACCGACTGGACGAGTGCAAGCGCGAAGGCCAGCACCAGCGCGAAATGCCCGATTTCGACGACCATCCGTCCTCCCGACTGTCCTCGCCCGACCTGCAGCACCTTGCCACAAGCATCCCGTCAGACCTATTTCGCCGCCGTCTTGCCCCGCCACTCGCCCGATTTCTTCAAGGCATCGGCGACTTCCTTCGGCATATAGCGCTCGTCGTGCTTGGCCAAGACCGTGTCGGCGACGAGCTTGCCGGAAGCATCGAAAGCGCCCTCAGCGACGACGCCCTGCCCTTCGCGGAACAGATCCGGCAGGATGCCGACGTAGGTGACGGGGACCGAGGCAACGGTATCCGTCACCTCGAAAGCCACATGCGCATCGGCGCCGCGCTCGACGCTGCCCTCCTTCACCAATCCGCCCAGGCGGATACGGATGCCGGGCTGGGGATGTTTGGCAACGATATCGGAGGGGGAATTGAAGAACACGATCTTGTCGGTGAGCGCATAGAGCACAAGCGCGCCGGCAGCGGCCACGACCAGCCCGGCAACGGCGATGAGGGTGAGGCGTCGCTGCTTGCGCGTCATCTGTACGTCCCGGTTCGAGCGGCCGACGGCCCGGCTGCCACTTCAGGGCTCACGGAGCGGCTCCAAGATCTTTCAGGATGGCATCGAAGGCGGCCAACGCTGCCGGATCCTTGGCGAGAGCGCCATGCGCCTTGTCAACCGTGGTCTTGGCGTCGTCCTGCCGACCCAACACCAGATAGGAACGGACGAGCTTGCCCCAATCCTCCGCCGAGCCGCCGTCGCGATCGAGTCGGTCGGCGAGGCGAACGACCATGCCCTCGATCATGGTGTCGGAATTGGGCGGCGCGGTGGCATCGCCCGTAAGTGCGGGCTCAGACGCCGGGGCCGGCGCTGGCTGGTTCGCCGGCGGCTTCGTATCGGCCGCCGGGGATGCCGGATTGGCGGCCCGAGCGATCGCGGCCTCGACAGCAGCAAGCTCCCGCTTGGCGGGATAGAGCAAGGGATCGCCCGGCTTTGCCTCGGCGACGAGCGCCTTCCATGCCGCGGCAGACTCTGCGAGGCGTCCGTCCTGCGACAGGCCGAGCGCCAAGTACATGCGCGCCAACGGAAGCCCCGGCTCGAGCTTCAGCGCTGCCTCGAAGACCGCCTTGGCCTCGGGCGTGACCTTGCCGTTGGCGGCCGCCATCAACGCCTGTCCCAATCCGATCTCACGCTGCGGGTTTGGGCCGCCGAGCCTGATGGCGTTGGCGAATGCCTTAGTGGCATCCTCCAGACGGCCGATGCGGAAATAGATCGGGCCGGCAATGTCCCAGCCGTGCGCATCGTCGGGATTCTTGGCCAATTGCGCGTCGAGCATGGCGATCAGTGCTTCTGGCGAGCGCTGGTCGAGCGGCACGGCCGGGCGGCTGGCCAGCGGTTGGTCCGGCAGGCCGGGACTGCCGATCAGCGAGTAGAGCCCGAGTGCGACGGCGGGGATAACCACGATCGCCGCGAAAGACGCAACCGACCGGGTCTTGCGGCCGAGTTCGGCCGGGACCGGACCGACGCGATCGGCGCGGATCAACCGGCGGGCGATCTCGACGCGGGCGGCTTCGGCTTCGCGCTCGCCGATCAGGCCGCGCTCCCGGTCGCGTTCGACCTCGTCCAGTTGGTCGGCATAAACGTCGATCTCGGCATTCGGCGCTGCCCGGACGCGCGCTCGGTTCAACGGAACGATGACGATGAGCGCCGCCGCTGCCGTCATCACTGCAAACAGGATCCAAAGCACCATTCTGCCCGTAGTCTCCGAGTACCGCCCGACGTACCGCGAGATACGGCCCTGCGGTCTCTTCCTTCGGCGATCGGCGGTTATCGCGATGCACGAAAAAGCGTGCCCGAGGCCGTCATGGCCCCGGGCACACCGCTCTAACATTATTCCGGTTCGAAACGGAATGGGTCTTACGCATCACGTTCCAGCGCGCTGCCCCAGGTTCCGCATCGGAGGTGCAATGCGGGCCAAGGGCGCGAATGCGGCGGGCTCAGCTGGCGGCGCGGCCTACCTGCTTGCCAATCGCCAGATCGCGACCCTTCTTCAATACTTGGCTGTATTCCTCGCCGAAGACGACCGCCGAAATGCGAATGGCCCCGTCGGCGGCCGTGAGCAGATTGGTCCGGTCAGTGCCTTGCCGCGATTTCAGGTCCGACAACAGCTTCGCCGTCATGACTTCGAGCGTCTGCTCGACCTGGCGGCGCTGCCGGTTGACCAACTCGTTCAAGGCGAGGCTGTCGAGCGCGTTGCGCGATTCCCACAACAGCCGGATGCCGAATTCGGCGTCCTCCAGAGCGTCGACATCGAACTGACCGGACCCGGCATGGGCTGCGTCGACGCGCAACGAGCGCCTCAGCAGGCCGGAGACCGATTCGATTTCCTTGGCGATCAGCTCCGACATCGTACGCCGGGCGGCACCGAGGCGCTTGTGCCAGGCCGGCACTTCGGACGGGCTCACGACCAGATCGAGCTGACGGACGAGATCACGGTAGCCGCGCAGGTCCTCGAGCGCCGCTGCCCGGTTCGGGCGGTCGACTATATGTGCCTCCGTACGGCGGACCCAAAGGTCGACCTCGGAAATGACCGCATCGATGATGCGGCCGCTGAAGCTCTGATGCACGATGCGCGGATCGGAGGTATTGGCCATCCGTACGGCGAAATCCGCCACCGCCGCCGCGTTCGAGGCGCGCGACAGCATCAGGACGGCAATGTAATGCGGATCGAGCTGCGAGTCGTCGATCGCCTTCTTGACCTTGGCCAAGTCCGTCTGGGACGGGGATTCGCTGTTGTCGGCAAGGGCGATGGTCTTCGGCAGCTGGGTAAGCATGCCGGCGATCTTCGCCTCGTTGTGGAAGATGTAAAGCAGGTCGCCGAGGTCCTGCAGCACGGCCTCGCTGCCGAGTTGGAAGGCAAGACGCGCCTGCCCCTTGGGATTCGTCTTGGTATCGACGAGGATGGCAGTCAGCCGCGGCGTCAGAATACGGCGCAGCTTGGCTCCGGCCGCCACTGGATCAGCCACTTCGTCGCGGCAGGCCTTGTCGATTTCCGCCGTCGCGATGTCACGGTTCAGCCATGTCCAGATGGCCGTCAGCGAACCGCGGAACAGCCGGGCCGGCACCTTGGTCGGCAGCGCCACGTCGAACAGGAAGAGTTCGGCCGGGGCGAAGAACGCGGCCCGGATCATTTCGCCGCGATCGGCAGCCGGAACCAGCCGCGACACGAGTGCCTGTTCGACGGCTGACTGATCACCGGACATCTGGCCGATGGCTTTGAGGATAGCTTCGGTGGGGCTGGTTGCCTCACCGCGCTCGCGCGCCTTCTGCATGGAGCGCAGCAGCATGGCACGCGCTGCAGGAGACAGTGCCTCGATATAGGCACGAACCTTGTCATTCAGGACGCCGGGATCGGGCATCGGCACTCGCCCTTTACTCACAAACTACACACGGGTGTCGATGAGTATGCCGTCCCGATGTTAAAATTCTCCTGACTGACAAAATTACACCAGGCGGCGCGTCGAGCGCGATCAGCTGAGCGGTCGCCACGAGCCGTCCGGCTGACGGCAGGCGGTGCCGTGGGCCTGGACCGGCTGCTTGTCGCCGACATAGACGCGATCGGCATAATCGCGACAAACGTAGTTGTTGACCGAGTAGGTCGGCCCGGGCGTCACCTGGCCATGATGATCGCTCGCCGGATTGCGCCATTCGCGGGCCACTCCCGGCTGGCCGGAGTCGAGAGCATCGAACTCGGCCTCGGCCGCCAGGATACGGTCGCGCTCGTCGAGCCCGCGGCCGATCTCGCTGCCGACGAGCGCGCCCAGCAGCGCCCCAGCCCCCGCCGCCAGGACTTTGCCCGAGCCGTTGCCAAACTGGGCACCCAGAATGCCGCCGGTCACGCCGCCGACCAGCGTCCCGGCCTCCTGCTTCGACGCGCCCGGGGCGCAACCGACCAAGCCGACCAGGGCAAGAACAATCATCGGACTGGATTTCATCACTCGCTTCCGCCTCCGGCCGGCAGAGGCAGAGTCGCGCTGCCGAACCGGGCCAGTTCGTTCGATCTGTACTGACGTACCGTTCCGGCAAGCCTGCCCAGGCTCGAACGGCCCGAAACGCATCGCCGCCCACCGCCGGGCGTCCGGCCGAAGCCGTCGTGCCGCGCGCCCCGACTATCGGGACCCCGCCTGAACACCGCCTGAACGTGGCAGAAATGAGAAAATGGCGGGAGAAGATCGGAGCGATCAACCCCGCAACGGTCCACAGATTCGGCACAGATCGATTAACGCACTGTAATAACACGATTTTTTATCGGACGCACACCTATTGCAATGCGGCAACACCAGACCGTCATAGTGCCGGTAGGATCAATTCGCACCTGAGGCCGCCGATCGGCGCATCATCGAGATGGAAGCGACCGCCATAGAGCGTCGCCAGTTCGGTGACGATCGACAGACCGAGCCCGGTGCCCGGCACGGTCTCGTCGAGCCGTTTGCCGCGCTTCAATGCGTCGATCCGCTTTTCCGGGCTGAGCCCAGGTCCGTTGTCGTCGACCAGGATGGTGAAGAAGCGGCGCTCCTCGGCGCGGGCCGACAGATCGAGCCAGGCGGTTACCATCACCCTGCCGCGGCTCCACTTGCAGGCATTGTCCATCAGGTTGCCCAGTATCTCCTCGAGATCCTGGGCCTCGCCGCGGAAACGCGGGGCGTCGCGGATCTCGACCTCCACCACGACGCCGCGCCCCTCGTGGATCTTGCGCATGGCGCGCGCCAGACGCTCGACGATCGGGCTGACGTCGCTGACGACGCCGATGACGCGGCGCTGTGCCGCCATGCGGGCACGTTCCAGATGGTGGTCGATATATTCGCGCATCAGCGCCGACTGCTCGGCGATGCGGCCGGCAAATGGGGCGTCGGATGCCCGGGCTTCGTTGGTGATGACCGAGAGCGGGGTTTTCAGAGCGTGGGCGAGATTGCCGACGTGGGTGCGCGCCCGCTCCATCGTCTCGCGATTGGCCTCGATGAGAGCATTCATTTCGACTGCCAAGGGCGCCAATTCAAGCGGGAAATCGCCTTCCAGCCGCTCGGAATTGCCGGACCGGATGGCGAAGAGCGATTCGCGGATGCGCTCGATAGGCGTGAGGCCGATCTTCACCTGGAAATAGGTGGTGATGACCAAGCCGACGCCGACAAGGGCCAGGACGAGGGCGGTGCGGGTGGAAAAGGCGGTGACGTCGTCGTTGAGTTCCCCGGCGTTGCCGGCGACCGCCAAGCGGTAGGACGTGGTGCCGTCGAAGGAGATCTCGCGCTCGAGAACGCGCAGGTCCTGGTTGTCCGGCCCTTGGACGTAGGCCTTGGCGACACGGTCCGGGCCGGGTTGCGCCCCGAGATCGCTCGGAAACTGCAGGACTTCGCCGACCAGCGACTTCGACGAGGCGATCGCCTTGCCGTCGGAGGCCTGCCGCACCACCCAATACCAGCCGGACTGCGGCAATTGAAACCGCGGCTCGCCGACATTTGCTGGCTCCTTCGTCCCCGGCCCCAGCTCCGGCTGGATCGACAGCGCACCGATCAGCGTCTTCATGTAGACTGCGAGGCGCTCGTCGAACGAACGCTCGACCGAGCCGCGGTAGACCGCGATCAGCACCGAGCCGGTTGCGGCGAGTGACAGAGCGCTCCAAATCGCCGCCAGAACGAACAGACGTAGGGCAAGCGAGCTAGCCTGCATTGCTGGTCACGCCGACCGTGTAGCCGAGGCCGCGGACAGTCTGGATGATGTCGACGCCGAGCTTCTTCCTGACGCGCCCGATGAAGACTTCGATCGTATTGGAATCGCGATCGAAATCCTGGTCGTACAGATGCTCGACTAGTTCCGTGCGCGACACCACCCGGCCTTGGTGCAGCATCAGGTAGGAGATCAGGCGGAACTCGTGCGAGGTCAGCTTGACGAGATGGCCGTCGACGGTGACGCGGCCGGCGCGGGTGTCGAGCATGACGGGCCCGCATTCGATCTCGTTCGAGGCATGGCCGGCCGAGCGGCGGACGAGCGCCCGGAGCCGCGCCAGAACCTCCTCCATGTGGAAAGGCTTGGCGACATAGTCGTCGGCGCCGGCGTCGATGCCGGCCACCTTGTCGCTCCAGCGGTCGCGGGCTGTCAGCAACAGGACCGGCATCTTGCGGCCGTCCTTGCGCCACTGTTCCAGCACCGATAGGCCGTCCAGCTTCGGCAAGCCGATATCGAGCACGACGGCGTCATAGGGCTCGGTATCGCCGAGGAAGTGCCCCTCCTCGCCATCCCGCGCCGAATCGACGGCATAGCCGGCATCCTTCAGCGCTTCGACCAGTTGATTGTTGAGATTGGGATCGTCCTCGATCACAAGCAGGCGCACTGCCGGCCTCCCCCAGAAATGACATGCGTGGACATGTGACTGAAAATCACTTCCCACCGTATATCATTTCTCCGGAACTCGCATCGAGGGCAACACGCTTCACCATGCCGTCGGACGTCAGGACCGTGACGACATAGGCGAGCTTACCCTTGGTGTTGCACAGATCGGCCTTGACGATGTCGCCGGAAATGCGGCGTTTGACGTCGGCGAAGCGCATGACATGCCCGGCGACGACCGCATCCTGAGCTGCGGCGGACGAGAGGCAGGTGGCGTTCAACTTGGGGGCGGCGGCACTGACCGGTTGCGCCACGGGCGTTGCCGTCTGCGCCGACGCGGCCGTCAGTTGCACGGCGATTGGCAAGAACGCGGTCAGGACATAGGATGCAATCCGGCTCATGACGGCAGATTGGCTGAGGGCCGATGAACCAGACATGAATGATCGGCGATGAAGCGTCCGGGCCAGCAACGCTAATGGCCGGCCGCCGGCCGGGTGGCGCCAGTGTCGGGGCAAAGCACACCATAAACCGCGTCGTGCGCCTTGATCTGGCGGATCGTCGGGTCGGTGTCGGATTTCGACCAGGTGATCGGACGGAACGCGCCGCACGCCAACTCGGCGGCAGGAGACAGGTGGGGCTGCCGGTCAATCCCGCCGAAATCCGTCGTCGTCCCGCAGCCGTTCAGGATGAGCATCAGACTGACTGTCCGCGCGACGGCGCGCATCCTCGGCTTTGACCAGCCCATCGATCACCTCCCGCTGTTGCGCCGCGTCGACAGCGGCCGTTGCCGCATCGACGAGGCGCCGATCGTGCAGAAACGCCAGGAGCGCCGAAGCGAAGCCGGCGATGGCCTTGATAATGGCGAGCGCGTTCATTCAGCCGATCCGGTGAGTGGCCTTGATGCGCCCCCAGATGGCCAGCGCGCCGCCGACGATCACCGCGACGCGGTCCCACAGGCCGAAGATCTGGCCGATCAGATCGACTGCCCGCGCCTGATCGTCGGCACTGATGCTGTAGCCGGCCAGACCGGCAGCGGCGGCCAGCACGGTCAGGCCCGCCCCCCAGATCGTCGTCGAGGCGAAGGGGCTCTTGGTCTCGTTCATCATTTGCTCCAATGTTGGGATCGGTTGCTGCCATTGATCGGCCGGGCGCCGAGTTGCGGCGGGGCAACGGCTCGAGCGCGTCGTTGCGGCCGTCCGGGGCCAGCGGCGAACGGAGAACCGCGGACGGGGCCGGCAGGATGCCCCGGCGCTGGTGGTCGAATCACGGTGCGGCGACCCTTGCCTGCGCCGACGCCAGTTCGGCCCGCGCCGTGGCAAGATCGGCGAGAGTGGCGGCATTGATGCCGGCGATCGCGTCGGGCAAGGACATGCCGAGCGCTGTCGCCTGCTCAGGCGTCATGGCCGGGCTGAGCGACAGCGTTGGCGAGCCGAACGCATCGGTTCCCGGCACGGCAATGATCACGTGCCAGGATGAGGCATCCGGTCCTCCGGCTGCCTGGCCGCGATAGAGAAATTCGTAGAGGTAGGCGTTGGGCGGAAGAGCCATGACCGCAGATCCTCAAGCTGAAACGGTGATGTTGGTGCCGGCAATTTTCCAGGCCGCACCATTGTCGACGACGAGACCGCCGGTGCCGGAACCGGTCCCCTCGAGTGTGCCTGTGCCGTTGAACATGCGGGCGTTGGAGCAATGGACCATGCGGCCAGCCGTCCCAGCGGCCGGCAGCGTCGCGACGGTATAGGACGCGCTCTTCACCCAGCCTCCGGAGATGAGCGAGACACCAGATCCGAGCGTCAGCGACGAAGCTCCAATCGTCGCGACATCTAAGCCGCCAACGGTAAAAACGGCCGATACGATCGAATTGCCGGATCTATTGACAGTCAACCAAAACGCCGATGCCGAAAACGCATCGTTGAGCGCGCGAAAGCGCAACACATTTGTGTTGACGAACCAATCCCAATATTTGGCGTCCGTCCCGCCATCCGACTTGTACAGCGTCAGCCCCGGAGCGGTGCTGCTGATCTTCATACTGCCGGTTATTTGCGGCGCGGCAAGCGGCGCATAGGTGGCCGCCGCTGTCGCAGCGCTCAGCGCCCCGGTAATGCGGCTGTCATTGCCGGAAGCAACCGTGCCGGCCGTTGCACCAACATTGAGGCCGGACGCGTCACCCAAACCCAGCGCCGACCGCGCAGCGGCGGCCGTCGTCGCGCCGGTGCCGCCGTTCGAAATCGACAGTGCATTGGTCAGTTCCAGTTGCTGAAGCGTCGCAGTCGCGGTTGAAGGATCGATGTCGACCGCTTCCGTCCAAGTCGCGCCATCGGCCGAAACCTTGATATGGAAGTGATCATCGCCGCAGAGACCGGTCTCGGCGCGGCCCGAATAGCCGTCCTGGTAGAGCTGCGAGACGGTGTTGGACGTCGCCGACTTGTTGAGCGTGTAGCGCAGGTCGCCGGTGCCGCCCTCCGATACGCCAAGTGCGGTGAAGAGCGCGGCGTTCACCTTGGCGGATAGCGGATTGGCTGTCGTCGCGGTCGTGCCGAGGCCAAACAACTGCACCCCTTGCAGCGTCGTGGCCAGAAGCCCGAAAGCTTCAACCCAGGCGCTACCCGACCAAGCGAAACTACGGGTCTCGTCGACCACCCAGGCGCACCAACCCGGCCGCGGCGCATAGAAGCACCATATGCCATCCTGCCAGGCGGCGATGTCGTTGGACTTGCCGGCCCAGGCGCCGGTCGGCGACGACGCGACGATGTAGGCATCACCGTCCGCAGGGCTCGCCGGCGGGGCCGCCAGCGTGCGCGTCAAGACGGATGCCTGCACCAACTGGTCGAGCGCGTTGATCGCCTCGTTGTGGGTGACGTGTTTCTGCGCCTGCGCTGCGTCTATCAGCGGCAGGCCCAAGCGGGTCGTCGATGTCATGAACGCACTTTCACTCGATCGAGGAAAAACGTCCGGCTCGGGGATCGGGCCGGACCGGTGTTGGTCCGCACTGTCGGCGGCCGCGCGCAAACCTCAGAGCGTCACGGTCGCGGCGCGCTGGATGCCCGGCCCGAGCAGGGCCGAAAGTTCGGCGACGTTGATCGCGTACGTGCCTTGCAGGCTGCCGAAGTCCGTCATCTGATCAGCCGCGGCGTAGGTGCAGGCCGGGCTCGAGACGTCGAACCGGCGGATTGCCGCGCCCGATGACAGGATCTCGAGCCGATAGGCCTCGCTCTCCTCGCCGAGCGGCACGTCGCCGGCGCTCCAGACATCGGCACCGGGAGCGCGCGAGCGGCGGATCCAGCTGAAGGTGATGTCACCGGACGCCGCATCGCGACGGGCGCGGATGTCCGTCGGGCTCCACGGCATCAGGCCGCGGCCGCCGGGCGTGACCGCGACATCGGCATAGCTGGTCGCCGTATAGGCGTCGCGCGCCGGGCCGACCTTGAAGGCCAAGGCACGGCCGATGTCGTTCTGGGCGATCGGCAGCGACACCAGCGCATCGTCAAGCAGGACGAAGGGGCTGCCCGCCGGGATCGCGGCGTTCCACGCATCGTCCGAACCGCCCTGCACGCGCAGGAGCTTCGACAGCCGGTAAGTCTGCGGGTTCGTCAGCGTGGCATCGGCAAACTGGAAGACCTCCCAGACGCCGGCCAGATTCTGCACCGCCGCCAGATTGGCGCCGCCGAGCACATCCGCCTCATTCGCCGAGGAAAGCGTCCCGGCGAAGATCTCGACGCCGATCGCCTGGGTATAGTCCCAGCGGCTGACCGCACCGGGAACGACGGCAGTGGTGGTCAGCCCCAGCGTCGCCCGCTTGTCGGCGCTGGCGACGAGACTGAAGGACCCGCCACCGCTTGCCTGTCGCCAGACCGAGACCGAGCCCGGCCAGGGATCGGCAGAGACGGCGAGATAGGGACGATGGACCGGATCGCTGTCGGTCGCATGGGCGATGTCGAGTACATGGACGGTCGGCCGGCCGTAGGCCACGGCGGCGGCGGCGTTGACCGAGCGCACCGCCACCGGGACCGGGCCGTAGAGGCTGGGGTCGATGCTGCGTGCCGCGATGGCGCGCTCGGCGCCGTCGGTGATCTTTTCGATCAGCACGGTGCGATCGGCACCGCCGGTCGAGACCGTGACGATATCGCCCGGCTCGAGCCCGGCCATGCTGACGGCCACGGAAAAATTGACCGATTCCCGGCCGATCCACAGGTCGTGCAGCCATTCGTCGGCGATGCCGAGAGTCACGTCGAGGGGTGCCACCACCGGCAAATCGGCGCGCGTCGCCCGCTGGCTGTAGCCCGAGAGGCGGCGCGACGTAACTGTCGAGCGGCGATGATCCCTCAGCGCGTCCGAGACCGTCACCGAGACTTCGTGCGGCAGATCGGTTTCTTCCGTCCGCTTGACTTCGACGACCTCGGCATTGCCGGGATCGACGAGGTCATCGTCGCCGATCGTCGTCGCCACACGCCGCGACCGGCCAGCGAAACGGATGGTTGTGCCGGTATCGATGGCATCGATCTGCCAGGCGGTCAGCAGCGGTTCGAGCGCGGCCCGCGCCGACATGTTACTGTCGATCAGGTAGCCGTCGACGTGGCCGCCCACCGCCTGCGCGTCGACCGCGGTGAAGCCGCAGTCGGCGAGAATGGCGCGGATCAGCGCTTCGACGCTGGTGCCGCCCAGCCGACCGCTCAGCCAATGGCCGGTGGCCCAATTGGCGCCGTCGGCCCAGACGTCGGCCAGCGCCGGGAAGGCCGGGAACGGGCGCGCATCCCAGGTCCACAGATGGATCGTGGCCGGATCGACGATTCGAGCCCCTGACGTCGTCACCAGCGTTGCTGCCGGCACGTGGTCCGGATCCGCCGGATCCCAGGCGGAGAGCATCGCCTCGCAGTAGCGCCGCTGCATCAGATCGTCGCGGGCGCCGCGCGAGAAATACGGCAGTCCAGCTTCGGAGGAATTGGCGTCGGGAAACATGTTCGGCTGGTTGGCGCCGAGATCGACCGCCGGACAGCCGGCCTCGGTCAGCCAGATCGGCTTGGAGCGCGGCACCCAGATGGTCGGGCTCGACGCCCTGACGCCGCCAGGCCGGTTGTAGTGCGGCGACTGCCACCAGCCGGCCAAGTCCTTGAAACGCCAGATCCAAGGTTCCGAATAGGCGCCGTCGGTGATCGCCGTGCGAACTTGGGCCGACCTGTGGGCCGAACTGGCGTAGTACCAGTCGTACCCCTCCCCCGACTGCACCCGGGTGCGGAGATAGTCGATGTCCCAGGCGGTCTCGGCCACGGTTGCATCGAGATGGTTGCCATAGCGCCAGTCGGCGAGCGGCACGTAGCAGTCGATGCCGATGAAATCGACGTTCGGCGAGGCCCACAGCGAATCCAGGTGGAAATAGACGTCGCCCGAGCCGTCGGCCGGGTGGTGGCCGAACCATTCCGACCAGTCGGCGCCGTAGGACACCTTGGTTGACGACCCGAGGATCGATTTGACGTCGCCGGCGAGTGCGACGAGCGCATCGACGAACGAATAGGTCGCGCTGGCCGAACGCGACGTCGTCAGACCCCGCAGTTCCGAGCCGAGCAGGAAGGCGTCGACACCGCCGGCCGCCTTGGCGAGGCTGGCGTAGTGCAGCAGCATGCGCCGGAAGCTCCATTCCGTCGCGCCGGAATAGACGACCGCAGTCCCGGAAACGGCAAAATCGGCGGCGCGGCAAGACCCGACGAAGGTGGCGATGTCGGCTGCCGCGGCGGCGCTCCGGTCGGGCGAGCCGGCCATTCCCGGTGCCGGCGACACGGTGATGCGGCCGCGCCAGGGGAACGCCGCCTGAGCCGTGCCGCCATAGGGATCGGGGAGCGTGTTGCCCGGCGGAATATCCATCAGGATGAAGGGATAGAGCGTCACTTTGAGCCCGCGCGCGTTGATCGCCCGGATCGCGGCGACGACGCTCGCGTCGTCCGGGGTACCGCCGTAAGCAGCGATCGTCGCGGTCGTCGACGTGCCGTAGCTGAGGGCCGGTGTCACGTAGGACACATGGCGAGCCGCCGTTCGATCGAGGCCGGCAACCGACCAGGACAGCGTCACTGCACGGGTATTCGACACCACCCGCGGTGCCAGGGTGCAGTGTCCCGCCCTCAAATCATCGCCGAACCAGGCGACGACGAGGGCGATGCGTTCGAGCGCCGGGCAAAGCGCCTGCAGTTCGTCCAATGCGGCGGCGATGTCGGTCGGCGCGGAGGTGACGTGACGGTTTTCCGATACGGTCGAGCCGCTGGAATTGCGCGAGGTTGCCGCCGTGGTGGCGAGGCCGAACTCGGTCGCGCCGGGGATCAGCGTGATGGCGCGAATGCGCGATTCGAGCGTATCGACGACGCGAATCACCTCGAAGGCGAGCTGCGGCAGGCGGTTGCCGTAGTCGGCAAGCGCCAGGCGCTCGAACACCACATAGGCCAGGCCACGATAGGCCGGCACGGCGCCCGGCTGCACGGCTTCGATCAGCGCGTCGGGCAACTGGTCCTCGGACCCCTCGTAGACCCGCATCTGCACGGCGGAGAGATCGAGTTCGACGCCGTCGGCCCAGACGCGGGCGACACGGTTGATCGGCCCTTCGCACAAGCCGACAGCGAAATTGGCGTAGTAGTCGTAGCTCTGCACCGTCGGGCCGCCCTTGCCGCCGGCCTGGGAGCGCACCGTCTGTTCCTCGTAGTGCGTCGCCCAGAACACCTGGCCCGACAGGCGCACCCGGCCGTAGGCGCGGGCGATGTCCTCGCCCTCGGTCGAGGTCTGCACCGACAGGTCGGTGAGCCGGGGACCTTTGGTCTGATTGGGCAGCGTCGAGCGGATGAGGGCGCGATCGATCATGGCGCCGGCGAGCGCGCCGAGCGCGCGGCCGCCGATGGCGCCGATCGGACCGAGAAGGGCGCCGGCAGCCGCGCCGGCAGCCGAGAGGAGGATCGTGGCCAAGGATATGTGCTCCGATCAGGCAACGGGGTCGGCGGGGGCCGGCGGCCGGGCGGGGAAGCGGAAGGCATAGGCGGTGCGCCGCCGCCACCAGGACGACAGCGAGGATTCCACCACCGCGGTACCGTCGTAGGCGTGGATGAACGTCTTCGGCGTCGCCAGCACTCCGGCGTGTTTTGCCGGAACGTCGTCGCGCCAACGGAAGATGAGGACGTCGCCGGGGCGGGCGTCGGCAACCGCGAGTTCGAGCAGATGGCGGCGGCCGGCTTCGGCCAGCGTCTCGCGGCCGGCCGCCTCGGCCCAGTCGGGCGCATAGGCCGGCACCGCTTCCGGTTCGGTGCCGTAGAGGTCGCGCCACAGGCCGCGGATGAGGCCGAGACAATCGCAGCCGACGCCTTTCAGCGAGGCCTGATGGCGGTACGGCGTGCCGATCCAGGCACGCGCCGCGGCAACGATGCGGGCGGCGTCAGTGTCAGCATGATCCACGGCACTCATGCCACCAGTGCCTTGCCGTCGTTCGGCAGTGCCGTCAGCGCCGGATGGGCGAGCAGGTAGTCGGAGCCGGGAATGTGGGGAAAGCCGCGGAAGTTCAAGGCATTGCCGAAACGCTGATCGCAGGTGTCGATGAGCTTGTCGCAGCCTGCGCTCACAACGAATGCGTCGCCGACGGCGATCGCCGCAGCGGCCGGCTGCCACAATTCGAACTGGGCGATGCCATCGGCCAACCGATGGATCTTCACCTCGAACGCCGACCCGGCGTTCGCACCGGATGCGAAGCCCAGGCGGCCGCGCTGGAACCAGCCGGCAGCAAAGGTGCCGAGCCCGTCGGACGAGAAGCGCGTACGGCTCTCGACCGCGACGATGGTTCCCGAGCCGCGATAGCCGGCGGACGCCAGGTCGATGCCGCAGCGGCCATCGCCGAGGTCGGCATCGCAGCGGTGCTGGTAGATGCGTCCGCGCTCCTGGTCGAGCGCGTCGGCGAGCGAACGCACTTCGGCGACGAAGCTGCCGTCGCGGCGGGTGACCTCGCCGATGACGCCCGAACGCTGGTGCAGGATCTGGCCGACGTCGGCCCAATTGACCAGGAAGACGTCGATCGTGGCGCCGTCGTAAGCCCCGCGGGAGATGTCGGCGTCGGTGATCGCGGCCGACGATAGCGCGCCCATGATCTCGCCGCCGCCGACCGACAGATCGGCCGAGGCGACCGTCTCGGATGTGCCGAGGCCGGCCACCGCGTCGTAGGTGACGCCCGAGATGACGAGCGGCCGGTCGTGATCGGTGAAGCCGAGGACGGTGCCGTCGCGTCGGGTCAGCCGCCAACAATTGGCGAGCGTGGTGACCTTCTGCGTCAGATGGCTGGCCAAGGCCGGTTCGAGCGTCTTCATGGGCGGATCTCAATCAGAGGGATCGACGGAATATGTCCGGCGGCGAATTGGGAGAGGGCAACGGTGAGGTCGTCGGTATCGAAGCGGACGGGCACGTGGAACTCGTAGCCGGCGGTGACGGCGGCGCCTGCAGCAGGAACGCTCGCAGGTGCGAAGGTCACGAGGCCGGTCGCCGCATCGACGGAAAAATCGCTGCCGAAACGCTTTGCCTCTCCAGCGACGGCGACGCGCACGGTTCCCGCGATCGGCTTTGAGATCTGCCGCGCCCAGGTGCCGCCGTAGGTCTTGGTCAGTTGGAACACGGTGGTGGCGCCATCGCCCGAACCGATCGGCTGATCGAGGGGCGCCGGGTCCGCGCCGAAGGTCGAGGACCGGTCGTCGAGCAGGTCCTTGAAGCGAAAGCCGTAGAGACGGCCACGTCGCGCCTCGAAGAATGCCACGACCTCGGCCAGGTCGGCGAACGAGCGCACGCCAGATCCGGCATCGAAATGCCGGCGGGAATCGGCCCAGCGCAGGTTGCGCCGTTCGTCGCCCGAGCCCAGCGTCACGATTTCGGTTTTGCGCCGCGGCCCGCCGGTCGAACCAAGTGCGATTCCGACGGGAAAGACGACTTCATGGAAGGACGCGACATCGGACATTTACGTGCCCCGGAGAGTTTTGATCTTGCGCAACGCACCATTCGCTACCCGCAAGTAACGTCTCGGCATCGATCAGGCTCGGAGTCGACACTGCTCAAGCCGGGTCGTTCGATGGGACCGGGACGACAATCTTGCGCCGAAGCCGAACCGCCGGATCGAAGATCCAGCCGACGTCCGGGTCGCATCGGGAAATTGTCGTCCACCAGGACCGACCATCGAGCATCAGAAGCGGCCGGACCGGGGTTCCAACGCCGGACATGAGAGTCGTGAAAGGACCGACCTACCCAAGGTCGCCAGATCATTTTCGAGCGGCGCGCCATGCGTTGGCTCGAACCTGCAACATCGGAACCGTGAGCCCCTCCTCGTCGGAACCGGTGTTAGAGCCCGCGCCGTCCCCGTCCGACGGCGCGGGCTAACATCCCGGTTAGCTGCGCTTCCGAACGGGCGAATCCGGCAACGTCCGGCGACGTGACGTTGAACGTGACGCTCAGCGGCGATTGACCGGACGCAGCCGTGACGCCCAGGCGCCCGTCCGGGCCGCGCCGTAGCGGCATGACCGCTTCCGCACCCGCCTCCCCCATCAGACCCGTCCCGCCGCCTGACAGCGGGAAGTAGCTCGGGCTCGAGACGATGCCGCCGTCGGCAAACGGCTGGATGCGACCGCCCGCGACGACGCCACCGGACCTCAGCCCGAAGATCGAGGAGAGAACGCCCGAGACCGTCTGGTTGATGCCGGATCCGATCGCGTTCGAAATCGGGGCGAGCGCAACATTCAACGCCCGGTTCGACAGGCCGGTGGCGAGACCGCGCAACACCGTATCGAACTGCTTGCCCTGCACCACCGCGCCCTTGAGGGCCTCGGTGATCGACTTGCCAAAGCTCGTCGACAGACTGTTGAGCCCGGTCATCGACTTTGTCAGCTGGTCGAACGTCTGGTGGGTATCGGCCAGCATCGAGGGATCAACGCTCATGTCCGCGCTCCAGCATGTTGGTTGGATCGATCATCAGGAAAGGCCGCGCTGAGCCGTTCGACCTCGTCGCGCGACGGCGGAGCGACGTGGTCGGGATCGAGGCGGTGCCGGCGGCCGCGGATCATCGCCGCCACCTCGAGCGGCGTCGCCGCCCAGAAGTCCACCGGCGCCAGGCCGATCTCGCCGAGACACAGCGCCATGACATCGTCCCAGGGAAATGGCCGACGCGGTTTCGATCCGGGGGGAGCGCCTGAGGCGCCTGGCGCTGGTCCTGGGCTTAGCGGGGCGCCTTGCGCCGGTCCTGGGCTTAGCGGGGCGCCTTGCGCCGCATGTTCGCCTAGCGGGGCGCCTTGCGCCCCGGGGTAGGGCCCGGCCCGGATTCGGGCGCGCCGCTCCCCGCGAACGTCACGGTGAGGAGCCTGACGGCGATGTCGGCGAACCCCAAGGCGCCGCCGTCGGCACGCATGGCGGATACTTCGTCGTCGGCGACCGCCTCACCGGCGCCGCGCAACCCTGCGCCGACGATGCGGATGAGGTCGCGCGCCGACAGCCGGCCGGTGGCGAAGCGGTCGCCGAGCGCCGCCAGATCGCCGGCGCCGAAGGCGGCTTCCATCTCGGCCAGCGCGCCGAGCGTCAGGCAGAGCGTGTGGGGGCGACCGTCGATGACGGCCTCGATCTCGCCGCGTCTGAGATTTGCCATGTCAGCCTGCCGCAAAGGTGATGGCGCCGGCCGATTCCAGCGCGATGTCGAAGGTCAGCTCGTTGGTGTGGTCGCCGACATAGTCGAGCGAAGTGATCTGGAACGGGCCGGCAATGGTGCCGGAGCCGGGCACCACGATCTGCCAGTTGGCCGTCGTGCCGGCAAAGAACAGGCTCCGGACGGCGGCATCCGAGGTGGACGACAGAAAGATGCCGGTGCCGGACAGTGCGCATTTGCGCACGCCTGCGCCGGCGATCAGTTCCTGCCAGCGGTCGGGGCTGTCGGCGTTGGTGGCATCCACCGCCGGGCTCGTCAGCGTGATGCGGCGGGAGCGGAGGCCGGCGACCGTCTGATAGGTCCCCGAGCCGGTCTGGTCGACCTTCAGGAGAAGGTCCTTGCCTTTCTGGGCTGTCACGAAGGCGGCTCCTTGCGGTGAGGGCGGCGTGGCGGGGCCGCGCCGTGGCAGGTGAACGCGGCGCAACCGCGCGGCGCGGTGGCGTGACCGGCGCTCAGCCGATGGGTTCGGTCAAGGCGACGAAACGCAGGGCGGTCTCGGTGGCGACACGGTCCTTGGCGACGCGCGCGTCGCTGGTCTCCAGGTAGAGACGGACGACGCGGTGACCGGAAAGCGCCGGCTGGGCATCGTCGAGTAGCGCGACGATGCGGTCGGCGATGGCGACCGCTTCGCGCTTTCCGCCCGCCTTCGACCAGATGCGCAGGGTGAACCGGTGTTCCTCCAGCATGGCGGCGAGGCCGTCGCGACGGCGCGTGACGATCTCGTCCAGCGAGACGAAGGGGACCGCGGCATCCCTCGGCGCTCCGTCGTAGATGCGGGCGGCACCGATCGCCGAAGTCAGCGTCGCGTCGGCGGACAGCAGCGACTTGACCGCGGTCTGCAGCGCCAGGACGGCGGAGATCATCTGAGCTCCTCCTCGACCTCGATGGCGAGAAACCGCTTGTCGTTGGCGGCATCGAGCGTCGCCACGACGCGGAAGCTGCGGGCGTCGAAGCGCAAGCGATTGCCGCTCGTCACGTCGCCGCGCCAGCGGATGGTGATGCGCCAGCGGGCGATCCCCAGCATGCGGCCGCCGGCATCGCGTTCCTCCGAGCCCTGCGGCTCGATGGCGCCCCAGACGGTGGCAATCTCCGTCCAGACGTCGCTGCCATCGTCTGCCAGCGACAGGGCATCGATGGCGATGCGGCGGTTGAGCCGCCCGATCGGCGGCGGCACGGGCGGGCTCAACTGAGCCTCAACACGCGGTAGGGGGCGATCAGTGCCTCGAACCCCGGCGCGACCGAAGCCGGCACCGTGCCGATGGCAGTCGCATCGCGGAATTCGTACCAGCGCGCCACCAACATCATGATGGCCAGGCGCAACGGTTGTGGCACGGCGACGCCGGACGTGCCGTAGCCGGCGGTGACATCGATCTCGATGCCATTCAGCGGTTCGCCGGGCTGCAGCGTCGCCGGCGAGGCTCTCAGCTTCAAGCGCGCCGGCACCGAGGCGATATCGACCTGATACTGGGCCGCATCGAGCGTCACCGGCTCGCCGCTGGCGTCGTAGACGATGACTTCGTCGACCGACTGCAGCGGCGATACCGGCAGGTGAACCTCGCCGTTCTCAGGCCAATCGTCGCGGTAGATGCGCCAGGATTGGGTGATCAGCACGCGGCGGGTCGCGGCCTCGACATGAATGCGTGCGGCGGTGACGAGCGCGCCGATGAGATCGTCGTCATCGGCGATCTCCACCTTCAGATGCGCCTTGGCTTCGATGATGAGCACCGGCTCGATGGCCGGCGGCATGATGAGCGCGGCTGTCATGGATTGGTTTCCTGGAATGGGTCCTGGACCAGCACGGGGGGAGAAAAGGCGCGGCCCGCCGGAAGGGGGTGGCGGGCCGCGAGTTACGGCGCCTCACTGGCCGGGAGGGATGCCCGGGCGCCGGATGGGGGGCATTAGCTCGGAGCGTCCTGCCTATGAGGCGGCGAACTTCAACAGCTTGATGGCATTGAAGTCCTGCATGCCGCCGCCGACGCGCTTGGTGGTGTAGAACAGGACGAAAGGCTTGGCGGAGTAGGGATCGCGCAGCAGGCGGAGTCCGACCCGGTCGACCACCAGATAGCCGCGCTGGAAGTCGCCGAAAGCGATGGAGAGCGAGTTGGCGGCGATCGCCGGCATGTCTTCGGCTTCGACCAGCGGGAAGTTCATCAGCGAGGCCTGGCCGCCCGCGAGCGCCGGCGGCTGCCAGAGGTAGTGGCCCTGGCTATCCTTCAACTGACGGATGGCGCTTTGCGTCTTGCGGCTCATCACCCAGGCGGCGTTCTGCCGATAGCCGGCGCGGAGCGCGTAGACGAGGGTCAACAACACGTCGGAGGCATTGGTTGTCGGGAAGGCGCCGGCCGCGCCGGAGAGCACATAGCCGAGATTGCCCCACGACCAGCTGTCGTCGGCGATGGTCGGATAGGCGAGGAAGCCCTTGGGCTTGTTGGTGCCGTCGCCGTTGACGAAGGCCGCGCCTTCCTGCTCGGCGAACAGCGTGTCGATCTCGCCGGCAAGCCAAGTTTCGATGTCGACGACCGAATCGTCCAACAGCGCCTGTGTCGCCGACGGCATGGCGAACAGTTCCATGGTGGGAAAGACCATCTGCTGCAGCGCCGGGGTGGCGGTAGCGGTCGCCGGTGTCGTCTCGGCCACCCAGCCGCCCGCCGGGCCGGTCGCCGAGAAGGCCTTCTGGAAGGTCGGCGAGGATACCTGGCGGTTGCCGGCGATGGAACGGATCGGCGAGATCTGGGCGAGACGCTGCATGACGAACGTCTCGATCTCGGTCGGCACGGTGTAGCCGCCGTCGGTGCCGGAGCCGACCGACAGCGCCTTCTCCTCGAGCCGGCGCAGGTTCGTCTCCTGTCCGCCGCGCATGTAGGCCTCGAAGGCGGCCTTGTGCTCGAAGCCGACGGCGGAGCGATGGCCCGCAGCATCGCCCGACAGCCGAGGACGCGCCTGCTTCAGGATGAGATCGTCCATCCAGCGCTTCTGCTCGGTCATCGCCTGCTCGAGGCGGTCGACCTTGTCGCTGGTGACGACGTCGGCCGAACCGCGGCGCTCGATCTCGGCGAGGCGGCGGTCGTTGTCGGCCTTGAATGCGTCGAATTGGTACATGAACTCGGCGTAGGCCGTATTGGCGTCGTTGCCGCGGTAGACCGCGGACTTGACCTCGGGGGCTTTGGCGATAGCGGGAACCATGGCAACTCCTTGCTACAGTCTGGACTTGAGGGGACATCGGACGGGAGAGCGGTCGCCGGCAGGCATCGCGCCTCGGCTCAGGCGCCGGGAGCGACTTGGGCGGCGAGGCGGCGGAACAGGCGGGCGAGCCGTCGGTCTTCCTCGGCATCCTTCGGTGCGAAGGATGCGGCGGCGAGGGCACGCGGCGCGGCGGCAGCGGGGCTTGGGGAAGCGGATTTGACGTTGCCGACCCTTGCGGCCGGCTGCATCGGGAAGGTGACGACCGAGATCTCCCACAGGTCGACTTCTGCCAGACGGCGAATGCCGGACTTGGCGTCGGTGCGGCCCTTCACCGTCTTGAAGCCGATGGAGAGGCCGTCGATGACGCCGGTCCGCATCATCGCCAGCACCTCGCGGGCCCGGGCGATGTCCGGCATCAGCCGGCCGACGACGAACAGGCCCGTCGCCGTCTCGCGGATGTCCAGCCAGCGGCCGATCGGCTCAGCCGGATCGTGCTGGTAGAGCATCTTCACGCCGGTAGCGCCGCGGCGCTGCAGCGAGGCGAGGAAGGCACCGCGCTCGACGATGTCGTGGCTGAGGTCCTCGACGCCGAACAGGCTGGCGTAACCGGAGAACTCGCCGTCGGCGGAGACGGTCGCCACTTCTGCCTCGGCGCGTTTGCGCTCCGGTGCGGCCATGAGGCGGTCCCGGTCCGGGCCGAGTGCGCGCGCCTGGCCTGGTTCGATACGGATTGCGTCAGTCATCGGCGGTGCCTCGCGGTTCGATGTCCTCGGCGGGATCGGCGGCGCCAGCCGACGGCGCGGCCGGATCGGCAGCGGTAACGGGATCGGCGTCTTCCTTGGCGAATTCGGCACCCGGAAGCGGCACGGAACCATCACTGCCGCCGCCGGCCTGCGCTGCGGCCGAGGCGGCGGGAAGCCGGGGGCCATAACCGACGACGGCGCGCTTTTCGTCCTCGCTGAGGAAGCTCGCCGCATCGACGCGGCGCCACAGTTGATCGCGGTCGGTCGCCAGCGCTTCGATCTGGTCTGTGTCGAAGGCAAGCCGCAGCCCCGGACCGAACGCCGGATCGAGCCAGGTGCCGAGCGCCTGGGCGGTGCGCGAGATCAGCGGCAGCACGGTCGAACGCCAGAAGGCACGATTGGCCTCGGCGTAGTTGGCGTGCGTCAGGTCGCCGGGGATGCCGAGGATCATCGAAGGCACGCCGAAGGCGAGCGCGATCTCGCGCGCCGCATCGCGCTTGGCCTCGATGAAGTCCATCTCTTTCGGCGAAAGACCCATCGACTTCCAGTCGAGCCCGCCTTCGAGCAGAAGCGGCCGGCCGGCGTTGTTGGCGCCCTGGAAGCCGTCCTCCAGCTCCTTTTTCAGCCGGGTGAACTGCTCGTCGCTGAGGTTCGAGCCGTCCTTCGACTGGTAGACGAGCGCGCCGGACGGCCGGGCCGAATTGTCGATCAGCGACTTCGCCCAGGAGGACGCTGCATTGTGCACGTCGAGCGACACCTGTGCCGCCTCGATCGGCGCCATGCCGTAGTAGTCGTTCAACGGGTGGAACAGGTTGAGGTTCAGGATCGGCCTGACCGGCTCGGCCCTGGCGGAAAAGCGCACTGAACGCTCGCCGACCGTGTAGTCCCAGGCCTCGGGCCAGCCTTCCGCCCCGGGCACGACCTTCACCCGGTCGGGTCTGAGGCAATAGAGCTCGCGCACGTGCCCGCCCAGCGCGACCGCCTCAATGTAGGCGTTGCCGGAGACGAGCAGGTGGCCATAGAGCTCTTCGAGCCACTGCGCACCCGACTGCCGCGGGTTGGGGCTGGCGAGCAGATCGAGCAGCGGATGGCGGTCGAGCTCGTGCCGGCCCTGGTACAACAGCCAGGGAACCGAGGAGGCCGCCTCCGAGATCAGCCGGACGCAGCGATAGACGATCGGATTGCGGGCATAGCCCTCGCGGGCGAGCCCGGCATAGTCGCGCGGCGTCCATACCGGCCGGCCGACGAAATGCAGCGAGATCAGCGGGCCGGCCCTGGAGGACTTGATCTCGGCCAGGGGCGATGCGGCGGCCGGCGGCGCAACCGGGGGCCGGGCAGTCGGCAGCGCGCCGGGAACGACCCAGCGGCGCAGCAACTCGAATGGGGTCATGGGGAGACTTTCGGTCTGGAAATTTGCGGGATCGGGTCCATGTATTGCGCGACGAGCGAAGGCAGCCAGCCGTCGCGTTCGGGAGACAACAATGGATTACAATCGCTTAGGACATTCTGGCCTGCGTGTTCCGGCGCTTTCCTTCGGCACGGGCACGTTCGGCGGCGGCAACGACTTCTTCAAGGCCTGGGGCTCGACCGACGCCGCCGGCGCCTCGCGCCTGATCGACGTCTGCCTCGACCACGGCGTGTCGATGTTCGACACGGCGGACGTCTATTCGCACGGTCTCGCCGAACAGATCCTCGGAGCCGCAATCAAGGGCAAACGCAACCGGGTGCTGATCTCCACCAAAGTGACCTTCCAGATGGGTGACGGGCCCAACGACTACGGCTCGTCGCGCCAGCATATCATCGCGGCGGTCGACGCCTCGCTCGATCGGCTCGGCGTCGATCACGTCGATCTGCTGCAGTTGCATGGTCAGGACTACAACACGCCGGTCGAGGAGACCTTGTCGACGCTCGACCAGTTGGTCCGCACCGGCAAAGTCCGCTACATCGGCGGCTCCAACTTCTCCGGCTGGCACCTGATGAAGTCACTCGCCGTCTCCGACCGCTACGGCTATGCGCGCTATGTCGCGCACCAAGCCTACTATTCGCTCCTCAACCGCGACTACGAATGGGAACTCGCCCAGCTCGGCCGCGCCGAGGGCGTCGGCGCCGTGGTCTGGAGCCCGCTCGGCTGGGGCAAGCTCACCGGCCGCATCCGTCGCGGCCAGCCGGCCAAGCCCGGCACACGCGCCCACGACATCGCCGGCACGGGCCCGAAGTTCGAGGAAGCGCACCTCTACAAGATCGTTGACGCGCTCGACATCGTGGCGGCCGAGACCGGCAAGACCATTCCGCAGGTGGCGCTCAACTGGCTGCTCCGCCGTCCGACGGTGGCAACCCTGATCGTCGGGGCGCGCAACGAAGCGCAGCTCGTGGAAAACATCGGCGCCGTCGGCTGGCAGCTGAGCCCTGAGCAGATCGCCAAACTCGACGCCGCCAGCGACCTGCCGGCCGCCTATCCGGTCTGGCACCAGCGCGACTTCCCCGCGCTGAACGAGCAGGGGACGGTGCGGGGCTGACGACTCTCCAAAAGGCAGGATGTCATCCCCGGCCGAGAGCCGAAGGCTCGAGGGCAAGGGGATCCAGAGAGAAGTATCGAGATCGTTGTTTCTGGATCCCCGCCGGCCCTCCCGACGGGTCGGGCGTTCGGCACAGCCTCGCCCCTCGAATTGCTGCGCAATTCTCGCCGGGGATGACACCTACGCTGCTTGTCGACATTGGCTGCTGCATCCCCGCGCCACCCTAAACCCGTCTCACCTTCGGGCTGCCGCGGCCTTCGAGCAACAGCGCCGTGACCGCCCAGACCAGCGCATCGAGCCGGTCGGGCGAGCGGCCTGACGACAGGCCCTCGGGGCCGAAATCGCACATCTCGTCTTCGAGCGCCGCAAAGGTGCCGGCGTGCCGCACGCGGCCCTGCTGATAGAGCGCAGCCACCGGCTCGGCCCTGAGGTACTTGCCGCGCGTCGCCCGGACCGACTTGACCGGCACGCCGGCGTCGACCTCG
>JARLIU010000004.1 GCA_031291595.1 Ancalomicrobiaceae bacterium | reverse complement strand
GGGCAGTCCGCTTCGCTCGTGGCAGAGATCCGCAAGCCTCCGGCCGCGCCGAAGACCCAGGGCTAGCCGCACCGAGGTGCGATTGGGCGATGCCGATATCCGCGCCGCCCGTTTGTGGCATCGGCCGGTCATTTTTCGGGGAAGTTGAAGCGGCGCGGGCAGTCGATACAGATGCCCTGCAGGACCGTCGCCGTGATTTATGCTATATAATCGAAGTTGGGGCGTTGAGACGTTGCCCCGCGATACGTTGGTTGCCCTGAACGGATCGGGTCGAAACCTGAGCGGGGGGCAAAATTGCTGACGCCGGCCCGCAGCGCGTAAATGGCGATTACGGATAGTTGCTTATCGGCGCAGTCAAACGACTGATTTCGCGACTGTGCGCTTTCGGCCTCTCGCTGCAGATCCGACGCCAGCCGGGCAACGACTTATTCCGGGTCATGATGATCGTCCGCCGAAGCGGGCCGAATGAGGAGAATCGCGATGAGACGGCCAAACTCACTGCCGATACTGATCTTCTTCGTCATTCTTGGCATCGGGCTTGCCGTGGCGTACTCGGTCTTCACGCCTCAGGCCATTGTCGAAAGCTCGGTGATCGCCGTCTGTTCGGTGATCGTCGCCTTCGTCGCCGCCAATTCGATCCGGGTTGCCGACCAATGGGAACGCGCTGTGGTTCTGCGCCTCGGCCGCTTCCGCGCGCTTGAAGGTCCCGGCCTGTTTTTCATCATTCCAGTGTTCGAGACCGTTGCCTATTGGATCGACATTCGCGTCATCACCAGTGGATTCAAGGCCGAGAAGACCCTGACCAAGGACACCGTCCCGGTGAACGTCGACGCCGTGCTGTTCTGGAAAGTCATCGATCCGAAGAAGGCCGCGCTCGATGTCGCCGACTACGGTACCGCCATCAGTTGGGCCTCTCAAACCGCTCTGCGCGATGTGATCGGCAAGACCATGCTGTCCGAGATGTTGGAAGGGCGGGACAAGATCAGCAGTGAACTGCAGAAGATCATCGATGCCCGGACCGAACCTTGGGGCGTCAATGTCATTTCAGTCGAAGTCAAGGATGTATTGATCCCGCCGGCGCTCGAAGATGCGATGTCGATGCAGGCGCAAGCCGAACGCGAACGCCAGGCGCGCGTCATCCTTGGAGATTCGGAGCGTCAGGTTGCCGAAAAGTTCGGTGAGGCGGCGCAGACCTACGCCAACAACCCCACCGCGCTGCATTTGCGCGCGATGAACATGCTCTACGAGGGGCTGAAGAGCAACAATGCGACCATCGTGATCGTGCCGAGTTCGGCGGTTGAAAGCATGCAGCTTGGCGGCCTAGCAGGGATGACCGCCTTGACTCAGACATTGAGCGAGAGGCAGGCGCCCGCTCCGGCACCGGGTCCGTGGTCCGGTTCGGGTGCTTCGGTGTAGTCAAACCACCACGGCCGGTCGTTGTTTGCGCTCGGCCGAGATCCCGAAGCGTCCGATCGCGCCAAGGAGTCTCAGATGGTCGTACTGAGACTCTGCAGGATCGCTCGCGTGGGCCAGGCCGACAGCTTCAGCGGCGGCCGCCATGTCCCCGCGACGCAGATGAGGGTCGGCAGTGATCGGCGCCTCAGTCGCAATTGTGCGCAAGTCGTTAGCAAGCAGCCATCGAATTGCCGCATTACGGCCATGGTCGATAATAAGGTTGATTAGCCCTGACGTGGCAATATGAGAGTGCACTGTCAATATCCATCACATTGAAAATAGTTAACTGTTTGTCCATCGTTCGGGAAAATCCGGAAAGATATGGTGGGACCATTGATCGCTTGCAGCGATTCCCTCAGAACCGAGAGGTACCCCATGTCAAACCCCAATCCCAATAATCGTTTGCTGTTCCGCCAGCGAATGCTGGCATCGGTTGCCATCCTGGCGCTGTGTTCAGCCGGCGTCGTCGGCGCCATCACGATGTCGGCAAGCGGACCGGCGCGCGCCGCCGCCGTCGATACCACCGACCTGCAGACCCAACCCGCGCCGTCGTTCGCCAAGCTGATCGACCGCGTGAAAGGCGCGGTGGTGTCGGTGAAGGTCAAGGTCGAAAATGCGTCGGGCCAAACCGAGGACCTGTCGGGGAGCATGGAAAACCTGCCGCCGCAGGTGCAGCAGTTCTTCAAGCAATTCCGCAATCAGTTCGGCGCCGAAGGCAACCGGCAGATGATGCATCCGGTCACGGCACTCGGGTCGGGGTTCTTCGTCTCGGCCGATGGACTCGTGGTGACCAACAATCACGTCGTGGAAAACGCCAAGACCATGACGGTGACCATGGACGACGGCAAGACCCTCGACGCAACCGTCGTCAGCACCGATCCGAAGACCGATCTGGCCGTGTTGAAGGTGACGGAAAAGGGCGACTACCCCTTCGTCTCCTTCGCCAAGGAAGCGGCGAAGCCGGGAGATTGGGTTGTCGCCATCGGCAATCCGTACGGGCTCGGGGGCACGGTCACGGCCGGAATCGTATCGGCGATCGGACGCGACATCGGTTCCGGTCCCTACGACAACTACCTGCAGATCGACGCCCCGATCAACAAGGGGAACTCCGGTGGGCCGACCTTCAACCTGAAGGGCGAGGTCGTCGGGGTCAACACGGCGATCTATTCGCCCAGTGGCGGCAGCGTCGGCATCGGCTTCGACATCCCGTCGAGCACCGCGGAAACGGTGATCAGTTCTCTCGAAACCGGCGGCAAGGTGGTGCGCGGCTATCTCGGCGTGCGGATCCAGCCGGTGACATCCGAGATTGCCGACAGCCTCGGAATGAAGACCGCGGCCGGTGCGCTGATCGATCAGGCGATGCCGGGAACGCCCGCCGCCAAGGCCGGCCTGAAGGCTGGCGACGTCATCACCGCGCTGAACGGTCAGCCAATCAAGGATGCCCGGGAACTCACCCGACTGGTCGGAGCGCTCAAGCCGGGCGACGACGCCAAGCTGACGTTCGTGCGCGGCGGCAACGAGCAGACGGCCGACGTTTCTCTCGCCACTCAGACCAACGACGTGCAGGCCAAGGCCGAAACGAAGCAGCATGACGGCATCCCGGTCCTCGGCGTCGAGCTGGCGCCGGCCAAACAGATCGCGGGCGCCGGCAGCGATGGCGTCGCCATCGTCAGCGTCAATCCGAACAGCGCCGCCGCCGATGCCGGCCTGAAGTCGGGCGACGTCATCCTGTCGGTTGCCGACAAGCCGGTCGAACAGCCGGCGGAGGTCAAGGCCGCGATCGCCGCCGCGCATCAGGACGGCAAGAAGGCGGTTCTGTTGAGGGTGAAGTCGGCGGAAGGGTCGCACTTTGTCGCCTTCGAGTTGCCGAAGGCCTGAGCCCACGGCGGGATGTCTCGGCAAGCGAGGGTACCTAAGCTCAGCCGAACATCTGTCAGAGCAACGGGACGGCAGGTCGGCCAGCGCGCCGGCCTGCCGCCGCCATGCGTAGAGCGGGGCCTTGATTCCCCGGCGGCGTGCCACTTCCGAGATGGTGGCTCGGGGCTCGGGGCTTGCAGAACCGATCTCGGCCGTCTCGCGCACCGGGCAACATGCGTGCCCTCTCCTCGGCGGGATGCTTGCGGGCACCACCACCTTGGCACACTGCAATACCGGCGAGAGGGGGGCACCCATTCCATCCCTCGGTGGACCGGCCCAAACGGCTCGAATCAGCGCAGCCAGCTCCCGTTCGGTTCGCGATCCACGCCGATTTGCACCCCTCTTGCGCTGGCTTTCGCTGCCCTGCCACCTATATGGGCAGTACGCCGCTGGCCGTCGGCTGCAGGCCGCCATCGACGGTCTTCGTTCCGGCCACGGGCCCAACCGACGAACACGACCGCGAGTCCTTGCACCGAAGGCCTTTCAATGTTGCCAGTCCTCACGATCTCCAAGCTTTCCAAGACCTATGGCACCGGCTTTCAGGCGCTGAAATCGGTTGATCTCACCATCAATCGCGGCGAGGTGTTCGCGCTGTTAGGCCCGAACGGCGCCGGCAAGACGACGCTGATCGGCATCGTCTGCGGCATCGTCAGGGCGACATCGGGCACCGTCACCGTCGACGGGCACGACAACGTGCGCGACTACCGCAGGGCAAGGGCCAAGATCGGGCTGGTGCCGCAGGAACTGACCGTCGATGGTTTCATCACGGTGTGGGACGCGGTATCGTTCAGCCGCGGACTGTTCGGCAAGAAGCCGGACCCGGCCTATCTGGAACGGATGCTGCGTTCGCTGACGCTGTGGGACCGCAAGGATTCCAAGATCATCACGCTGTCCGGCGGCATGAAGCGGCGGGTGCTGATCGCCAAGGCGCTGGCACACGAGCCGGAAATCCTGTTTCTCGACGAGCCGACCGCCGGCGTCGACGTCGAATTGCGCCGCGAGATGTGGACGGTGATGGAGCAGCTCAAGCAAAGCGGCGTCACCATCATCCTCACCACCCACTACATCGACGAAGCCGAGGAGATGGCCGACCGGGTCGGTGTCATCAACAAAGGCGAGATCGTGCTGGTCGAGAGCAAGGTGGCGCTGATGACCAATCTCGGCCGCAAGGAGTTGACATTGCAGCTGGGCCAGCCGTTGGCGGCGATCCCGGCGGCGCTCGGCGCCCACCGGCTTCAGCTGTCCGACAGCCACACCCAGCTCATCTACACCTACGACAGCGAGAACGGGCCCGCCGGCATCACCGCGCTATTCGACGACCTGGCGGCCGCCGGCATCCGGTTTTCCGACCTCAGCACCAGCGAACGATCGCTGGAGGAAATTTTCGTCAGCGTGGTCCATGACGGCGACACCGCAAGGAAAAGGCAGACGGCATGAACCTGCGCGCCATTTGGGCGATCTACCGTTTCGAGATGGCCCGCACCTTCCGCACGCTGTTGCAAAGCATCGTTTCGCCGGTGCTCTCGACGGCCCTGTATTTTGTGGTGTTCGGCGCTGCGATCGGCTCGCGCATTTCCGAGGTCGAGGGCGTCAGCTACGGCGCGTTCATCGTTCCGGGGCTGGTCATGATGTCGCTCCTCACCCAATCGCTGTCCAACGCATCGATCGGCATCTACTTCCCGCGCTTCATCGGCACGATTTACGAGATCCTGTCGGCGCCGGTATCCCCGCTCGAAATCGTCATCGGCTATGTCGGGGCGGCGACGACCAAGGCGGTGGTGATCGGCCTGATCATCCTTGCCACCGCGTTCCTGTTCGTGCCGATCCACATCCAGCATCCGTTTTGGATGGCGAGTTTCCTGGTGCTGACGGCGATCAGCTTTTCACTGTTCGGCTTCATCATTGGCATCTGGGCCGATGGCTTCGAGCGGCTGCAGATCGTGCCGTTGCTGGTGGTGACGCCATTGGCGTTCCTCGGCGGCACCTTCTATTCGATCCGCATGCTGCCTGAGGTGTGGCAGACGATCACCCTGTTCAATCCGGTGGTCTATCTGATTTCAGGGTTTCGCTGGAGCTTCTTCGGCACCTCGGATGTCAGTGTCGGCATCAGCCTCGGGGCGACGCTCGCGGTGCTGGCGCTGTGCCTCACGGTGATCTACCGGATTTTCCAGACCGGCTACCGGCTCAAGACCTGATGCTGCCAGCCGGTCGACGAAAGCCGGCCAGTTCGCCCGCACGCGGTTGCGTGGGCGGGCAATTGCGCTGATCGGCGGCGCAATCCCGGGTCTCGGCGTCAAGTCGGGCGCCCGCCGCGATCCCGCTGGGATCGACAGATTTCGCAATCGCATCGACGCCTGAATCACCCAGGGAACATCCCCTTTGGGCGTCGGCCATTGCGCCGATCCGCCAGCCAGAAGCCCCCGCAGACTGCGAGCGGGTTTGCCGCCCCGTGCCGATCGGCGGGTATTTTGGCGTGCCATCGTGATCACCGCCGGGGAAATTTGCCGCCATCGCGATCGTGATGCACGTGGGCACAGTGCTGCCGACAGTGCGCCGCTGCTGTCGGCGGGCTGACGCGCGGACACGGGACAGCCGCAAAATGCGCCCCTCGCCGTCGCGCCCCACCGGACACACCGTGGCGGTGTTCGTGGTATCCTAATTAGGTTGTTTTGAGGATATTGACATGTTGGCCCGGAAGCCGATACCGTGCACGGGCTGGCGCAAGGAACGCTGCGGAATTGCGCATTTGGATGTGCTGCGATGCAGTTGGTGGACGATTGTCCCAGCAGAGTCCCGCTGGGCCTTCGTAGACCTATCGCAGCAATACATGGCGGTAGCCGCATCCTATCCTTGCCGACCGCTCCATTAAGAACAACTGCCGGAAGCGGGCCGAAATCCGCCGGCGCGACACGGAGGAAATCACATGAACGATCACCCGTTCAATCGACCTACGGCTCTCGGGCTGGCCCTTTGCGCATCGTTGACGCTTGGCGTCGCAGCGTCGAATGCCGACGACGGGATTGCGAAGGGGGATACCAGTGGCAAGACGATTGCCTTCAGCAACTCGTACGCCGGCAATTCGTTTCGTCAGGTGATGATCAAGAGCTTCGAGTCGATGGCCGCGCAGGCTGTCAAGGACAAGCTTATCGCCGGCTCGGCCGTCGTCAGCTCCAACAACTCGGTCACCGAACAGGCCGCGCAGATCCAGAACCTGATCCTGCAGGGATACAGCGCCATCATCGTACTGGCGGGCTCCGATACCGCGCTCAATGGCGCGATCAAGGACGCCTGCAATGCCGGCATCGTCGTCGTCGCCTTTGCCAGCGGCGTCACTGAAAAGTGCGCTTACGTCGTCGACTACAACCTCGATTCCTACGCCAAGGCGGAACTCGACTTCGTCGCCAGCAAGCTGGGCGAGAAGCCGTTGAACATCTTGGAGATCCGTGGCATCGCCGGCGACGGCTTCGAGCGGCGGTTGCACGAAGGCGTCGAAAAGATGCTGAAACAGCATCCGGCCTACAAGCCGGTCGGGCAGGTCTACGGCCAATGGACCGCCACGGTGGCGCAGAAAGAGGTTGCCGGCATCCTTCCGTCGCTGCCCTCGATCGATGCCGTGCTGACGCAGGGGGGTGACGGCTACGGCGCGGCGCAGGCCTTCAAGGCTGCCGGACGCAAGCTGCCGATCATCATCATGGGCAACCGCGAAGACGAACTGGCGTTGTGGAAGCAGGAACGTGACGCCAACGGCTACGAGACCTTCTCGCTCGGCGCCACTCCGTCGGTATCGCAGGTCGCCTTCTGGGTGGCCCAGCAGATCCTCGCCGGCAAGACGGTGCCGAAGTTCGTCGAGGTGCCGCTGCTGCAGATCTACCAGCCCGATCTCGACGCCTGGCTGAAGACCGTGCCGAAGGGCGGCGTCGTCAATGCGGAATACCCGCAGGATCTGGTCGCCAAGATCATCGACGCCAACGTCGACAAGCAGCCGTTGCCGAGCGTTTCCGCCCCGAAATGAGCAGCATCGCCGCTATGTCTGACCATGCAACGAACGGAACCTCCGCATCCGGTCGCACCGCCACGGATCTCCTGGAGATCCGTGGACTGGCGAAGCATTTCGGCGCCGTGCAGGCTCTGCGCGGCGTCGATTTCCATCTTGCGGGCGGCGAGATTGTCGGGCTGGTCGGGCACAACGGCGCCGGCAAGTCGACGCTGACCAACATCGTCAGCGGCTCGATCGCCCCGACCGGCGGACGTTTCGCCTTCGATGGGCGGGAGCCGGCCATCTGGTCGCCGGCGATCGCCAAATCGAGCGGCATCCGCTGCGTCTACCAGGAGCTTTCGCTCGCAACCAATCTGTCGGCGGCGGAAAACATCCGGCTGATGCATCGCTCGCTCTGCGGGATCGGCTGGCGGGCGCGGGCCCGCGCGCTCGTCGTCGCGACGCTCGATGCCGTCTTTCCCGGGCACGACATCGATCCGGACCGCCGGCTCGCCGATCTGTCGATCGGCGCGCGGCAGATGGTCGAGATCGCCTGCGCGTTCAGCCAGACCGACAGCGCGGTTCGCTGCGTGATCCTCGATGAGCCGACATCGGCTCTCGGCCACGAAGCGACCACGCAGCTGCTCGCCTATGTCCGGCGTGCCGCTGCAAGCGGCTTGGCCTTGATCCTGATTACCCACCGCCTCAACGAGATCATCGAGGTATGCCATCGGGCAGTGGTGATGGTCGACGGCCGGGTGGTGGCAGAGCCAGAGACCGCCGGCCTGACCCGGACGGCACTGGTCGAGCTTATGGGCACCATCGAGGTGCCGCGCCAGGCGGGTGACCGATCCGCCGCCGGCCGGCAGGATCGCATCGCCCTCGCCCATTCCGGTCGCGACGCGCGCGACTTGGCCATCCGCGTCGCCGCAGGCGAGATCATCGGCTTTGCCGGGCTCGACGGCCACGGCCAGCGCGAACGGCTCCGGGCGATGTTCGCAGCAGCCGAAAACACCGCGGCGAACGGCGCGGCCTTCGTTGCCGGCGACCGCGGCACCGAGGGCGTGTTCGCGCTGTGGTCGATCGCCGACAACCTGACGCTGCGAAGCCTGCCGTCGCTGTCGCGTCTCGGCCTGATCTCGCTCGGCGCGGCGCGCCGGCTGGCCGAGACCTGGTCGGCCAAACTGAACGTGAAGGCGCCGTCGGTCGATACGCCCATTCTCAGCCTGTCCGGCGGCAATCAGCAGAAGGTGCTGTTCGCCCGGGCGCTGGCGTCCGACGCCCGGCTGATCTTTCTCGACGATCCGATGCGCGGCGTCGACGTCGGCACCAAACAGGAGGTGTACCGCTTGCTCCGCAGCGAAGCCGAGGCCGGCCGCTCGTTCGTCTGGTACACGACCGAGTTCGAGGAACTGAGGAACTGCGATCGGCTTTATGTGTTTCGCGAGGGGCGGGCGGTCAAGGAACTGGCGGGTGCGTCGATCGACCACGCCAGCGTGCTCGAAGCGTCGTTCGGAGGTGGCGATGTCTGACGCGGCACGATGGTCCGGCTTGCGCGCCGGGCGGCAGCGGCTGCGCGACGCTGCGGATATCGCCTTGCCGGCGACGGCGCTGGTGGTGATGCTAGCCGTCATCTTCTGGATCCGGCCGGCGGCGATGAGCTATTTCGGCTTCAGCCTGTTGTTCAAGCTGTCGACGCCCCTGATGTTCGCGGCGCTGGCCCAGATGCTGGTGATCATGCTCGGCGACATCGATCTGTCCAACGGAGCCTTCGTCGGTCTGGTCACCTGCATCTCGGCGCTCTACCTCGGACCGCAGCCGATGCTCGCGGTCGCGCTGTTTCTGCTGGCCATCGCCGCCTATGCCGGCTTTGGCCTGCTCATCCACGTCCGCCAGCTTCCGTCCATCATCGTGACCCTCGGTCTGTCGTTCGTCTGGCTCGGCTGTGGCGTGACGCTGCTGCCGGGACCCGGCGGTACGGCGCCGGACTGGCTGATCGGCTTCATGAACTGGCGGCCGCCGCTCATGCCGCTGCCGATCTGGCTGGCGATCCTGGCGGCGCTCGCCGGCCATTTCGTCATCTCGCGCTCGTCCTACGGCGCGGTGCTGCGCGGCGCCGGCGGCAATCCGCGGACGTTGCAGCGTGCCGGATGGTCGATCGCCGCGGTCAAGACCGGCGTCTATGCCGCGGCCGGCGCGCTCGCCTGCCTCGCCGGCGTATTGCTCACCGGGCTGACCACGTCCGGCGACCCCAATGTGGCGCCGGCCTACACGCTGCTCGGCGTCGGCGCGGTCATCCTTGGGGGCGGATCGTTTTCCGGCGGCTTCGTCTCGCCGATCGGCACCGTGATCGGAGCGCTAACGCTGTCGATCGCCGGCTCGCTGCTGAGCTTCGTGCAAGTGCCGCCGACCTGGCAGATCGGTGCGCAGGGCGTGATCCTGTTCCTGGTGCTGGCCGGTCGCGTGCTGCTGTCGGAGAAGGCCCCATGACGCGACGCCTCGTGCTGGCTCCCTGGACCTACAGCTTCATCGTCGCCTTGGCGATGTGGATCGCCACCACGGCCTATTCCGGTATCGGCAGCGCCGGATCGACGTTGGCGGCGGCGCTGGCCTTCGGCGCCTTCAGCGTCGTGATCGGCACCGGCCAGATGCTGGTGATCGCCGCGGGCTCCGGCAATATCGACCTCTCGGTGCCCTCGGTGCTGACACTTGCCGCCTATGTCTCCATGGCGGTGATGACGGGGCACGACGGCATGCTCGTTCCCGGCCTCGTGGTCGCCCTCCTGGTCGGTGCGGCAGCCGGTGCCCTCAACTTTCTCGCCATCCTGTTGCTGCGGCTGCCGCCGATCATCGCGACGCTGGCCTGGAGCTTCGTTTTCCAGTCGTTTGCGTTCAATCTCGGCGGCGAGGCAACGCTGAAGCCGCCGGCGCTGTTGTCGGCCTTTACCGTCTGGGCACCCGGCGGCATCGAGATCATGCCGTTGTGCGTGATGGGACTGACGGCTGCCGCGGTCTTCGTGCTGCGTTCGACGCTGTGGGGGCGCAGCCTCCTCGCCTCGGGTCAGAGCGAGCCGGCGGCCCGGCTCGCCGGCGTTCGGGTGTGGCGGGTGCGCCTCATCGCCTATGCCGGCTGCGGCACGCTTGCCGCGTTGACCGGCTTTCTGCTCGCCGGATTCTCGGGTGGCGCGGCGCTCAACATGGGCGATGCCTACCTGCTCGAGTCGATCGCCGTCGTGGTGCTCGGCGGTACCAGCGTCGCCGGCGGCCGCGCCAATGCGGTCGGCATCTGGGGAGCGGCGCTGTTCTTCAACCTGATGGCGACGATGTTGAACACCTTTCGCATCGAGGCGGGCATCCGGCTGATGCTGACCGGGGCGCTGATCATCCTGATCATCGCCATCGTGCCGAAGCCGCGCGCCGCCTGAGGACCGCAAGCCATGTCCGGTTCCATCGACCGTCTATTCGATCCCGCCCGCTTCGACTTCGTCGATCTGACGCATCCGATGCGGCCCGACATGCCGGTCTGGCCGACGCACCCGCACTTCTGCCAGGAGGTCATCGAGTCCTACGACCGTGGCGATGTCGCGGCCAACAGCTCGTTGCGCCTGTGCGAACATACCGGCACGCATGTCGATGCGCCGGTTCATTTCTTCCGCGGCCGGTCGTCGATCTCCGACATCCCGCTCGAACGCTTCTTCGGGCGGATGATCACCGTCGATGCGACCGATATCGCGCCGCGGGGAACGGTCGAGCCGGAGCGGCTGCACGCATTCGAGCGGCAAAATGGCGCGATTCGGCCGGGCGACGCGGTGTTCCTGCATTTTGGCTGGGACCGGTTGTGGAGCGGGCCGATCGATGGTCGGGAGTTCCTTGCCGACTGGCCCGGTCTTTCCGCCGCAGCGAGCCGCTGGCTGGTCGAACGCCAGGTCAGTATGGTCGGCTGCGACTGTCTGTCGATCGACAGCTTCGGGGCTAGCGACTATCCGGCGCATCGCATCCTGCTCGATGCCGGCGTGCTGATCGGCGAGAATTTTGCCGGGCTCGGGCGTCTGCCACCGGTGTGCCGGCTGGTGGCCCTGCCGCTGGCTTTGGCGGGCGGCACCGGCGCGCCGACGCGGGCGGTCGCGCTGATCGAACGGTGATGCCGGCGGATCGGCGGCGGTCCGTTGCCCGCTGCTGAACGGGCGCCGAATTCCGCACGATCCTCAGGCGATCTCGAACTGTACTTTGCAGCAGCCCGCCGGATCGTTCTCGAAGGTGTCGAAAGCGACGGCGAACTCGGACAGGGGGAAATGGTGGGTCAGCAGAGTCTCCGGCGCCACAAGGCCGCGGGCGAACCAATCGATCACCTTGGCGAACTTGCGGCCGTTCAGTCGCGATGCGTGGATCGCCAGTTCCTTGGCGGTGACCTTCTGCTGCACGACGGACGTCGGATCGCTGGAGAACCCCATGATGCCGATGCGCGCCGCTGGCGAAGCGATGTCGATCGCCTCGGCCAGGATCGATGGATGGCAGGCGGCGTCGATGATCAACGTCGGGCGGATGCCCTCCACCGCCAGGACGGTCGGCAGCGATTGGCGACCGCCGTTGATCACCCGGTCGGCGCCGCTCGCCAGCGCCAGATCGAGGCGAGCATCGATCATATCCGAGACGATCAGCCGACCGACGCCATAGACGTGCTTCAGCACCTGGATCACCGTCAGTCCGATCGGTCCGGCGCCGTAGACGAGCGCGATATCAGTCGCGTCGACGCCGGTATGGTCGGTGATGTTGGCGGCGATCGAATAGGGCTCGACCAGCGGCGCCCGATTGTCCGGGATCTCCGCCGGCACTTCATAGGCATTGGCAGCCGGGATGCAGGCGAATTCCGAGAAGCCGCCGTCGCGATGCACGCCGATCACCTGCAGATACTCGCAGACGTTCGGCCGGCCGACCGTACACGGGTAGCAGCGGCCGCAGGAGATGACCGGATCGACCACCACGCGGGTGCCGATCGAGGCGCGCACGCCGCTGCCGACTGCATCGATGCGGCCATAGAACTCGTGCCCGATGATACGCGGATAGTCGACGAACGGATTGGTGCCGTGAAAGATGTGGAGGTCTGATCCGCAGATGCCGGCGCGCTCGATGCGCACGCGAACCTCGCCAGGGGCGGGGTCGGGGCGTGGACGATCGACGATCGCCATGCGGCCGGGACTTTCGACGACCAGACACTTCATTGCTTTCCCTCTCCTCATCCGTTCCGTCGACTGCCGGGTTTGGCGATGACCTGCAGGATCCCGGGATTGCCGCAGGCCCAGGGGATGCCCGTTGCGACCGGCGATCGCCGCACATCGGCGAACGCGTCGAGCGGGATGTCCGCTTGATATCACGATGCTAATAGGGATACAAGATATCGAGCAACGTCGCCATGACCTCGAGCCAACAACTTTACTGGGAGCCGCCGAGACACCCGGGGCGCCGGGCGATGTGCCGTACCGCGTCACCTGTCGCAGAGTGCAACAAGGCGGAAACAGGCGAGTTTTTGGTTGCTCCAGATTCGACCGGCGAGAGATTTCGGTCGTTTTGGCGAGGCCGCCGAAGCCGAACGTCACATCATCCGGGGCGTCGCCTCTTGTCAGCTGGTATCCCAACTATGAGGACCAAACCATAGGGAAATCCACGGGCAACGGCGGAGGCCGACGGCAGCGGCGGCCGACCGGCGCGCCTGGATCCGCCGATGACGGATGGCCTCGGCTAGCCTTGTCTGCGCCGCGCCATCTGCGGGGGCATCGCCGGACGACGTCATCCGCAAACCCGGCACCACTTGGGACCCGGGCTCGTCGCATTCCCCGTTCGTCTACGTGCGTTGGATTTCGGTCGATTTCCTACGGATGCAGTCGAATATGCAGCCCATTTGGCCGTGAGGCGGATTGATGCCCGGACGTTTTCCCTCGACAAAGGACATCGCAGCCGGACTTGTGGCCGGGTGGAATTCCAATGCGGCGTCGGTTGGCCCGCCATTCACCCGCCCTGCATCGGGCCGACACAGTTCGAATCACGGGGACGAGACCCGCATGGCTGAAGACGCGCTTGAAGCCCCACAACTTCGTTTGGCGGATCAGGTGTTCGATCGGTTGATCGACGACATCATCATTGGCGCGCTGCCGCCGGGAACCCCGGTGTCGGAACTCGATCTCTGCGACCGGCTGAAAGTCAGCCGCACGCCGGTGCGCGAGGCGCTGATCAAACTCGCCGAGATCGGACTGGTGCGGATCATGCCGCAGCGCGGCACGTTCGTTGCGCCGATCTCGCCTGAGGCGTTCCGCAACTCCCAGTTCATCCGCGAGCATCTCGAGTGTGCGCTCGTCGCCGAGGCGGTGCGCTACATCGATTCCACCTCGTTGCGCGAACTCTCCGATCTGATCGAGCGGCAGGAGGAAGTGGTCCGCTCGGGCAACGGCGCCGCATTCTTTGCGCCGGACGAGGCGTTTCATCGCACGATCGCCCGGATCGCCCGGCGCGAGGAGGTTTGGCAGCTGATCCGCCAGACGAAAGTACACTTCGATCGCGTGCGCCACCTGACGTTGCGTGAGGACGCCAACCACGTTCCGTTGCTGATCGAACAACACCGCGAAATCGTCAACGGCATTGCCGAATGCAACGAAGCGCGGGCGGTGGCCGCTATGCGCCGGCATCTGCGCGAAATCTTCCGGCGCGCCGAGAGCATTTTCGAGCGCCACGTGCTCGGCGAGGAGATCGGCTATCGCAAGGTGCGTCGCAGGGCTCGCGCCAGGTCCGTCGACGATCCGTCGTGAGCCGGCGGCAGCCAGACGGCCCTTCACGCGATCGATGCCAGCTCTGAGCTTCGGCAGCATCTGTCGGCGGTCGGGATCGGAGAGAAACGCGCCCGGTCCCGTCGGTGCGAACGGCTCGAGCACCTCAGCGCGCTTCCTCGCCCGGACTGCCCCGGCGGCGATCGACGTCTAAATTTCGCGTGAACAATCCCCGTCTGCAGGTGAATCCGCCCTTTGACGACGATTGGCGCAAGGTCGCGGCGAACCGCGGCCATACAAATGTCGTAGCGCATAAGTACTGATCCGCACCTGCGCACGAGTGAGTGCCGTGTATCGGCGCGAATCACCGTTTGAGGATGCTGCTGAGAGGCAAGATATCCATGCAAATCAGGCTCTTCATCCTAAGCGACGTGCGGCTGCACCATGAGGGGTTGGCCCTGCAACTTGCCGGATACCCAACGATGAAAGTCGTCGGTGGCGGCATTTTGCCAGACGCACTGCGGTCGCTTCGAAACAGCCCCGTGGACGTTGTCTTGCTCGATGCAGTCCAACTGGACTCACGCGCGGCTGTCGACGCTCTGCGGCAATCGGTGCGCCGGCTTCGGATCGTTGCAATGGGCGTACGCGAAGTCGAACGGGAGATACTGGCTTGCGCCGCGGCCGGCATCGACGGCTACGTACCGACCGATGCTGCCGTGCATGACCTGGTTGCCGTCGTTGAAAGCGTCATGCGCGACGAACTGGTCTGTTCGCCCAAGGTGGCCGGGTCGCTCTATCATTCGATCGCTTCGCTGAGCACCGATGGAGGCGGTGGTGTCGTGCTGACCCGCCGCGAGCTTCAGGTGGTCGAACTGATGAGCCGCGGGCTTTCCAACAAGGAAATCTCCCGCAGCCTGAGCATCGAACCCTGTACGGCCAAGAACCACGTCCAGAAAATTCTGCAGAAGCTGGGCGTCCATCGTCGCGGCCAGGCGGCGGCAAAGATCGGGGTCTCGCTCATCGGCCAGCTGCGCTTTGGCTGACCACGCGCCGCCGGCCGCCGCCGGTGCGGTGGCATGGCGATCGTGGCGGATCTCACCGTGGCTGGTTCGCCGGCGGTGAGATCCGTGCGAGCATTCGCAGCTGATCTTTCGTCGCTGGTCAGCGTGCAGAACGCTCAGTGCAGCAATCCGACGGCGCGCATCTGCATCAACGCCATGACGCCTGAGAGATCGGCGGACGATGGCGGCGCGCCGGCACCGGCAAATCGTTCACCGCCGTAGCCTTCCGGCACGCCGCCGATGACGCCGAGATCCTGCACCGTCTTGTTCCAAGCATCGATATCCGGCGCACCCATCCCGGCGACATGCCGGAAATTCGGCAGGCCGGCGCCGACGCGCGCCGGGTCGAAGGCCGGACGGGCCGCCGAACCTTGGATGAGGTCGAACAGCGCGTTCACCCGTTGCTGGCTCCTGCTGGCGAAGGCGCCTCGGAACAGCGGGTGATGCGCGAACACCAGAGCCGCGAAACCGACGACATGGGCCGCGGCGATCGCCGTGCCGTCGCGGGCCGCGAATCCGCCGCCCGGAGCACTCGAGATGACGGCAACGCCCGGAGCACAGACGCCGATTTGCGGGCCGGAGCCGCTGAAATTGGTGGCGAATATGCCGGTCGAGCCGATCAGTTCGGGGATCGCCGTCCAGGCGTGATGGGTATCCGCGGTGAATTCGCCGAGCCGTCCCACCGCCGAGACGCACAGCACGCCCGGAACGATGCCCGGAAAGATCGCCGGTCCGCCGTCGTCGCCCGATGCGGCAATGCAGGCAATGCCGTTGTGGCGGGCTTCGATGATCTTGCGGGCGACGATTTCGGAGGCCTGGTTGGCGCCGACCCCGAGATGGACGATATCGATCTGGCGCTCGATGCAGTAGTCGAGGGCCTCGACCAGATTGGAGAACCGGCCGTGCGGGGCGACCTTGAACACGTGGAGTTCCGCCTCCGGCGCGATGCCCCACGAACCGTTCTCAGGACTGCCGTTTCCGGCAATGATCCCGGCACAATGGGTTCCCTGTCCGATCTCGTCGGTCGACCAGCCGTTGGTGCCGTTGCTGCCGGTCAGGTCAACGCCCTTGACCACGTGACGAAGCATGGGGTGGCGGTTGTCACAGCCGGAATCGATCAGCCCGATCTTCACGCCGAGGCCGGTCAGCCCGGCACCGAGCTGGTCGAGGCCCATCAAGTGCTGCGCCCACGTCGTCCGCTTCACGGCCATCGACTTGGTCGTATCGGCCCCTGCAGCCGAAGACAACGGGCGAAGCCTGACGATGTTGGTTTCGGACGGCTTCAGCGCCGGCCGCTGCACGAAACAGTCCCAATGATTGGCCATGGGCTGCACGTAGATGGCATCGATGTCGTCGAGTTCGGCATCGACGTCGAACAGTCCGACGCTGGCCGTCCCGGTCTGGTCGGTCACGGCGACGGCGCCGGAATTCTGGCCGAGAATGGTTACGCCGGCCCCGACCAGCGGCTGATCGCCTTCGCCCAGCACCTGGATCTTGACCTCGCGGCGCAGGCGCGGCGCGCTGGGCATCCGGTTCGACCAGGGCAAGGCAAACGACGCCGGGCAGATCGACGGACCGGAGTCCAGCCGGGCATCCTCCTCGATGACAACCTGCGGCGGCGCGCTCTGGCGCAGCGCTTCGGCACGCTGATCGTCCATCCGCACCACGAGAACGTCCTGAATGCCCTGGCCGGCAAGCGCGACGCCGGCTCCCAGACCCCTGAAGCCGCGCGTCGAAATCCGGCGAAGGATTTCAACCCCTTCGATCTTCTGCAGCGAATCGTGGATCGCGTCGGTCGGCGAAACGGCCGAGCCGGCAACCGGACGGACCGCAACGACATATTGCCGCTTGCGTCGCGGCAGGATGGCCGGAGCGCCGCTTCGAAGACCATTTCGCTCGGGCGAGGGGTCGCTCGCACCTTGGGTCGACCGTTTGGACGCTCCAGAATTGGCGAGCTGACCCGGATCGCTGTTCTTCACCTGTTCGGCCATGACGTGTCTTTCCTTGAAAGAGGCCGCCCTCGGATCGTCGACAGGGCGATCCGGACGCGTAGCCGGGTTTTGGGGAGGGCCCAGAGTTTTGGGGAGGGCCCAGAGCGGCGGCGCGTCGATCAGACTCGCACCACCGCTCAGGCTTGCTGTTCTGCCGCGAAACTCCGGAACGGCTTGCCGAAGGCCGGAGCGCCCGGCAGATCAGGCTACGCGACCAACCCGTAGCGGAATTGCTGAGGCATCTGCTGGTTCGCCAGATATTGCGCGAACTGCTGGCCTCCCGGGGCGAAGGGGTTCTGTTGCCCCCAGCCGTAGATGGGCGGGATCGCCGGGCCGATCGGGCCGACGCCAAACTGCGGACCGAACTGGCTCTGACCGAACTGGCTCTGACCGGGCTGCTGCAGGCCGGCCATGCCCTGCTGCGTCCATTGCTGTGCCATCAGATGGTGGGCAATCTGCTGCAACGCCTGGGCACATTGGAGCGCGTAGACGGCGTGTCGGGCCGCGATTTGCTGAGCGGCCTGGATCGCGATCAGCGATTGGGCGTGGTTGCCCATCTGCTGCTGCGGCCACACGCCGTTTGACGGCGCAAGTCCCTGCTGAGCCCAGGGATTTTGCTGCAGCAGGGCTGGGCTCTGCCCATTGCCGAAGCCATAGCCGGCTCCGGTTGCCCCGTTGGCGGCCAAGTTGAAGGCCGCCGGATTGAATGGATTGCCGGCAACTGCCGGGTTGAGCAGTTGGGCGACGTAAGCTTCGTAGTTCCCATTCGTGTGAAGTTCTGGCATCTCGGTTCTCCCAGTTCTTTTTCCAAGACCAAGGCCGAAGAGCGGCGCTGCGCCGGTGCGCATCGGCGCCCGTTCGACAGGGGGAGGATGCTAAGTTGAGTGCCAATAGCTGTAAATGAGCCGAAATGGCCCTGAGACGCATCCGAGTACCGGCCTAATGGACCGGTCAAGATGGATCATATGATCGAAGAAGTTGTTGGACTTTAAGCCGGATTTTCACATCGACCGCACAGTCTAATGTCGCTTTCGGCCCGAAAGACCGGCGAACTTAAGGAATCCGGAGCCGAGACAGTGGTCTAATCGTTTGATCGAGCTCCGGAATTGTCGCGGAGGCGGCTCCAGCTGCGTCAGTCCGGCGGGATCGAGGGGAGGGGAGTTTGGTATGGCGCGACCCATTCAGATTGTCGTCCCGGGATGTTCCGGACCAATTGCTGCCGAGATTGCACGTTGTACTGGGCCATCGTCGTGTGACGGACGGAGCGTTTGCCGATCGGACGGAGCGGTCTGATCGATCAGGAACTGCCCCGGACTCAATGACTTGGGCATGCCTCTGTCATTCCGGGGGCGGTCAAGCTGGCCGTTCGGGCGCCTCGATCCGGACGGCGGATGCTGCAGCATTTGGCCTGACAGGTGACCGATGTGGGCTGGCAACCGGGAAATCGAGCATTCGGCGGTGCGCGTCGCCGAGTTGGGCACAACCGTCTGGCGGGCCCGGTGGTTTCTGTGTGCCTGGATGGCGATCTGGGCCGCCGCCGGCGTCGGCTATATCATCCTGGTCAAGCCGGAGTTTGTCTCCACGGTTGAAATCGTCCTCGAGCCGCGCCACGTCGCCAACGACGGCCCGGAAGACGAGCGCCACTATCACCAGTTGGCGCTCGACAGCGAGCAGGTTGACACCGAGCTGCACGTGCTGCGGTCGGAAGGCTTGCTGCGCGGCGTATTCGACCAGCTCAATCTGCAGGACTCGCCGGAACTGGCCAGCGGTCAGAACGGCTTCTGGTCGGCGACGGCGCATCTGCTGCATCGACTGGTACCGAACCTCGCGCCTTACGACGCGTCAACGCGGGCGTTCTACGCTTTCGCCGACCGCGTTCGCTGTCTTCGCCTCGGGCTTTCCTATGTCATCATGATCTCCTATCGCTCGCGCGATCCGGTGCGTGCCGCGCAGGTGGCCAATGCAGTCGCAATGGCCTATATCGGCGATCGCTTGGCCCACAAACGGGCTCAGATTGATCGAACCGGAGCCTATCGCGCCAGCCGGGTTGCCGTTCTGGCGAAGCAGATCGAGGCAGCGCGGCAATCGATTCGGACAGCGCGGCCGCCGGCGAACGACCTCTACTATTCGGACGTGCGCTTGCTCGGAGCAGCGACGCCGCCGCTCGCCAAGGCCTTTCCCAAGACCGGACCGACCGTGATCTTCGCCCTGGGCTTTGGCCTGATCAGTGGATTGACCCTGGTGCTGTTCTTCCGCCGTGGCCGTTCGGTGCCGCTGGCACGACGCAATCAGCGGTGGCTTCAACTGCCCGTATCGGCACGCTAGTGGTCCGATTCCGACATTTGCATCCCACTTGCCGCGCGCTCATACGCAAATGTCGGAATCCCAGGACCACTAGCAATTCATTGAGTCTAGTGGAGCTTTGAATTTGACATTTGAGTGAGGCCGCGCAGCTCGGTGGG
>JARLIU010000081.1 GCA_031291595.1 Ancalomicrobiaceae bacterium | reverse complement strand
CCGCCGAGGTCGAGCGTGCCGGTTGCGTTGACCGTCGTCGCGCTGGCCGAACTCAGCACGGCGTTGGCCCCGGCCAGCAGCGTGCCTCCGGTGCCGATCGTCGTGGTGCCGGTATAGCTGTTGCTGCCGGAGATCGTCGTCGAGCCGGTGGTCACCGCCAGCGTCATGTCGCCGGCCAGACTGCTCACCGTGCCGCTCGTCGCCGTCACCGCCGTGCCGGTGAGCGTGCCGTTGGTCAGCGTGCCGCCCGCCACGGTGATCCCGGCGGCAACGGTTTCGCTGAAGCCGCCGAGGTCGAGCGTGCCGGTTGAGTTGACCGTGGTCGCGCTGGCCGAACTCAGCACGGCGTTGGCCCCGGCCAGCAGCGTGCCGTTGTCGATTGTTGTCGCGCCCGCGTAGGTGTTGGTGCCCCCGACAAGGAAAGTGCCCGAGCCCGAGACCGCGAGCCCGGCGGGGCCGGTCAGCACACCGTCGATCGTCGCTCCGGTCGCGCCACTCAGCGTATAGCTGGTGGTCGCGCTGATCGTCGCGGTGGCGTCGACAGTGCCGCCGGAGATCGTGACGGTATCGGCCAACACGTCGCCCGCAGCATTGGCGCCGATGAGTGTTCCGCCCTGCTGCTGGTAGCTGGTCGTCACCGCGATCGCGTCGCCATTGGCGACGGTCAGCGTGCCGCTGCTCAACGTCAGCGAGTTCACCGTCACCGCTACAGTTGTGGTTGGATCATTCGGGGCCGCGACGATGACGACGTCGTTCCCGTCGGGAGGCGTCGCCGGAGTGTTGTTGTTGTAGTTTGTCGCATCGTTGAAGTCGGTCTGCGTACCGGTACCCCCGCTGGTCCACGTCGCCGTATCCGCCGCGACCGCCTGCTCGTAGTTCGGCAGTCCGACCGCGCTGCCCAACAGGACGCCCGCCGCCATACAGGTGCTGGCAAGAAGCGAGGAGCGCAGCCGCCGCGGCGACACACTCCACCATTGTGACTGCTGCCTGGCAATCGAGCCCATCGAAATCTCAGCCATGCTTCCCCCAGATTGCCCAACTGCGTGGCGCCCGGTACTACCCGCACCACGGGATTCACTTCTGCGTGGGCAATTCTAGGTCTGCGCACTTAAATCGTGCAAGGCGCGACACTGCACCCTCTTTGCGAGTCTGGCGGCAGCCCCGGCACCGGTGAGCGCCTGGCCTGTCAGGCGCATTTCTTATATTTCAAGGTGTTAAAAGAATTAATAGCACTTTATGATTGAATTATACACGCAGTGCGAGCTCTTATGCCGCGCATGGCCCGCAAATATCAGTTTCGAATGCCAATGGATGCGACTTTTCCGCAACACACGCAGCGCGCGATTAACCATTGTTACGGTTTCGCCGGTCATCGCCGGGCCGCAGCCGATCACGGCGGGACGCGGCGCCAATCAACATGCGTTGCCGAGCGGCGTGTAACTTGGTATCATCAAGTGCATGAGGAGACTTTCGATGAAAGCACCATTCGCCGTTGCTATTGCATGCCTTGGCTCTCTTGTCGCAATGCCGGCATACGCCGTCGAAGACCTGCCATTGCCGCACCATAAGCCGCTGTATTCACAGCAAGGATTGTCAACGCGCGAACGGTCGCCACGCATGCTCGCAGTGGTCGATTATACCGCGCCGGCCGGCAGCATTCGCCCGGTGCATGCGGCCCGCTGCCGCAACGCCCTCTGCCCCGGCTACGTCGTGCTCGGCACCTCCTACTGAACGGCCGGGCACGCCTGCTCCGAACGGAGCGCTGCGGCCGGCGATATCAGCAGCCGGTGCAGATCACGCCGCTGTTCTTCGGCTTGTCGGCCACCGGCGGCCGAGACGGGGCGGATGGCCTTTCCGCCTGCGTCGGCCGATTTTCACGCTGCTGACGCGGCTTCGGTTTGGTGAGGGCATCCGCCACGCATTTGCCCCGGCGTTCATGTTCGCCGGGCGCGCACTGCACCCGGCAGACGGGTCGCCTCTCTTGCTCCAGCCGGCTGATGACGGTCTGGTCAATGGTCGGTGACGCCGTTTCGCCTTTCCAGCCGTAATAGGTCTCCAGCGCCTTGCGCACCTGCGCGAGCGAAGCCTCGTTCGTCCGGCCGAGGCAGGCAATCCGCTGCAGTTCCGTGGCTGCCTTGGCGACGAGTTCGGGCGTGTCGACGGCCGGCGCGGGCGAGAGCGGAATCGGCGGCGGCACGAGCGGTACCTGGACCGGCGGTTGCGCCAGCATTGCCTGGGCCGGCGGCGGCGGCTCCGGAGACGTCTCGATCGGCGGCTGTGCAAGCGATGCCTGAGGTGGCGGTGGCGTGTCGATCGCCGGCTGTGCAAGCGATGCCTGAGCCAGCGGCGGCGGCAGCGGCGACGTGGATTTCAACCGGTCGCAGCTGAGGCTCGCCAGATACCGGTTGAACGCCTCGCGGCCAGCCCCGCCGAGCCGCTTCAGCCGATCAAGTTCGACGGCCTCGGTCTGGCAAGCCTGTTCGGCCGACTGCAGCTTGCGCAGCTTTTCGGTGAGATCCCTGGCAGCAACGGCCGTCTCCGCGCAGGTCGCACGTCCGGCCATCGCCTCGACCTTGGCAACATCGCGCGGATCAAGCGACGTCGGAGACACCCCTGCCAATTCGGCCGTCTCACGTTCGCACGCCTTGGCCCGCCGATTGGCATCGAGCTGCTGCAATGCCGCCTCGACTCGCGGTTTTGTCTCGGCACACTGGGCATTCCTGCCCAGAGCTTCAAGGTCCGAGCGTTGATCGGTAGAATATAAAACCCTGGCGCGCTTTTCCTCTTCGATACACCTTTGTTTGTACTTGATCTGTTCTTGTTCAGCTTGGCGCTGTTGCCGGTCTTGCTCCTCCAGGGCGGCAATTTGCGCCAGCCCGCTGGTGACCCGAACCGCTGTTTCCGGGCAGCGCGCCCGCGCCGTCAGCGCTGCAAGCCCGGGTTTGTCGGCCTTGGCGATGAGGGTCGCGGCCTCGGCCGCCTCGCCGCCGCAGGCCCGCTCGATTCCGGCAAGGGCCACATCGACCTTGGCCGGCGTCATCGGACATTGCGCCGATGACTTCAGCTGCAGCAGTTCGTTCCTGTGCTCCGGGCCCGGCAGGAGAGCGATCAGCGACGCCTCGCGCTGGCACGCCGCATCGAGGCGCCCCTGCAGCTCGGCTGCCTCGCGCTCGGACAGTCTGCCGAGCGCCGCATCGATCGCCGCGACATTTTCCTGGCAGAGCGGCCTGCCGCGCAACGCCAGCAGGCTGTCGCGCTTGCCGGCCGTGGAGAATTCCTGCGCCAGCTGCACCTCCTGCCGGCAGGCGTCCTGCCGCCGCTGCACGTCGAGAAGCGCCTGCTCGATCCGGGCCGCGCTGTCGGGGCAACGCACCCCCTTGCGCAATTCGGCGAGGTCGGCACCGCGTCCCTGGCTGGCAAGATCGCCGATCTCGGACGCCTCGCGCCGGCAGGCTTCCGCTCGTTCCTGCCCGTGCCGGTCGATTTCGCCGAGCGCCACGTCGATCCGCTTCGGCGTCTCGGGGCAGAGTGTCGCCGCCGTCCGCAACCGCTCGAGCTCGGCGCGACCGTCGCGCACCAGGAAGCCGTCGATCGCGGCCTGATCGGCCCGGCAGGCGGCATCGACCCGCCGCTGCATCTCCTGTTCGTGCTGCTGCTGCGCCTTCAGCTTGATCGCCTTCTGCCGTTCTTCCAGCAGCTTCCGGCCTCGTTCGATCGCATCCAGCCGATAGCGTGCGTCGGGAGCGAATTCGGACGCCGGGAACCGGCTGAGGAAGTCGCGGAAGTCGGCCGGGTCGCTGGAAAAGCGGATCCGCGCCCACGAGGAGTAGTCGGTCTCGGCCCGGTTCAGATAGAATTCGTGCAACAGCGACACCGTGATCTCCGGCAATTGCCGTTTGCCGGTGATCTCGTAGACGTCGTTGCGCACGCGCTGGAACAGTTGGTTGATCTCCAGCCCCGGCTCCTTGATCCATTTGAGCAGCGAGCGGGTGAACGGGCTGTTGCGCTTGGTGCCGTCCTCGGCCACGTCGAGCGGCGCGGTGGCGTAGGCGATGACCGAGCCCTGCGGCCGGATCACCCGGGTCAGCCCGCGCGTCGGGCCTTGCGGCTGCGGCGGCGCGGTCGGCGTCGCCTCCGGCTCATCCTTGAACGGATCGTTGCGGCAGGCATCGAAGATCATGATGCGGACGCCGTTGACGCGATCGAGCACGTCGCGGATATCGGAGGCGGCGAGCATGTCGAATTTGAGCGCGGTCGCGTCTTCGAGCTGTGCGTCGACCGGCATCAGGTACAGCTGGCCGCGATACTGCAGCGCATGACCGGCGTAATAGACCAGCGCGGTATCGGCATCGGCGACCTTGCGCGAGAAGTCTTTCAGCAGTGGCCGGATGCCATTCTTGTCGACGTCGTAGCGCTCGATCACCTCGAAATCCAGCGAACGCAGCGCGGTGGCGATGTCGGCGGCGTCGTTGCGCGGATTGGTCAGCGCCGGCACCGCCTTGTAAGTCGAATTGCCGATGACGAGCGCCACCCGCCGCTCCGCTGCGGCCGGACTCACTGCGGTCAGGGTAAGCACCAGGACCGCTATCAGCGTTAACAACCAACGCGGTGAAATGCGCATTGCAGTCTCGTCTCGGCCAGGACCGCCCGACCGGCCTCGCCGCGACCAGTGTGCCCCAGATGCTTCGTAAAATCGACAGTTCCATCAAGCCAATGGTCGCCGACCGGAGGGATCTTACCGGCCTCGGCCGCCGTGCGCAACGCGAGCGGCAGGGACGATGCCGGCCGCCTATTTGGCAGCCAGCACCTTGGCGTCGAACGACCATTCGATGTCGGCAAGCTTGCCGTCCGCCCCCGGAATCTTCAGCGACTTGGCGTAATCGTGCACGAATACGAGGCTGCCGTAGGCGTCATCGGCGTTGAGCGGCAGCTCCGGCAGATCGATCGCTTGCACCGGCTTGTCGGCGACGACGCCGACGAGGATGCCCCCGGCGGTCTTCTCGCCCGGCTCGGGCTTCGGCAGAGCGATCGTCACCGGCTTGTCGGCGGCGATCAGATTGATCTCGCCGAGGTTGCGCTTGGCCCTGTCTTTCGCCGGCGTCGCGGCGAGCGCCGCCAGGTCGGGGAAGACCTGCGACATGCGTCCGTCGGCAGCGATCTTCAGCACGATGAGATAGCCCTGCTTCTTCGCGGTGGCGATGGCGGTCGGCTTCAAAGTGTCGCCGCCGAGGTCGAGGTGCAGACCGGCCGGATTCTGCACCGCCGGGGTGGCGCGCGCCGCCACTTCGGTCTGATGCGGCACGGAGACGAGGCTGGTGTTCATTACCGCCTCCGGTGCGATCAACTCCGGCTTCAGTCCGAGCCGGCACAACCGGCCCGCCTCGGCGCAGAAGCGCTCGGCGCCCGCGGCGATCGACTGCTTCAGATCGGCGACGCTGACGTCGACCTCCTTAGAGGCAACCAGCCGGTTGGCGCGCAGCCCGTCGACGAACAGGCGGGTGAACACGCCCATCGGCGTGGCCGCGTTGGTGTCGGCCAGCGCCCATTGATCCGGCGAGGCGCCGACCCACAGCGTCAGATTGCGGCCGGGATCGATCGGCGCCTGATCGGCCTTCACCCGGATCTCGGCGATCTCCGGCGCCAGATCGACCACAGCTTCGACCGAACGGACGGCACCGATCTCGTCCGAGCTTGCCCGAGCCGGACGCTGCAACTCGCGCCGCGAGATCTGCGAGGTATCGAACACCGCAGTGACGGCGCGATCGGTCAGCCGCGACAGCACCCGCCGCACCTCGCTCGCCGAGATGGCGTTGCCGACGTCGCGCACATTTCCGTCGCCATCGCGCACCAGCGCCAGATCGACGGGGACGATCGCCGGCCCCGAAGCGCTGTCGCGCAGCGCCGGGAACACCCGCGACTGGAACCCCTGGCCGGAATAGTACAGAAACACCCGCGAGCCCGGGTCCGATCCCTGCACCACGAATGTGTCGAGCGCGGCGAGAATATTGGCTCGCGTCGCCTTCTCGTTGGTCAGCGTCAGCACCTGTTCGCGGCGATAGCCGAGGTCGGAAACGAGAAGATTGGCGACCGCCGCCGCATCCGCCGCCGAGCCGTTGAGCGTCAGCGGCGAGATGTAGCCGTCGATGCCGATGACCAGCGCCCGATCGCCGGGGCGCACGGCCGCCGCCGCCACGGCGAGATCCGCCGGGGTGACGAGCGAGAACAGCGGCACCTTGTCGACGCCGTCGGTACCGGTCGGCGCAGCCGGCACGTTGGCCGCGGTATCGACGAAGCGCGCCGTCGCCAACGGGCGCAGCGGCTGCGCGATCCGGCTGTTGGTGACGGTCTTCACCCAGTCGGAGAAAGCGGCAACGCGGGTGTAGACGCCGTAGCGATCGCGCCGGCCGCAGCCCTCGCCCCACGAGACGATGCCGGCCTGCAGCCACTCGCCCGTCTCCGCCCGCATCATCATCGGCCCGCCGGAATCGCCGCGGCAGGCGTCCCGCCCGCCTTCGGGGAAGCCGGCGCACAGATTGCGATCGTCGATCGAATTGCCCTTGAGCGCGCTCGTCGTATAGGCGGCCTTGCAGGTGGCGATGTCGACCACCGGCAGTTCCACTTCCTGCAGGTCGGCCGGCAGCAGATCGATGTCGGTGCCGGAGACTTCCTGGGTGAACCCCCAGCCGACCACCGTCGACGACAGGCCGGCAAGTTCGTTCATCCGATCGGCCGGCCCGGTCAGCGGCACGGCCGGAACGCCGGCGGGCTTCTCCAGCTGCACCAGCGCGATATCGTTGCCGAAGGTCGCCGGCTGGAAGTCGGGGTGATAGACGATCGCCTTCGCCTTGATCGCCCGTTTGGCGATCTCGTCGCCCTGCACGATCACCGCCGGCACATGCGCGATGCCGGCGACGATCAGCACATCCTGGGTCTGCACCGCCTGGCGCCGGCCTTCGGCCCCGACCGCGGCGACGAAACAATGTGCCGCCGTGAGCACCCACTCAGAGGCAACCGCCGTACCGCCGCACAGCGCCCGGTAGCGGCCGCGCCCGGCCGGATCGGGAGAATAGATCTTCACCTGGCTCGGCCAGGCCCCCTCGATCGACTTGTGCCCGCCGACGACTCGCGTCTGGCCGCGCTCGGGTGCGGCCGTCAGATCGTCGGCCTGGACCGGTGGCACCGCCACGGCGGCGATGACCAGCAAGGACGCGGCCAATCGCGTCAGCCCTGCGAGGAACGTGTGCATCGGCTTGCCTCCGGCCTTGTGTCGCGATCCGGCGCCAAACGCCCGGACCGGCGATGAAATGATCTATCAATCAACGCGTTACAACAAATATTGACGGGACGCGCGCCACGCCTACGGCTGCGTCGCCAGCGCGGCGAGCCCGAACCTGCAACTTCCCTCCGGCAATTGCTCGATCAGCCCCAGCAGGTCGCCCGCCGCCTTGCGCCGATCGAGGCGCCGCACCGCCTGCACCAGGCCGGGGTTCGCCGCAGCCGCCGTCAGCGCAACCACCTGATCGACCCCGAACGGCGGGCCGACTTCGACGGAAATCGTCAGCGTGCCGTCGGCGACTTGCGCCGGATCGGTCGGCTGCGGGTAGAGCAGTTGCAGCGTTCCGTCGCCCGAGACGGCAAACACCAGCGCGAACCGGCCGCGCGTCTCGGCGACCTGAATGTCGAGGTGCTGCCGCGCCTGATACATCCGATCGTCCGGCAGCACCTTCACCGGTTGGCCCGCCTTCTGCGCCAGATCGCGCAGGACGCGCACCAGCGCCACCCGGTCGGCAGCCCGGGCGATATCGGCGGCATCGACGTCATAGGCGACGATCTGGCCGCGGTCGGCGAGCGTATGCTCGGCGGCATTCCAGACCAGATCCGGCCGGTCGGCGCGGGCCACCACCTCGAGCGGCGCGACGCGTTGCGCCACGCCTTTCAGCGGCCCGACATTGTCGTCGCCGGCCGCAACCCGGACCGGACCGACCGGATTGGCCGGTCTCGGCGCGTCGCCCGCCGCCGGATCGAGCGGCAGGTCGATGCGCTGGTCGGTTTGGACGCCGCGGCCGGGTGTCATGTCGCCGGCGGCCTCGGCTCGACCGGCGCCGAGACCGGCCAGCAGCAACAGGCCCGCAGCGGCAATCACGGCACAGGCCGCGCCATTCAACGCGCCCGCCAAGGCGCTGGCGCTGGTATTGGCCACCTGGGGGCGCATCGTCCCATGCCTCGACATCGGCAGACCGGCGGTTAGAGGGTTCGAGCGATCGCCGCACCACGGTCGCTGCGGCAATTCTAGCATGGATCGGCGCGATCCGAGCCGTCACACCATCCATCCGGCGCTGAGACTGGCCAAAATCGGCTGAATAGCGCCTGAACGGCGGCAAATCGCAGCGCGACCATGGCTTCCCGCCTGCCGAGCGAGCTTGGGTCCATGACCGGATAGCGTGCCGGAGCGCGTTCAGACCGGCAGCCGGCCGCGCCGCGTCCGCCACCCGGGCCGCGGTAGATCCGTGCCGGCGGCGATTGCACTGGGGAAGCGCGCCGCAGGCCGCGACGTCAATCCGGCAACGGCGCGGTGATCTTCAGTCGCCATGCGCCGCTGTCGTCGAGCCCCGCCTGATAGGTGATGCGGTCCCACTTGCGCCCCTCCTTGGCGAGGAAGGTGGCAAGTTCGCCGACATGCTGACGGATCGTCGCCGATGGCTCCATCTCCTGGCCGGCCACTTCCGGGTTGATCAGCGTGATGATCTGCCCGCCGCCGTCGAGTTGGCGCGGCTCGACGATCAGGGAAAAGCAGCGCCACTCTTCCGGGATCGTGTCGAAAATCTCGTCGACGATCAGCCGGTCGAGCGCGGATTGTTCCGGTGAAAGCTTGGTGGACATGAACGACTCCTACCGGCCTGGGCGGTCCTGCCCGACGCCGCGTTGATCGACAATTTCGATCGGCCCAGCCGGGCCGACGTCTCAACCGTTCAAATGCAGGTCGGGCTTGCGACCGAAATACGCTTCGTAGGAACCGGCGACGTCGGCGAGGAAGGCCGCGCAGGCTGCCGCCTCGCTGTCGAATTCCTTGACGTTGACGCGTGCCCCGCGCTCGCTGAAATAGGTCGTCCAGCGACCGCCGGTAAACGCGATGCCGACGCAATCGCCGTCGCCCAGCGAATCGACTGCGTAGAGATAGTCCGGCACCTGCCCGGCCTTCAGAACCTCTATGACCTCGGAAAGCGTCATCGCCGTCTCGCTATAATTTCTCAAGATAGCCTTCGTTGATCAGGTCTTGAACCGACTTGTCGAAACGATATTGCGTGCCGCCGCCCGGATCGCCGAAGGCCGGCGCGATCGTACTCGAATTGGTGCCGAGCGGCTTCAACACCCGATACTGCGAATATGGCACGGCCGTCTGATCGTAGGGAAGCGCCCTTTGCTCGTAAGGGATGCCGGCGGGCGAGGTGAACGTGCCGAACGGCGAGCCGTAGCGGTCGACGACCGTGCCGACCGGCAGCGTCACCGGTGTCTCTGGCCCGGTCGATCCCGGGAAGGCCGGCCATTTGAGACTGCCGTCATCGTTGAAATTATCGTCGCCGAGATCGCGGCGCAGGCGCGAATCCTTGGCGAGCCCGAGCTGCTTGCCCGTCGGCGGCGGCGCGGGCGGCGGCGGTTGCGGTGCCGGCGGGGCCGGAAGCTGCGGCGCCGGCGAAGCGGAAGGCGATGCGGGCGGCGTGCCGGATGCCTTGCCGGTGTCAGGCGGCGGCGGGGTCTTCTTCGGGGGCGGTGGCGTATTCCTTGACGGCTCAGGCGGCGGCCTGTCCTCCCCCACCCGCGCCTTGGCGATCCGCTGATTGAGCGCCTCCGATTCCTCCTTGGTCAGCACCGATCCCTTGCCGGCGCCGCCGCGGTTGGCCTTGCGGTCGGAGGTTCTGAGCTTGCTGGCGGCATGGGCGACGGCATTGACGAGCGTGGCGACGCCAATCGCCGCAATCGCATTGGCGAGATCCTTGGCCGCATCGTCGAGATCGCCCTCCCACTTGGCGGTAGCCACCTTGGTGAGGAAGCTGGAGAACAGCCGCGCCCCGTCGAGGATCGCGAAGAAGCTCATGGCGATCGACGTGCCCTCGAGGATCGACGTGGCGATCAGCGCAGCCAGCGCCACTCCGTCGAGCACCTCGCCCACGACCACCGCATGCAATCCGGCCCAGGCAACCAGCATGCCCACCATGAAGCCGAGCCGCTCGGGGCTCTCGACCAGGCCGCGAAACTCCGCCTTCACCGAGCCCGGCACGAAGGGGATGGCGCGCTGGAAGGTATCGAACAGCCGATCGGCCAGATCGAGCCGCTTGCCCATCGGCTTCAGCGCCTTGCCGCGCTTGCCCTCGGAGCCGTATGCCGCCTCGTGCAGCGTGTGCAATCCCTGCTTGCGACGCTCGTCAGCCAGCTGCAGCACCTTCTGCATCGCCTGAGCGCGCGAGCCGGATGGGTCGATCGCCGAAATATGCGGGTGCTGGATCAGCACGTAGGCGGTAAACCGGCCGGTGCTGATCCCTTCGGCGACCAGCGCGATCAGCCGGTCGGCATTGGGCAGGCTCGACCGGTGCCCGCCACCGCCGTAGCGTTCCCAGAAATCGCGCAACGCCCCCATCGCCGTGGCATCGAGCGCGTGCAGCCTCAACAGCATGTCGACGTGGTTGCCGGATGCAAGCGGCACGGGCGACTTCACGCCAGGGCGGGCCGACGTGATGACGACCACCTCAGTCGTGGTGCGCAGAATGACGATATCGTCGACGCGCATGAATGAATGTCCATAACGAAAGAGACGACTGAAACTTTACACCGGACGGTGCCTGATGATCGGCACAGCCCTAGTTTGTTGCCAATCGCGCCTGAACAGGCGCTGAACCGGCGCATTGCCGCAAGCGCAGGCCCCGACCTACCGCAGCACGGCGAGATATTGCGCTGCGCTCGCCAGCCGGTCGCCGCGCCCCTGCGCTTCGCGCTTGACCGCCTCGATCAAGGTCGCCGCCGGCTGCGGCCCGACGACGGCGAGCGACTGCAGCGGCTGCGGCGAGGTGATGGCGACGACGAGCCCCGGCTTGCCATCGCCATCGGTGAACCGTTCCGCCGGCGCGTCGAACTGCACGGGCGCACCGTCCGGCCGCTCCGAGCGCGCCAGCACCTTGGCCGAGCCGTCGTCGGCGACAAGCAGCACGGCAACCTGGAAGCCCGCCGGCGCCGACGCCTCGCCGACGATCGGATCGCCGACCTTGACGGTCGAATTGAGCACCTCGATGCGCGTCTTCGATGGCCCGTCGATGTGCGTCTTGCCGAGGAAGTCGACCACCGGGCATTGCGGTTCGGTCACCTGCCTGAGCCGGATGTCGGCCTCGAAGCCGGCCTTCAGACGGAAATCGGCATCGAGGTGTTCGAACGGCACGATCGAACGGCCGTAGCCCTCGGTCACCACCTGATTGTCGGCGACAACGATCGGGTTGACGAAGAAACACGGCCCCCCCTGATAGTCGGCAAGGAAGCGTATCATGTCGACGGCGCGCAGATCGCCGAGCCGCACGGCCGGCTTGGGTGGGGCGTCCGGCTGGGCGGGCCTCGTCGCCTGCTGCTGGAGCGGCTGCGTCTGGCCGGGCTGGATCGAGATGCCCGTCTGCTGGCTGCCCGGACCGGCGGCCCGCTGCTGCTGCCAATACCAGAAGCCGCCGCCAGCGCCGCCCACGACCACGACCACGACGAGCGCGACCACGGCGACGATGACGCCGCCGCCACCTGCCCGGCGCGTCTCGGCCGCAACCGGCACCGCCGGCGCCGCAGTCGCTGCCGGCCTCGACGGTCCGAACGTCTGCTCGGGAGCGCCCGGCTGGCGCGACGACAATTTCCCCTGCAAGGCCGGGTGCAGCCGCGAGGCAACGGCCTTCTGCTGTCTTGGCGCCTGATCGTCGTGGCCGGCCTGCGGCGCGCCGGGCATCGGCGGGGTACTGCCGCCGCGCGGGAGCTGCGACGGCGACTGCGGCCGGAACAGCGACACTTGCGGCATCGGCGTGCCACGCTGGCCCGGCGGCCCGCTCGGTTCGCGCTCCGCCCGCTGCGGTCCGCCGTCGTGCTGCCATAGGGCGTCCGGCGGCGGCGTGCGGCCCCACAGCGGCTGCACCGCCTGGATGGACGTCAGCTCATGCAGATCGTCGCCGACCGGCGGCACTGTCGGCGGCGCCGTGCCGGAGCGCCTCAACAGCGACACCACCTCCGTCATCGACCGCGGCCGATGCCTCGGATCCGGCTGCAGCATGGCGGCGATGACCGGCTGCAATCGGCCGTCGATGTGGCGCAGGTCCGGCGCCACCTTGCGCTTCTCCACCACCTCCGCCTGATTGCCGCGCATGTTGATGGCGCGCCCGGCCGAAGCTTCCGCCAGCACCAATCCCAGGCTGTAGATGTCGGAGGCGGCCGCGACCTCGCCGAACATGCCCAGTTGTTCGGGCGAGACGTAATTGTATTTGCCGGCAAATCCGCCCTGGCCGATGATCGTATGCTCGCTCGACTGCAACTGGCGGGCAATGCCGAAGTCGATGATCTTGGCCAGCCCGACGTCGTCGTTGGGCACCAGGATGTTGTCGGGCGAGATGTCGCGATGGATGATGCCGTTGTCGTGCGCCGTTTGCAGCCCGCCGGCCAGCCGGATGCCGAGCGTCCGCACCGCCTCGTACGACATCGGGCCGACCTTGATGATCTCCGACAGCGACCGGCCCGACACATATTCCATTACCATGTAGGGACGGTTGAGCGTCGGGTCGACCGAAAAGCCGAAGTAGCGGACGATCGCCTCGTGGAACAGCCCTTCGAGCCCGGTGGCCTCGCGCAGGAACATCGACATGGCGCCGTCGTAGTCGGTCAGTTCCGTGCGGATCATCTTGATGGCGTAGACCGATCCCGTCCGGATGTTGTGGGCGCGATAGACCTCGCCCATGCCGCCGGCCGCCAGCCCCTTGTCCAGCGCGTAGGTGTCGTTGAGGGTGGTGCCGGCGGGAAGCCAACGGCCGCCTGTGCCGCCGGACGCGGGTGCGCTCATGGAACTCGAGCCCAGTTGGCGCGCGGCATGCCGGTAAAGTCGAGAACCGTGGGTTCACGCTGGATGCAGCGCACGACGATGACGGTGACATTGTCCTTGGCGCCGCGTTCGAGCGTCGCCGCGACGAGCCGGTCGGCCGCTTCCTGCACGTCGTCGACGACGCAGGTGGCGCCGATCTCGGCATCGCTGAGATGAGCGGTGAGCCCGTCGCTGCACAACAGGAACACGTCGTCGAATTCGATTTCGCCGCTCAACGTCTCGACCGCCAGCGTCTCGGCAACGCCGATCGCCCGGGTGATGACGTTCTTGCGCGGCCAGCTCTTGGCGTCGTCGCGGCTGATCAGCCCGCGTCCGATCAGCTCCTCGACCTCGGAATGGTCGCGGGTCAGTTGCTGGATCATGCCGGCGCGCACCCGGTAGATGCGGCTGTCGCCGCACCACAGGCAGGCGAACGTCGTCTCGTGCAGAATGAGGGCGACGACGGTCGCGCCCGAGCGCTCGTGTCCCATCGATTGGGCAGCCTCGCGCAAGCGGTCGTTGACCGCCGCGAGCCGCTTGGAGCAATCGGCGACGAGGGCCGCGGCATCGTCGTGGCCATCGATGCCGGAGAGCCCGTCGACCACCATGTGGCTGGCGAACTGCCCGGCCGAATGCCCGCCCATGCCGTCCGAGACCACCCAGACCCCGATCCCCGGGCGCAACAGGTAGGCGTCCTCGTTCACCGCGCGGACAAGGCCCTTGTCGGAAGCGGCGCCGGTTTCGAACACGATCCTGTCGGTGCTCATGACCCCCCATCCGTCGCAAGCCACGTGCCGCCGGAGCGGCGAATTGGAGCCGGCACACACAGGCGCCGCCATCCCTCAAGGGGCCAGCCGATCGCGCTCATAGTGCCTCGAATCGACCGGTCAAAAAACCGGAAAACAATTGCTGGTCCGGCAACCTGCGGCAGGACAGCGCAATCGCCTTGATCTCGTTTCCCCCGATCGTCCACCAGAATGTGCCGGCGCCCATCAGGCTCTCGTCGTCGGCCGCCTGCAGCCGCCTGAGCGTCGCGTCGGCGTCGGTGTCGCCCGACAGCACGATGATCGTTCCGTCCGGCTTGGCGATGACGCCGTCCCGCCCCTCCGCCGCCTGCCGCTGCGCCGGTGCCGGCAGCGCCTCGAGCGCGGCGAGGACCACGTCGAAGCCCACGCCCTCGTCGAGGGTGGAGAGCAGGAACGTCTCCACCGCGTCGAACCAGGACGCCTGGCTGTCCTCGATCGGCGGGGCGATCACCCGTCCCTCATCCGCCATCGCCATGACGGTCAGCGGGAAATAGCGCCCAACCCCGTCGATCGACGGCATGAACGCGCCGATCACCGTGCCGCTGCAGTGGCTGGCGCCGAGCCAGAAGCGCCATAAGGGCGCCTGTAGATAGGTATCCTGCCAACGCGAGCCCAGCGCCATGCGGCTTGCCCCCATCGCGCCCTGCATCCAGGTTTCGAACGGTTGCAGGAAGCCGCGCGGCACCGCTTCCGCGATGAAGTCGCGCTTGACCGGGAGCTTGCCGAACAGACCACAGCGCATTGCTTGTCCAGCTCCTACTGCAGGCTCGTCGGGCAGTTGAACTCGCGCAAGGCTGGCAACGTCAGCGGATTGAGCAGCGAACCGACGTTGAACTGATATTGGAAATTGCGGTTGGAGCCGGTGATGGTCACGATCAACCGGTCCGTCGACTTGGTGACATGGCTCTGATCGAGCAGCCGGAACAGCGCCCAGGTGCCGGTCTTTTCCGCGAGCGTGAAACCGGTGCCGGTGGCGTCCGACGTCGCGGTCAAGGCGACGCGGCCGAGCCCGACCTGCCCGGGCCTGATCGCCTGCACCGGCGCGGCCGGCCT
>JARLIU010000080.1 GCA_031291595.1 Ancalomicrobiaceae bacterium | reverse complement strand
CTTGGCCGGCGACATGACGCTGGCGGTGACCACCGGCTCGACGACGATCTCCGGCAGCAACAGCTATACCGGCACCACGACGATCGGCACCGGCGGCACGCTGCTGGCCAACTCGACGACCGCCTTGTCGTCGGGGTCCGCCTTCACCCTTACCGGCGGCACGCTCGACCTCAACGGCAACAGCAACACCATCGCTTCGCTGGCGGGCACCGGTGGCACGGTCGAGAGTACCGGCAGCCTTGCCACACTGACGACCGGCGATGCGACCTCCACCAGCTTTGCCGGCGATCTCATCGACGGCACCGGCACGCTGGCGTTGACCAAGGTCGGCGCGGGCACGCTGACGCTATCGGGCACCAACAGCTATTCCGGCGCGACGACGGTGGCGGTCGGCACGTTGCAGGCCGGCTCGACCACGGCGTTCTCGCCGACCTCGGCATTTACGCTGTCGTCCGGTGCGACGCTCGATCTCAACGGTAACAGCAACACCATCGCTTCGCTGGCGGGTACCGGCACGACCGCCACGGTGACCAACACCAACGCGACGACGGCGACGCTGACGGTCGGCGACGGCAACGACACAAGCTATGCCGGCGCCATCAACAGCGGCACGGGTGCGCTCGACCTGACGAAGATCGGTACCGGCAAGCTGACGCTCACCGGCACCAGCAACCTTGGCATGGGGACGGTGACCGCCGGCACGCTGGCCGTCTCCGCCACCGGTTCGGTAACGCTGACCGGCATGACCGTCGGCGCCAACGGCACGCTTACCAATGACGGCACGATCATCGATACGCTCGACAACTTCGGCACGGTCGTCAATACCGGTATCTATACGGCCGACGCGACCAACGAAGTGGGCGCCTCGCTCACCAATGCCGGAACGTGGAACGGCTCGATCGTCAACTTCGGCACGCTGGTGGCGAGCGGTACGAGCTCGATCAGCGGCACGGTGACCAACTCCAGCACGATGTCACTCACGCCCGGAGCGACGGTGACGGTCGGCAATCTCATCAATTCCGGCACGCTGATGCTCGGCGACGGCACCACTGCGATGACGGCGACGAACTCGCTCACCAACAGGTTGACGGTGACGGGCAGCTACAGCGCGATCGGAGCCAATAGCCTGATCGTCGATGCCAATCTGACGGCAGGGACGACCGGCACCCGAGCGGAGGAACTCGTCGTCAACACTGCCGCCTCCGGCACGACCAATGTGACCGTCAACCGGATTCCGGGCACAACCAACGGTCTGCTGACCTCGCCGATCACGATTGCCGACGTCACAACAGCCGGTGGCGGCGTCTTCACGCTCACCAATGCGGGAGCGCTGCAATACGGCCCAATCACCTACACGCTCGATGCGACGCCGTCCGGTGGCAGGACGTTGTGGCAGCTCAACTCGCACCTGAGCGGCGTCGGCGCCATCGCGGCGAGCGTCGGATCGGCGATCTCGGCGATCTCCACCGGCTTTGCCGAACCGACCAGCGCCTTCGTCACCGGACCGAGCGATCCGCGACAGGATCAGCTGTCGGTCGGCGTGTGGGCTCGCACCAAGGGCGGGCAATACGACGTCGGCTCGACGACGACCGCGGGGGCCGATACCAAGGCCTCCAAGATGAGTTCGCAATTCGAGGGCGTGCAGGCAGGTATCGACGCCAGCATCTCGGACATCGGCGGTTCCAACTGGTCGGGCAATTTCGGCTTCACTGTCGGCGACGTGAAGGTGTTCTCGCACGACCTCTTGTCGGCGACGACGTCGAAGGTCAACATCGATGCGCCGTTCTTCGGCCTCTATGCGGTGGCGCGCGGCGACGGCTTCTATGTCGACATCCAGGGCCAGCGCAACTACTACAACCTCGACCTCACCAACTTCTACATTGCGCCGTCCGGCACGTCGTTGAAAGGGCAGGGCTATTCGGTGGTCTCGAGTGCCGGCAAGGTCATGCCGCTGTACGAGAACTGGACGATCGAACCCTCGATCGGCTTCAACTACTCGAGCGTGACGATCGGGCAGCTGTCGACCATCGCCGGCATCCTGAAGACCGATACGGTCGAGAGCTACATCGGCAGCGCCCGGCTGAAGGTCGGCACCAGCTTCAAGGCGGGCGACAATCTCGTGCTCGCTCCGTCGGTGCAGGGCAGCGTCTGGCATGAGTTCGCCGGCGATGCGACGTCGACCTTCGAGGCGACCGGCAGTACCTCCATCCCGATCTCGACCAGCCGTGTCGGTACGTTCGGCCAGATCGGCGTCGGCCTGTTCGGTCAGATCCTCAATACCGGGGCTTCCGGCTTCATCCGTGCCGACTACCGGGCCGGCGACAACGTGCATGGCGGCTCGATCACCGCCGGCCTCAGGTATCAGTTCTGACGCGAGCAAACACAGCCGAGACGCACGCTGGACGGCAGCCCTGCTGCCTGGCGTGCGCTCTTGGCTTTATGGGGATGGGATCATGCGGGAATTGAGGATGCGGCGGCTCGTCTCGGGGCTGGTGGCGGTTTGCGTGCTGGTGGCGCCGGCCTTGGCCCAGACCAAAGCAGCGCCAAAGGCGCCGATGGAAAAGCCGGCCGAGATAAAGCAACCGGCGTCAAATCCGTCGCCCCCGCCCGCGCCGATCAGGACCGAAACGTTCAATTTCGATTCCTGGACGGTCAGTTGCCAGGAATTCGCCGAGCCGAAGCCGAAGAAGACCTGCGTCGCGCAGATCCGGGTGACGCAGTCGCAGAATGGCCAGGTCGTGCTGCTGTGGACCATCGGCCATCGCGACGACGGACAATTGGAATCGCTGCTCAGAATCCCGACCGGCGTAGCGATCCGACCAGGGATCGACCTCAAGGTCGACTCGGGCGCCGTGCGCAAACTCGACTATGCGGTGTGCGAGCCGACATTCTGTACCGCCACGTCGACGCTCGATGCCGCTGAGGTGAAGGAACTCGTCGGGGCCGAGGCGATCCACTTCGTCGTCTACGGCTCGAACGGCAACAACCTGAAGCTCGACCTGCCGGTCAAGGGCACGGACAAGGCGCTCGCCGCGCTGAAACGCTGACCGCACGGCCGCTCGCGGATGGCGTGGAGCGTGGTGGCGCAGCTACTCGCGCGTCGCGGCGGCGATCAGATCGGCACAGCCCTGCGCGATGTAATCCTGGTCGCTGCCGATGGCGACCAGACGGTAGCCGGCTGCGGCAACCGCCTTGGCGTGCGCCGGGCCGACGGCGAACATGGTCGGGATCTTGCCGTGCCGCACGGTGGTTGCGAGGATGTGGGCGACGGTGTCGACGATGAGTAGCGACCGTCCGTCGACGAAGGCGCCGTTCGACATGGTGAGCGACAGGTCCGACGGGCCGACGAAGATGCCGTCGATGCCGGGAACTGCCAGGATCGCCTCGAGATTTTTCACCGCTTCCGGCGTCTCGATCATGGCGATGGCCAGCGTCTCGGTGCCGGCCCAATCGATATAGGCCTGCGCGTCGGCAAAGCCGCCGAGCGCCATGGCGCGGCCGGGGCCCCAGCTGCGCTTGCCGACGGGGGGATATTTCACCGCGTCGACCAGGGCGGCGGCGTCGGCGGCGGTATTGATCATCGGTGCGATGACGGCCTCGGCACCCATGTCGACGGCGCGGCTGGCAAAGGCGAAATCGCCGACCGCGATGCGCACCACGGCGGGCTTGCCGGCGGCAATGACGGCGTGAATGGTGTCGTGCACCGAAGCCGCGTCGTGCCAGCCGTGCTGCATGTCGATATTGACCGCGCCGAAGCCAGTGCGAGCGACCATGTCGGCGATGACGGCGCTCGGCGTGCATAGCCAACCGAGGAACGTTGTTTCGCCGGCCCGAAGGCTTTCTGCCAGATGAAATGCCTTGGCCATCCGAATCCTCCCGCGGGCGTCTGATCTCGGCGGTTGCGCCGGTTCCAGCGTGCGATGCTGTCACATGCGACCGTGCGACAACCGAATGAGCGCTCTTGAGCTTTTGATACAGCAGTAATGACAGCTTATCGACGGATCGCCGTGGCGATTCCGCCAGTAAGCACCCTGCTTTAGCAAATCGAACCAGACGTCACCAGTCCGGCTCGGCGTGATGGAGCGATGCAGCCGCGGTCGGGCACCGGCTACTTGCCAAGCGCCTCCTTCACCGCGGTGGCCAATTGTTTGAGCGAGAAGGGTTTCGGCAGGAAGTGGAAGGCCTCGCCTTCGGGCAGGTTGCGGGCAAACGCGTCCTCGGCGTAACCGGAGACGAAGATGATCTTCAGATCCGGCTGCTGCTTCCTGAGTTCGCGCAGCAGCGACGGCCCGTCCATCTCGGGCATGACGACGTCGGAGACGACGAGGTCGATCTTGCCGTCGGTCTCCGCCATGACCGCGAGCGCCTCCATGCCGGTGCCGGCCTCGTGCACGATGTAGCCGCGCGAGGCGAGCGCACGCGAGGCGAAGGCGCGGACCGCCTCCTCGTCCTCGACCAGCAGAATGGTGGCCGAACCGGTCAGGTCGGTTGCCTGCACCTGGGCTTCGGGGCGCGGCGCATCCGCCTTGTCGCCGGGCTGCTCGATCTGCCGCGGCAGGAAGATGGCGAAGGTCGTGCCCTTGTTCTCCTCGCTGATGCAATAGATGTAGCCGCCGGTCTGCTTGGTGATGCCGTAGACGGTCGAAAGGCCGAGACCGGTCCCCTGGCCGATCGGCTTGGTGGTAAAGAACGGCTCGAAGATCTTCTCCATGATCGCCAGCGGGATGCCGGTGCCGGTATCACTGACCTCGATCAGCACGTAATCGGCGAGCGGCATGCCGGGCGTGTCGCAGGGCAGCGGATCGCCGGCGGCGAGATTGCGCGTGGCGATCGTCAGCCGGCCGCCGGACGGCATGGCGTCGCGGGCGTTGACGGCGAGATTGACGATCACCTGTTCCAACTGGCTCTGATCGGCCTTGATCGGCCAGAGATCGCGACCGTGCACGACCTTCAGTTCGACGTTCTCGCCGAGGAGCCGGGATAAGAGCATCCTCAGTTCGGTCAGCGTGTCGCCGAGCTGGATGATCTCCGGGCGCAGCGTCTGCCGCCGCGAGAACGCCAGGAGCTGCCTGACCAGCGAGGCGGCGCGATTGGCGTTCTGCTTGATGTTCATGATGTCCTGAAACGACGGATCGCTCGGACGGTGCGAACTGAGCAAGAGGTCGGAAAAGCCGATGATGGCGGTCAGCACATTGTTGAAATCATGCGCGATGCCACCGGCCAATTGTCCGACCGCCTGCATCTTCTGGCTCTGGGCGAATTGTTGTTCCAACTCGCGCTGCTGCGTTGTCTCCAGCGCGTAGACCATGGCGGCCTCGCCCTCGCCCTGGCCATCCTCGACCGCGGACACATAGAAGCGGACGAAGCGCTTCCTCGGCGGTTCGCCGACGAGTTCGCCGTCGACGGGAGAAATGTCGCCGACGCCGCGGGTCGCCGCCTCGATCGCGGCCTCGAGATTGGGCCGGCCGGTGTCGGTGACATAGTCGGCAAGGCGGATGCGGGAGATGGCGTCGCCGGCCGACGGCGGGCCGAACAGTTTGAGGAACGGCGCATTGGTGCGGCCGATGCGGCCGTCCTTGCCGATGGCGGCAATGGCGATCGGCGTATTGTTGAAGAAGCGGGCGAAGCGGACTTCAGCGGCCCGGAGCGCTTCGGAAATGTCTTCGCCGGGCGACCGATTGAGCACGAGCGTGCGCGAATCGCCGAAAGCGCCGGTGGCGGAGACCGGAACCCGATGGAACAGTCTGACCGGCAGGCTCTGGCCATTCTTCTTGCGCAAGTCCAGATCGATGATGCGGGTCTTGGCCTCGCCCGGCACGGCGCCGATATCGGCAAGCAGAGCGATGCCCTGGCCCTGCACGATGTCCTCGAGCCCGATCGAACCCGGCTCGAAGCGGGCGAGGTCGCGCCCGAGCCAATCGGCGAGCGTGGCGTTCAGATAGGTGATGCGGCCACGCGGATCGGCGGAGAAGAAGCCGGCCGGCGCATGGTCGAGGAAGGTGACGACCTGCTGCAGCTCCTGGAAGCTGGTCTCCTGTTCCGCGCGGTCGGCGGTGATATCGCCGACGAACCAGGCGGTCAGCGGCTTCTTCGGCAGTTTGGCGGGCCCGTCCGGCGAGGCGATCGGCCTCACCGCCACGCGGTACCAGCGCGCCTCGCCGGAGCCGTTGAGCCCGGTCGAACGGATCTCCTCGCGCCAGAACTTGCCGTCGCGTGCCGCCTGGGTCAGCCGGAACAGCGGCTCGGATGCCTGCGGGTCGCCGCCGAACAGTTTGGCGACGGCGCGGATGTCGCGGGCGTCCTCGGCCTTCAACAGCGCGGCATAGGTGCGGTTGGCAAAGACGATGCGGCCCTTGGCGTCGGTGACGAGCACGCCGTCGGCAAGCGTCTCGACGATGGCCGGCGCCAGACCGTGCTCGCTCGGCCTGCCGGCGAAGCGAATGAGGCCGATGGCGCCGGAAAACAGCGAGAACACGCCGATGACGGCCAGACTACCGAGGAGGAGCTGCACATAGGGCTCGGCGTCATGGCGCGGCAGCAACGCGAGCGCCACGGCGGCCGCCACCAGTCCCGCCGCCAACGCCAAAAGAAGGCCGATGCTGCCGGACTTCTCCGAACGGTCAATGGCGACGTCCTCACCAGCGACGCCGGGCTTCAATTCGTTCATGCTCTCAGCCTTGATCTGCCCTCGGCCGGAACCGCTGCGGTGGGGAGGCAGCGGGCCGCTCCGCTTTCATCCCCCGAATGGCCGCCCCCGATCCGATTCTCACAATTTTAGCAGAGCTTGCCAGGATCTGTGCGGATTTCGGTTGACTTCGGGCAACTGTCCAAACCGGAAAACAGGGACCGGTGCGGAGGGCGGAAGTCAAGGCCCGACAAACGGAAATTGCCGCCGGAAGGGGGTGGCTTCCGGCGGCTTTCGAAATGCCTATCTGAATGGAAACAATAATGAGGGCGGGCAGACCGCAAAATGCTGCGGCCGGCCGGTAGTCGGATCGGGCCGATGTGGTGGGCTTCGGCGCGTCCTTGGGACTCCTTGTACGGCCAGTCGGGTGAACCGACGTCGAAGGCGGCGTTCATCTGGGGTTCAGGCGGTGCTCGACGGCCGAGGCGTCACCCGAGCGGCCCGTTCCGGCCGGGGCATCGAGGCGGCTCGATGCTGCCGAACGAGCGACGTTTTGCCGATCGGCCCGGCTTGCCGCCGCCGTCAGTGGATAAAACGCATTCACGGCGACGTGAGACTTTGCGAGGCCAGCGCAGCTGTCGCCCGGGTTGTCCGGGATCAACGGCTGCTTTCCCGAGAGACAGCAGTCGCTTGTCGCCGGTCGCCGATCCAATGCGGCGCTGCGAACCGGGAAAACTGCGGATCTCCGGCCCAGCCGCGGGAGGTGTCCAGTATGCGGACGCCACTGTCAAAATATTCCGAACAAACACGCGCATGTGAGCGGTAATTGTTCATGTCTGCAATGCGGAGCCCGCCTATTCTCGCTCGCATTCGGTTCACCAGATGAGGGGCAGAGACGACGCATGGTGCGACGCCTTCAACGAAATTAGGAGCTTAACATGAAGACCCTGAGCATTCTCCTCGTCGCCGCGTCGCTGTCGACCCTTGCCACCGCCGCCTTCGCCCAGCCGTCGGATTCCGTTGAGGCGAACATCGATCGTCAGATCGTGCTCGGCAATGTGAAGGCGTCGAACGACAGCGTGACGCAGTCGCAGGGCATCGTCGAGGGCCGGCAGGCGGCTCATGTCACGGACTCGAGCCTGCCCGGCGCCGAGCAGTACATCATCGGCCACATGGTTGCCTCCGACGGCAACTGAGCGCTGCACGATCCGCACAGTCTGCTTCAAGGGGGCGCACGCACATGCGCCCCCTGTTGTTGTGCACGACTGCAACCGACAAACGGGCGTCCCTGCGTGGCCGGAGGCCAGGAAGCGTCCGTCGTCCACACCGGGCTCCGGCCGACGCATCGGCTTCGTCCGGGTGGGTCCGATCGGGGTCGGCGGCCTGTCGAACCGGCAATGGCGCCAGCCGGCCGATCGCCTTGACAACGCCGATCAGCCGTGCGCTTCTCCGCCCGCTTCGGCCCCGAAATGGCAGGGCCTGGCGCCGGTATTGCCGGCCATCCATTGAGCGGCGAGGCGGCCGATGCGGCGGCCAGCGCGCTTTCAAGGGCTGATCCCGAGGGCGTCTATCCATGCATCGTTATCGCAGTCACACCTGTGGCGGGCTCACCGCCTCCGACGTCGGCTCTACCGTCCGGCTTTCCGGCTGGGTGCATCGTGTCCGCGACCACGGCGGCGTGCTGTTCATCGATCTTCGGGATCACTACGGGCTGACGCAGGTGGTCATCGATCCGGACAGCGCCGCGTTCAAGACGGCCGAGACCGTCAGATCCGAGTGGGTCATCCGCATCGACGGCAATGTGCGCCGGCGCCCGGAGGGCACCGAGAACACCGATCTCGCCACCGGCGCGGTGGAAATCTATGCCCGCGACATGGAGGTGCTCTCCGTGGCGCGCGACCTGCCGCTGCCGGTGTTCGGCGAGCCCGACTATCCGGAAGAGACGCGGCTGAAGTACCGCTTCCTGGATTTGCGCAGGGAGACTCTCCACGGCAATATCGTCAGGCGCACTAGAATCATCGCGGCGATGCGCCGGCGCATGGGCGAGGTCGGCTTTGCCGAATATTCCACCCCGATCCTGACCGCTTCGAGCCCTGAAGGCGCGCGCGACTTCATCGTGCCCTCCCGCATCCATCCCGGAAAATTCTTCGCCCTGCCGCAGGCGCCGCAGCAGTACAAGCAGCTCCTGATGGTTGCCGGCTTCGATCGCTATTTCCAGATCGCGCCGTGCTTCCGCGACGAGGATCCGCGCGCCGACCGGCTGCCGGGCGAATTCTACCAGCTGGATCTGGAAATGAGCTTCGTCACCCAGGAGGACGTGTGGGAGACGATGGAGCCGGTGGTGCGCGGCATCTTCGAGGAGTTCGGCGAGGGCAAGCCGGTCACGCACAGTTTCCCGCGCATTCCCTATGACACCGCGATCCGCACCTACGGCTCGGACAAGCCGGACCTCAGGAACCCGATCGAGATGCAGTCGGTCACCCAGCATTTCGCCGGTTCCGGCTTCAAGGTGTTCGCCCGCATGATCGAGGCGGACCCGAAGGTCGAGGTGTGGGCGATCCCGGCCAAGGGCGGCGGCTCGAGAGCGTTCTGCGACCGCATGAACGACTGGGCGGTGAAGGAAGGTCAGCCGGGCCTTGGCTATATCTTCTTCCGTGCCGAGACTGGCGGCATCGAAGGCGCCGGTCCGATCGCCAAGAACATCGGGCCAGAGCGCACCGAGGCGATCCGCCAGCAGCTGGGTTTGGAAGCGGGCGACGCGGTGTTCTTCGCCGCCGGCCTGCCGGACAAGTTCTACCGGTTCGCCGGCGAGGCGCGCAATCGCGCCGGCAAGGAACTGGGGCTGACCAAGGAAGACCAGTTCGCGCTATGCTGGATCGTCGACTTCCCGTTCTACGAATGGGACGAAGAGGAGAAGGCGGTCGGCTTCTGCCACAACCCGTTCTCCATGCCGCAGGGCGGCATCGAGGCGCTCTCCACCCAGGATCCGCTGACCATCAAGGCGTACCAGTACGACATGGTGTGCAACGGCTTCGAGATCGCTTCGGGCTCGATCCGCAACCATTCGCCGGAGACGATGGTCAAGGCGTTCGAGATCGCCGGCCTGTCGAAGGAGATCGTCGAGGAGCGCTTCGGCGGCCTCTATCGCGCCTTCCAGTTTGGCGCGCCGCCGCACGGCGGCATGGCGGCCGGCGTCGACCGCATCGTCATGCTGCTCTGCGGGGCGACCAACCTCAGGGAGATCACGCTGTTCCCGATGAACCAGCGGGCCGAAGACCTTCTCATGGGCGCGCCGAGCGATCCGACGCCGAAGCAATTGCGCGAGCTGTATATCAGGCTCAACCTGCCGAGCTGAGGACAGGGGGCCGCGCGGATCGGCGATAGAGGTTGGCCGCGCAGCAACCGTACCGAGGCCAGTGTCTTGGTCGACCCCTCATCCGCCCTTCGGGCGCCTTCTCCTGCAAGGGGAGTAGGCGGCCGAAGGGCGGCTGTGGGGTGCGCCTATGACAATCCATCCGGCGGAGTACCAGTTCCGGCCTACGCCACGCCTCGGGACCCGGGGCTCCGGAGCGGTAGCCGTCTATCCAACTACCTCCTCGATCAGCCGCCAGAACAGCCGCGCCGCCGGGGCGATGAGGTCGTCGGGGAAATCGTAGTCGGGATTGTGCAGGGCCGGCCGGTCGGTGCCGGCGCCGAGGAACACCATCGCCGATGCAGCGATGGCGCCGAAGCGGCCGAAATCCTCCGAGAAGCGGAACGGCAATAGCGACGCGTCGATGGCAAAGCCTTGCGCCTCCAGGGCGCGATGCAAGTACCCGACCGCCGCGGGAGCGTTGTCGCAAGCATCGAATTCGTCGTGATAGGCGATGACGGTTTCCAGCCCGTGTTCTTCGGCGGTGACCCGCACGAATTCCTCGGCGATCCAGCGGATGCCGCGCATGCGCTCGTTGGTGAGTGCACGCAGGGTGACGAACAGCTCCGCCTCGCCGGGCGCGATGCCGAAGCTCGGCTCGCCGAGGCGGGCATGCGTCACCGTCACGCGGGCGAAGTCGGGATCGGTGATGTCGCCGCCGCCGAGCCCGGTCAGCATCGGCATCAGGCTCGACAGCGCCCCCATCGGCGAGATGCCATCTTCCGGGCTCGCGGCATGCGCGGTGCGGCCGAGAAAGCTGATGTGCATACCGGCCGAAGCGCAATTGACCAGGCCTTCGCCGAGGACGGCGGTGCCTACGGCCAAGCCGGGCAGATTGTGGTAGGCAAAGGCGAGATCCGGCCTGATCTCGGCAAAACGGGGATCGGCGATGACGGCGGCGGCACCAGTGCCGGTTTCCTCGGCCGGCTGGAACAACAGGATAACGCGGCCGCGCGCCGGCCGCCGACGGCCGAGCAGGCGGGCGACGGCCGCCAGCGTCGCCATGTGGCCGTCGTGGCCGCAGAGATGCGCCCTGCCGGGCACGGTGGAGCCATAGGGGCGATTGCCAAGCTCCTCGATCGGCAGGGCATCGAGTTCGGCACGCAACAGCACGGTCGGGCCGGGAGCGGCGCCGGCGTAGACGGCGGCAACGCCGGTGCCGCCGAGATGGTCGAGGATCCGCTCGGGCGCCGTCGCGGCCAGCATGTCGGCGACGGCTGTCGCGGTCGCGGCTTCCGCGCCGGACAGCTCCGGATGACGGTGCAGCTCCCGGCGCCAGTCGATCAGTTCGACGACGTCGCGCTCGCTCAGCTCTTGCACGCCTGCCTCATGCGTCGGGGGATGGATGCCGGCTTCAGTCGGGTTCGACCTGCGATTGCACTACGCCGGTCGGCACCTTGCCCCAATGGGCCGAGCCGTCACGCATGGTGAAATAGCTGCCGCAGCCGTACTTCCATTCGCGCGGCGTGCCGATGTCGACGTGGATCATCGCCTGGTGGCAATAGGTGCCGACGCCGCCGACCGAGGGAATCGTGCGGGCATAGGCGGCGAGCTGCTTCGAATCGATGCCGGGGACGATGATGTCCGCAGCGGCACAGATGCGGTGCAGCGAACCCTCGCGGCCGCGGTTGCGGTAGCCGGAGGTGATCACCACCTTGCGGCCGTAGTGGCGCTCGACCTGACGCAGGATGGTGAGCAGTTCCGGCTTCAGGCAGGCGGTATCGACCGACTGCGTCTGCAACACGTAGGGAACGCCGAAGGGCGTCGGCGTGATGATGGTGCCGGGGGTCGACGGGCCGGGACCGGTGGGCTCGTCCTGCTGCGGCGATGATTCGGTCGGCGACGTCAGGAAGGCCAGGATATTGGGATTGGCACGCTGCGGCGGCCTGATGGCGATGCCGCCGGGATTGGCCGCCTCCGGCTGCGGCGCCTGGGTCGCCGATTTCGGCACGATGCGGCCGGGATTGCTGACGGTCGAGTCCGGATCGATGGCCGGTTTCAATTTCGGCAGCGGCAGCGACGGATCGAGCAGCGGTTTGGAGCGCGGCACCGGGACGTCGACGGCGGTCGGTGTGGCGTCGTCCTCTTCCTCGGCGATCGCCGGCGTCTCGCTCGGCTGGATCGGCACGGCGGAGAGCGGCGATGGCGCCATCTCGCGGTCGATGGCCGCACTCGCCGGCGTGTCGAGCGAGGCATAGGCCAATGGCGGCGCAGCGGTCGGCGTCACGACGGTCTCGTTGTCGGTCCCGGGCCGCAGATTCACCGAATAGGTGACGCGGTGCAGCGTGGCAAGGTCGGGGGCGAAGTTCGGCCGCTTCTCTGCCTCGGCAAGCAGCATGCCGGGTGGTGCCAGCCGGTTGGTCTTCGGCATGGCCGATCCCTGGTCGCCGTCGAGGCCGACGGTCGGCGAGACCGACAGATGGTCCAAGGGGTCGGCGTTGTCCGAGGCGAACGACGTGAGGGGGGTGGAGATCAGAGCCGAGGGCGCGGACGGATCGGAGAACGAACCACCGATCGTGGCAAAACCGAGCGATCCCGCTCCGCCTACGAGCGCGAGAACAATCGTTGCGCCGCGGTGGTTGATCATCCGGTTCCTTTCCTGTTCGCGGGCCTGCCGGCCTCATCCCGTTTGCCGGGCCTGACGGCCTCGCGCTGGCATGGAAGGCGGTGTCAAACGGCGCCGCCCGCGCCCAACGCAACCCATTCGTCCAGTCTTCCGCCGGTCAGCACTTCGAGCCACTTCCCGCCCCCCGCGGGAAGATCGGCGAACCCGATTGCAACCGCCTTGCGACATGTCTGTCGCGGCTGTTGCAAGTCATTGTTCTCTCCGGCAAATCACGTATCGACCGGAGGTCGCGAAGCGCCAGACTAGCCGCGACATTAGCGAATTTCTTAACCTCGGTAAACTGGCCGCGAATTGGCGGATTTCCGCCAAAATGGCAGCGAAGCACCGGTCGTGCCGCAGCCGGAGTGATGAAGCCGCCGAATGGGGCGAGTTCATGGCGAAGGCCGAGTTGGCGCGGCACGGATGTTGGCCGGGGAGGCAGATGGGGCGCAATGGCAAGGGCCCGGATCGCTCCGAGCCCTTGAGAATGTCGGCCGTTTGGCGTCCTCCAGGGCGAATCGACACCCGCCGGACGCGCTGTCAGGACCGGCTATCGATCACTTGTTGGCGGCAACGTCGGCGCCGAGCACCGTCGGCAGCGTCTGTGGCGCGGCGCCGGCGACGCCGATGATCTGGGCTACCGGAACCGGCGCGGTCGGCGCGACGGTGGCGGTCAGCGACTTCGGCGAGACCAGGAACGCGGCGACGGCGTCGGAGACCTTCTTCTCGAACTCGGGGTTCTGGATGGCCGACAGCATCATCGGCACCATGACGCCGGCCTGCTGCACCAGCTGTTCCTTCGGCACGCCCTGCCGCTTGGCGGTCGCTTCGAGCGCGCGCTCGAACAGCGAGGAATTGTCGATGCGCAGCGAGGCGGATTCGATCGAGATGTTGGCGGCCAGCGCCATCGCGGCGTTCGGGTCATCCTTGGCGGCCTGCAGCTGCTTGACGACGTCCGGCGTGACGCCGCCGAGGCTGATCGACAGGGTCACCGCGCCAACGTCCTTGGCAACGATCGACCACTTGTCGAACACCAGCTTGCCGGTTGCGGCATCCCAGCTGGTGGCGAATGCGGCGTCGATGGCGAGCTCCTTGTAGCCGAGGTCCTTGACGTCGGCCATCTTCGGATCGTCGTCCTTGACCGGGACGACCATGCCCTTCACCTCGAACTTGCCCTTGTGCGGGATGCCGTCAGCGTAGTCCGAGGCGGTGATCGACAGCGATTCGACCGGAACGGTGAGCTTCTCGTCGCCGAATTCGATCTTGGCGGCATCGACGCTGTCGAACTTGAACGCTCCCAGTTTCTGGGCGTTCGCCGGGGCCGGCAGCAGCACGTTCTTGATGGTCAGCGTGCCGATCGACAGGCCGCCCTCCGCATCGGCCACGTCGAGGCCCGCGACATCGATCTCATCGGCGGAAATGCCGCCGTCGTCGGTCGGCTTGGCGCCGACGAAGGTGATCTCCTCGATCGTCGCCGTCTGGTCCTTGGGGCCGGCGGTGATGGTGACGCCCTGCAGCGTGAACTTGGCGTCGTCGCCGCTCACGTCTTCCTGCGTGATGTCCTTGATGCCGGCCGCCTTCGCGTTGGCGGTAAACAGTTCGATGACCTTGTCGCGGACTGACTGGGCTTCGGCCACTGCCGGGGTCAGTACAAAAGCGCAGAGCGCGGCGGAAGCGAGAAGACGGGAAACAGAATGGCGTTTCATGTCGGGCATATCCTTCTGTGTCGGATGAGTCTTGGACCGCTCGACCGGAACGGATCTATTTAAAATAATCCAATCCGTCATCGCGTCCTGGTTATAACCTGGTCGAAGTCTGTGTAATCTTACAAAAATCATAGTTTTGACGGCATGCTCTCGTCGTCTTTTGGATCGTCGGCGCCTTTATAGAGGCTGAGCTACAGAATAATCAATCGACTCGGGTCGACGTCCGGTGATTTGAACTGCGGTGCAGTACTATTCGCGGCCGTTGCATCCGACCCAATCAATGAGAGTCTTCAATACAGGCCGTCGCCCGGCCCCGCCGAGGCAACGCGCCAGGACGGCATTATACCCATAATACAAGAAACGCGCGCGCGTTTGTTGCAAATCTCGGCAGGCTTGTCGAGGGCCCTGCGGTCGCATGGCAGAGTGTCGCGGCGGCAGGGGCGCGCCAATGCAGGCCGGTCACTGACCAAGAACTCGAGCGTATATCGGCACGCCATATCAGCACGGCCTAATGGACCGGCCGCGAGCCACGGCTGCGAGCCCATGTTCGACTGCACGCGCCAAGTGTTCGGGCTGCTCGGGCGAAGAATATCCGAGATTGCGTGGCGGCGCGGCATCGAAGTCGTGCAGCGATGGCCGATCGGCCGGGGGCCGCCGGCGTCTTAGCGAAGTTTTTCCATTTGTGGCGTCAACTTGGCAAAATCCTGTGTCGACGGTGAAGACGTTGCAGCGGATATTGCATTCATCCCTGTTTTTTGTCGGCTTGATCGTCATCGCCATTGTCGTTGGCACGATCGATTGGCGGGTCGGCAGATCGACCGTCAATTCGGCCGGCGGCGAACTCCGGGCGGCAACGGCGAGTTATGTCGCGGAACTGGACCAGCGCCTGACGCAGGCGTCGGCGGCGTTGCGCGATCTCGACGCTGGGTCGATTTCCGGCTGCAACGGCGCGGCTTCAGGCCAGATCGCCGAGATCATGGGGGCGGTGCCGAGCGTCAAGGCCATCCAGGTGTTCGACGGCGACGGCAAGCTCATCTGCACGAACCCGGATCTGCAGGCCGTCACGCAAAGCACGCCGGTGACGGACGACACGCCCGGCTCCAAGCCGAGCCTGGATTTCGTCTCGCTCGGAACGAGCGGCGTCAAGGCGATCCGGCTGACGCGCCAAGCGCCGAGCGCGCCGCACGGCTATGGGGCGATCCTGCCGTTGCGCGACCTTTACCACAGGTTCATCAGGCCGGATTGGGTGTCGCAGGCGCGCATCCGGGTGTTGATCAGCGATCTCGAAGTCTACCGGGTGGTTGGCGGCAAGCTCGTCGACATGTCGATGTCCTGGGGGCCGTCGGAATTGATGGCGGTGCCGGGCGAATGGGTGACGGTCAAGCTCGAGGCGGATCATTTCCCGGTCTACGTCGCGGTCGATCTGCCGCTCGGGCAGATCGCGGCGGCGTCGCGGCCGGAGCGCATGCTGATCGACATTGCGGCCGGCGGCGCCGGTCTCGCCCTATTGCTCGCCTCTGCGGTGATCGGGCGCAGCATTACCGACGGCCGCAAGGCGCTAACCGTCGCCATCCGCCGCCAGCAGTTCGCGGTGACGTATCGGCCGGTGATCGATCTGGCCAACGGCCGGCTTGCCGGCGCCGAGGCGGTGCTGCACTGGCGGCAGTCGGCGGACCGGCTGCTGGCGGTGCCGGAGTTCATGCCGACCATCGACCGGGCTGGCCTGGCGCCGATGCTGTTCAAGATGGTGATCGGGCGTTGCCGCGAGGATCTGTCGGCGGCCTACCGGCTGCGGCCGAACCTGACGCTGTGGCTCGATATCGGCCCCGGGCATCTCGCCAATCCGGGCTTGGCGCACGATCTGCGGCGCGGGCTGGAGGGGGCGGGCATCCGCGCCCACCAGCTGGTGCTGGGCATCAGCGATGTCGACGGCTCGCTCGAAGCGAGCGGCGTGCGCGATCGTCTGCGCGAGGTCCGGTGCCTCGGCGTCAGGCTGGCGCTGCGTTGTGCTTCGGAAATGGACTGGCGGGCGTCGCTGGTCGCCGACCTCGGGCTCTCCGCCGTCGAGATCGACCGGCGGGTGACGGAGGCGCTGCGGTATGAGGCGGGGCACCCGGCCGAGGCGCGGGTGCATGCCGAGGCCTGGATCGAAACGATCGTTGACATCGCCCGCAACTACGGCGTCGCGGTGGTGGCGCCCGGGGTGGAAACGACGGAGCAGGGCCGCCGGCTCAGGGGGCTGGGGGTCGGGCTGGCGCATGGGGCCGCCTTCGCCCCGCCGCTGTCGATCGGCTCCTACATGGCGCTGCTCGCCCGTTCCGGTCTCGGTCGCAACGAACCCGACCAGCAGATCAAGCCGGCGGCGTGACCGAGGGCACAGCCGCTGCTTGCCTGGCCGCAACGCCGCTGCACGGATGCCGGTCCATCTCTGCGGCACGACGCGCGTCGGGCAGCAGGCAATCGACGACCGGCGATCGGATGATGCAGCCGGAGGCGTCGAGGTAGCAGCCCCGCTCCCGGCCGACCAGCGTCTCGGACCATCGTGCCGCGCTTGCAGGCCGTGCCGCCGTCTGTGCCGGCGGCCGGGCATCGTCACGCGGTCAGCGCCGCGTGCAGCTGGTCGATCTCGTGGAACAGGACGTCGATCGCCGCGACGGCGAAATCGATCGCGGCGCGATCGGTGAGGCGGCCACCGGCAACCTTGGTCTGCACGGCGCCGATGACGATTTCCGGCGTCGGGACCGGCCGGGCCAGCGTCGAAACCAAGGTCTCGCGCAGCTGGTATTGCGCCCTGACGCCGCCGGTGAAGGCCGGGGATTCCGTGACGATGAGCACCGGCTTGTCTCTCAGCGGCGACTTGAACACCGGTCGCGACGCCCAGTCGATGGCGTTCTTCAGCACGCCGGGAATGCCGTGATTGAATTCGGCGGAAACGACGATCAGCCCATCGGCGCGGGCGATCTGCTGCTTCAGCAGCCGGACGGGCGCCGGCGCGTCGTCGGTGTCGAGATCGGCATTATAGTGGGGAATGGAGCCGATATCGGCGATGACGGTGGTTGCCTGCTCGGCGATCGCTTCGGCGAGCGTGCGCAGAATTGCCGTCGAGTAGGAGTCCCGGCGCAGGCTGCCGGAGATGCCGACGAGGGTGTATTTCCCGGCCATTGGACGCTCCACAAAGCACGTGTCGAGCGCCAGTCTGCCGGTTGACGGACGAAACGCCCTTGCGATGAATCAACCGGGCCTCTCCAAAACGGGCAATGCCGGGCGGCGGCGCGGTCTCCACCCCGTCTTTGGCGGCAATTGGCCCGAATGCGAGCATATATGTCGTACGCGACTTTTGCGCGACCGAAGCCGTTGACATTGCAAGGGCCAGACAGCCGCGCAAAAGTCTTGGCTCTTGCAAATCACTCGGCGTCCAATAATTTGATTGACTAGGAAATCATCCTCATTTAGTTTCCTAGTCAATGAAGGGTTTGCTCGATGTCCACCCTATCCGCCTCGGACCTCACCTCGCACCTCGGCTATTGGCTTCGCTACGTGTCGAACCATGTATCGCATTCCTTCGCCAGCAAGATCGCCGCCAAGGACGTGACCGTGGCGGAGTGGGCTGTGATGCGGACGCTCTACACGCATGACCAGATGGCCCCGAGCGCGATCGCGGCTGACATGGGCATGACACGGGGAGCAATCACTAAGCTCGCCGACCGTCTCATCGTGAAGGGCCTCCTGGTTCGCACCGCCAACCCCGGCGATGGGCGGGCACAGACACTCGCCCTAACCAATTCAGCTCGCGCACTCGTGCCGGAACTGGCCGCTCTCGCCGACCAGAACGACGCTGAATTCTTCGACCACCTGACGTCCGAAGAGCGCGCCACTCTGGAGCGCCTTCTCAAAGAGATCGTCGCACGGCGTGGCCTGACGACCATGCCAGTCGACTGACGAGCAGACTTCATCCATCACCAAGGACCAAGGAGAATGCGCATGGACACGCAGCAGAAGACTATTGCCGAAAATTGCAAGGATGGTGCTGAAACCAATACGATGACGTTCCCCGAAATCGTCGGAACGCTGATGGGGGCAGGCTTCGAAAGTTACATCGTCGATTTCCGGCGACAGACTGCCACGTATTACCTGCCAAATGACGAGAGCATCGAACTCAAGGCTCACGAGGCCGATGTTCCGGTTGCGGCGAGCTTCGATGATGCCGCCCTCGGCGCAGCTATTCGAGAGGCGCAGAACCTTGTGCCCGGCTACACTTACAAGGGCTTCTGCGCCAAGGCCAAAGCGGCCGGATGCGCCGGCTACATGGTGTCATTCTCGGGCAAGCGGGCGGTCTATTTCGGCCGCACCGGCGAAACCCATGTCGAATATTTCCCAGGATCGAGGTGACGGCCATGACCATTCCGCCGCTTGTGATTGGCGGCATCGTCCCGGCGGTGCTCCTCGGCCTGACCACTGTCCTCACCCGCTTCAGCATGGGTGGCGGCATCTCAATTCCGGTCTTCCTAGCAGCCATCGGCACGACGATTGCGGTTGTCGGCGGCGCCTCCGCCGTCGCCACAGGTCAGACCATGACTGGCGGTCGAGCCATTTGGTTTGCGATTGCCATGGGGCTAGGCTGGTCTGGCGCAATCGCCTGCATCAGCTTATGCCGTTTCCACCTCCTGGGCTGCGGCCGGGGCCCCGCCGAAGTTGGCGCGGGCGATATCGTCGGCCAGCCTGTCGAGTTCTGCGAAGGCTTCCTCCCGCGGAACGCCCCTGGCCAGCACCGGCTCGAAGAAGGTGACGTTCAACTTCGGCAACATCGCCTGGATGACATCGGGCAGAGTGCCTTCCCAGCCGAAAGACCCCACCACCGCGGCGAACTTCGTCTTGGGAGCCAACATATTGGCGAGCAGCGCCGCGTAGGCGACGAACGGATGTGCCCCGGACAACACCGTCGGCGAGGCAAACACCACGGTGGACGCCTCTACCAGCGCCATCGCCAGCTCACCGGAATCGAGATCGACGACATTGATGGGGCGCACGCTGAGGCCGCGTTCCTGCAGGCGATCCACCAGATAGGTGACCATGGTGGCGGTGCTCTCGTACATCGAGAGGTAGGGAATCACGACGGTCGGCTTGCATTCGTCGGCGGTCCATTGCCGATAGAGGCCCGTGATGAACTCCGGGCGGGCGTGAACCGGGCCGTGGCCTGGAGCAATGAAATCGAGCTTCAACGGCTCCAGCCGATCCAGCGCCTCCTTTGAGTACGCCCGGTAGGGCATCATGATTTCAGCGTAGTAGCGCTTGGCGGCGATTTCGACACGCGCCTCGTCGATGGCGAACAGGTCCGTGGTGGCAAAATGCGATCCCAGGAAGTCACAGGTGAAGGCGATGCGGTCTTCCTCCAGATAGGTGATCATCGTATCCGGCCAGTGGACCCACGGTGTCATGAGGAAGGTCAAGGTCTTGTCTCCGAGAGACAACGTCGAGCCGTCCTTGATGGTGATGAACGCGTCCTTGTCGACCGGCAGCGTGTCCAAGATGAACCGCCGGCACTTCATGTTGGTGACGACCTTGGCATTCGGGAACAATTCCAGTACCGCCGGGATCGAGCCGGAATGGTCGTGCTCGCCGTGGTTTGAAATGATGTAGTCGAGTGTCTCGATCCCTGTCTGCTGCAGAGCCGAAATGAAATCCGCGGTCTTCGGCGGATAGACCGTGTCGATCAGCGCCGTTTTCTCGGAGCCCTTCACCAGATAGGCGTTGTATGTCGTGCCTTCAGGCAGTGGCACCAGCTCGTCGAACAGCTTGCGATCCCAATGGGACGAACGAAACGAGATGACGCTTTCGGTGATGTTGACTGGGATCATGACAACCGCTCCACTCGGCTGTGTCGCAAGACATTCTACCTGCCGCTTGTTGGGAGACGGGAATATCTTTACTTGCTTGAGGCCGAATAAGGAATCTATGTATCGTGCGGTGCAGCCACAAGTCCGTTCACGTACCTAATCGCTTGATTCGGTGGTAAAGTGAATAACATCAAATAGTTGGCAAAATGGGGGGTGCGAAGTGTTGCTAAATGCAACACTCGGCGCGAAACTATCGTGCGAAGATCAAAAAGTCTTCTGCAGACGTCGTCGTTCGATAGGCAGGAGATCGGACCCCAGAGCGCGATGCTGTCACATGGAAACATGTGACAGCTGAATCAGCGCTCTAAACTATTCATAGAGCAGCGATTCAGCTTTCAGATGGATCGCCCGGCGATCCATCTGAAAGCGTCCTGCTCTCGTGGGCGACAGCTCGGTTTCGACCGGGACAGAGGTCCACGGCTGGAACGCCGGCCGATTCCGACTGGCCGTCCCCTCCTGGCGCGTTCGAGTCCCTCGCCAACGCGGGTGGCCGATCCTTTGCAGTCTCTCACAAGTTGCCGCTTCGCGGACTGACTGAACTCTCAAAACAGCTTGAGCCCGTTCAGCAGCACGATGGCAATGGCGACGGGTGCGACGTAGCGGATGAGGAAGAACACGGTGCGGATGGTCACCCGGTTGGCCAGGGATCCGTCGACGGACAGGCGCCGTTCCGGGCCCGCCAGTCCGACCACCCAGCCGACAAACAGGCAGATCAGGATGCCGCCCAACGGCAGCAGCACGTTCGACGAGAGGAAATCGAACAGGTCGAAGGGGTTGAAGCCGAACAGCTTGACATTCGCCATCGCGCCTTGCGACAGCGCGGCGGGGCAGCCCATGACGGCGATGATGGCGATGGTGGTGAGGGCGGCCAGCTTGCGGTTCATGCGATAGCGCTGCGACAGGATCGCCACCGGCACTTCCAGCAGCGACAGAATGGCGCCGACGCTGGCGATGGCGGTCAGCACGAAGAACACGGTCATGAACACGACGCCGCCCGGCATGGAGGTGAACACCGCCGGGATCGTCATGAACACCAGCGACGGACCGGCGGCCGGCTCGAAGCCGAAGGCGAACACCGCCGGAAAGATGGCGATGCCGGCCAGCAGCGACACCGACAGATCGGCGAGCATCACGCGTGCGGCCGTGGCGGGAATATTCTGATCGTCGCGGAAGTAGCTGCCGTAGGTCAGCATGGTGCCCATGCCCAGCGACAGTTTGAAGAACGCCAGCCCGAGGGCGGTCAAGACGACCGCCGGCGTGATCTTGGCGAAATCCGGGTTGAACAGAAACGCCAGTCCCTGCCATGCCCCCGACAGGCTGAGGCTGCGCACGCACAGAACCAGGAGCAGGACGAACAACAGCGGCATCAGCCGTCGCGCCACCGCCTCGATGCCCTTTGATACGCCGAACGCGATGATGACGCCCGTCACCCCGAGCACCACCCACTGCCAGATCAGCGACGACGTCGGATCGGCGACCAGCTTGCCGAACACCACGGCGGCCACCTTGGGATCGACAGTGCTGATCTCGCCGGTCACGGATTTGAAGATGTAGGCATAGACCCAGCCGGCCACCTCGGAATAGAACGCCATGATCAACAGGGCCGCGGCGAAGCCCATCCAGCCGATGCCCTTCCACCACCATTGGCCCTTGGGCGCCAACCGGTCGAAGCTGGTGACCGCGTCGGCGCGTGCCGCCCGGCCGAGCATGGTCTCGGCGATCATCACCGGCAGGCCGACGAGAATGGTGGCGGCGAGATAGACCGCGAGAAATCCGGCGCCGCCGTTGGAACCCGTCAATGACGGAAACTTCCAGATGTTGCCGAGACCGACGGCCGAGCCGAGAGTGGCCAGCAGTGCGCCGAATGTGCTGGTGAATCCGTCGCGACCGCCCTGAGCCATTGCCGTTTCCCCAAATATCCCGCCGATCATCGAAGGAATGACCAGTCGGTGATTTGTTTCAAGCCGGGGCTCGTACCAGCAAAAGCCTTCCGCGCCAACGCCGAAACCCGGGTGACGTGTTCTTCCTATGTTGCCGTTGATGAATTTGTGCCGTCGTCAGCAAGTGTATAGGCGCGCTATCCTGCCCAGCCGGGGCGGCAGACCAATTTGAAGCTCGGCGCGCTTGGGCGAGCGACGGTGCCGATCGACTGCCGCGCCGGCCCCGGTGTTGGTTGTGTCATGGCACGGCTATCCGTCGAGCCGATTGGTGGCGGCGACCCGGCTATACCACAACCCGGACTGCTTGACCGTGCGCTTCTGGCTTCTGAAGTCGGTATAGATCAGGCCGTAGCGCTCGGTAAAACCCTCGGCCCACTGGAAGTTGTCGAGCAGCGACCAGGCATGAAAGGCCCGGACATTGGCACCATCGGCAATCGCCCGCGCGAGTTCGGCCAGCACTTGGCGATACCACTCGATCCGCCGCACGTCGGGCACCCGCCCGTTGTCTTCGTCATACGGCGCGTCGAGATAGCTGCAGCCGCTTTCGGTGATTTCGATGATCGGATGATTGTACTCGTTGGAGATTTGAGTGACGAGATCATAGATACCGCGGGGCCATAGCTCCAGGCCCGCCTCCGTCAATGGCCCCTCGGTGGGCATTTCGGCGCGAAACCGCGTGTAGGGGTCGCGGCCGCCCGGGCCACCTGTTTCGATCTCGGTGCCGCTGAAGCTTCCGCCGCCGAAGTGCTGCTCGTGGCTCGCATCCGACACGACGCGGCGCGAGTAGTAGTGCAGCCCGACCCAGTCGAGCGGCGCATAGAGAAGCTGCTCGTCACCCGGCCTGAAGCCCATGAGGTCATACGGCGGTTCACCGACGAACGCGTCGGGATAGCGACCTTTCGTCGCGGCTTCGAGAAAGAACACGTTGTTCATGGCGTGATAGCGCGCGGCCGCCGCGCGATCCGCGTCGGAATCGGTCTTCGGATAGGCGGGAGCCATCTCATAGGCGCTGCCGACGGTCGCCTTCGACGACGCGGCCTTGACGGCACGGTGTGCTTGTCCCTGTGCCAGGGCAAGCGTATGCGCCGCTTTGAGGAAGGCCGGAAAACTGGTGCGGCAGGGCGGAAAAGCACCGGCGGCGTAGCCCATATAGGCGATGGCCCACGGCATGTTGAACGGCGCCCACATCGTGATGCGATCGCCGAGGTGCTTGGCGAGGATGCCGGCGTAGTCGGCAAAGTAGCTGGCGAGATCTCGGTTGGGCCAGCCGCCGCGATCTTCGAGCGCCTGCGGCAGGTCCCAGTGATACATCGTGCACCACGGCCGAATCCCCGCCGCGAGAAGGGTGTCGACGAGACGACTGTAGTAGTCCAGCCCCTTCATGTTGGGCGCGCCGGTGCCGTTCGGCTGGATGCGGGGCCAGGAGATGGAGAACCGGTAACTCTTGAGGTTGAGTTGTTTGGCCAGCGCGACATCTTGCCGATAAAGATGGTACTGGTCGCAGGCCACATCTCCCGTTGCCGCGCCCCTGACCTTGCCGGGGGTATGGGCAAACCTGTCCCAGATCGACTCGCCTTTGCCGTCCTCGTTCCAGGCCCCTTCGACCTGGTAGGACGCCGTGGCGGCGCCCCAGATGAAGCCTTCGGGAAAGCGCGCCTTCCGGATGTCCGTTTCCGGCACCGAACCGGGAACCGGGCCGGCGGGAGACGGCGATCCGGCATCAGCGCTCCTTGCGACTGGCTCGGTTGCCGCGGCTGCGGCGTTCGAACGAACCTCCAATTGACGGCGGTCCATGGTCCGTCCTTTCGGCATGAGCTAGCGGAGCAATCGGCTGGCCGAGCGACCCGGCGCGGTCTCGGTACGGATGCCGGGCCCCTCGGCGCTATCGGAAAATACTACCTATTGGATGACGATCGGCAACCGAAATGGGCACACAGCCGTCGCTTGGCCGTGGAAATCGCCCACCGAAGTTGAAGACGACGGTCTCGACCGGGACAGTGCCAATCCTTGCCACTGTCGCAAAGGATGTTGCGGACGTCAGCTTGCAGGCAGTTGCAGTCTTGCGAGATCGTCGATCAGGCTTGGCCCGGTCGGCTCCCATCCCAGCTTTTGCCGCGTCTGTGCGCTGGAGGCAGGCAAGTCGTAGCCGGCAAACATGGCAAGCCAGCCGAAATACGCCGGGGCATCTTCCGGGCCGATGGATTTGACCGGCAACTCCAGGCGTCGACCGACGGCTTCGGCGATGGCGCGCATCGTCACGCCATCTTCGGCAACCGCGTGATATCTCGCGTTCGGCTCGGCCCGTTCGATCGCCAGCCGGTAGAGGCGGGCAACGTCGAAAACGTGCGCTGCCGGCCAGCGATTGAGCCCGTCGCCGATGTAGGTGCACACGCCGCGTTCGCGATACATCGCAATCGCCGGGGTGACGAGCCCCTGCTTGACCGGGTCGTGCACCTGCGGCAATCGCACCACCGAGACATTCATCCCATCGGCTGCGACGGCCGCGGCCTCCTCCTCCGAGGCGGCGCGCGGATGCACGTTGGAACCGACAATCGGATTGTCCTCTTTGGCCGGCTGACCAGGCACGGTGTTGGCAATCCCGGTTCCAGACGTCACGACAAGCGGCCGATTGGAACCGGCGAGACCCGAAGCGAGCGCCCTGATCACGCGCCGGTCGTCCTCACAGTTTGCCACGAACTTGGAGAAGTCATGGTTGAAGGCCAGGTGCAGGACGCCGTCCGATCGAGCGGCTGCGTTTCTGAGGCAGTCATCGTCCTCGATCGAGCCGAGACAAACGTCAGCGCCGGTTGCAGCCAAAGCCGCCGCCTTGTTCTGCGAGCGACAAAGTCCGATGACCTGATGGCCCGCCGCAATCAACTCCTTGACGACGGCCGAGCCAATGAATCCGGTCGCGCCAGTCACAAATACACGCATGGGAATGCCTCCGACATGTTCGTTGGAGACACACCTAGGTCACCAGTCTATTCTGGTAAAGTAGTGACGTTATCATAGTATAGGAGTTACCCGGATAAGCCGGCATCTTGCCGCCGACAACCGGCTCGCGACCTATCTCCGGGACCGCCGGTCGAAGCTCGAACCCGGTGCGCTCGGCCTTCAGTCGGAGCGCCGCCACAGTCTCGGCCTGCGTCGCGCGGACGTGGCTCAACCTGCCAACATCGGTCTGACCTGGTACTCATGGCCGGAACAGCGGCGCGGCACCTTCGGCCGAACGGCTCGATCGGATCGCCCAAGCCGGCGCTGGAACCTCGTCTGGTCAGCTCGAAGACGGATCGATTCGCGAAATTGTGGTCAATTGGGCGAATAACGACACTGAAATCGTCGATCTAAAAAGGCTCTCCGACGCAATTCCCGGACGCCGTGGAAGCTCACGAAGACGGCAAATGCGGTATTTTTTGCTCGGGCACAGTCGCTGGGTCCGGGGCCTTGCCATCGGCCACCTCGAGCGCCGTCTGCTCCTGCTGGAGGGCATCTATGCTGTCGGCCAGTATCATCATGCGCAATTCGTGTTTGATTTGCACGGTGGATGGAAGAGTCATTCGCCGTCCGAAACGATAACCGTTGCTCATCACAGCTCCTTCGGGAATTGCAAGTTCCGCTCTCGCTGCCGGAGTATGCAAGCTCACTGGCAAGAGATTGTATCGGTTCGGCTCGCCCGCACGGCGAGTGCGGCTGCCTTGCGTCTGAGCCAGTCTCATGCGGCATTGACTGAGTTATTTTACAGTCTGGGACGTTCCCTATAGGCCAATCGTCCGCCTCTGCCGCTCGCCCGCCGAAGCGAAGGACTGGATTGGCAACCGCGGCGATGCCGGTCGCCAGCCGCAGCGCAACTTTCCCGCCGCCAACCGCTTCGGCAACGGCAGAGGACCGGGCGGTCTGCCACAAAGGTGATCCGGCCGGGTGGCTGCGATCGCTGTTCGGTAAAGGACGTTCGGCTCGGCGGCAAGGCCGATGTCGATCGGCGAGGCGCGGAGGGCAGGCGGGTCGAGCCCGCGCTGCCCCAGTCCGCATCTTGGCTGAAGCGCGTGCGTTGCAACACGGGATCAGGTCACCGCTCCGCAATTGATGTCGAAGCACCGACATCCATTGCGTCGCGCGACCATCGGTGCCGGCTCCGACCTGTTCCGCAACCTATCCGGTTGGCGTTGCGATCTCGCCGGAGCGTTGGCCGTGGCCTCAGTTGCAGACCCGCCGCCAGTAGCGCTGGCCGTTGTCGCGTTCGTAGAGCATTCTGCGGCAGCGCTCGTAGGGGCGGTCGTAGACGTAGCCGTCGTCGGAGTAGGCCGGGCGCTGCGAGGCGATGATGGCGCCGACGGCAAGACCACCGATGATGCCGGCAGCGATGCCGGGACCGACGTTATGGTGGTGCCGATAGTAGGCTTCGGCCGGGGCCGAAGTGGCGATGGCCGCGGTCGCGACCACGGCGGCGATGGCGAATGAAGCGATGAACTTGGTCATCATGGCTTTGCCTTCCAGGGTTGGGAGCCGGCGTCCGGTTTGACGCGCTCCGGGGATTTCGATGCTGGAACCTTACCGGGTCCCGCATGCGCCTAAGCAGTGCGGTCGGGATTCGGTCATGCGCATCTTTCAGAGGCCGCGAGTGTCGCGCAGCGGACAAGTTCGCGTGTGGCAGGCCCGCCCTTCAGTCCTGGGCGGGTCCCAGCAAGGGAGGCGCCGTCGTCCTGCATCGAGCCCATTCTTCGACAAGTGGCATATGAGCATCAGCCCCAACGACCGCGACACCACCACCCAACAGACTCGTCCGTCGATTGATCATCGCCCGCCATCGTTCCCATTCTTGGCCGAGCGCCCGGCATGACTGTGCCCGAATGATCTGTAGCAATCTGCCGTCGATCTTTTCAGGTTCGGAATCTACTCACGCTGACTAGCGGAGCGAATTCGACATTTGAGTCCGAGCGGGCGGGGAGAGACGAACTCAAATGTCGAATTAAAAGCTCCACTAGATTCAATAAGTAGCTAGTGGTCCGACTCCGACATTTGCTCCAGCACGTGCGGCAAGTGGGACGCAAATG
>JARLIU010000079.1 GCA_031291595.1 Ancalomicrobiaceae bacterium | reverse complement strand
GAACACCTGGGGCACCGGCAAGCTCTACTTCGGCGCCATGAAGGTGAAGAACGTCCGCATCCACAACCGCCCGGCCTACAATTCGGAAGTCCATGCCACCCGCGACATGGGCGTCGGCGAACTCAACAATTGCTACGAGGACGCCGAACTCGCCGACACCATCATGGTGGTCGGCGCCAATCCGTTGGAAGCGCAGACCAACTATTTCCTCAATCACTGGATCCCGAACCTCAAGGGTGCCTCGCTCGACAAGAAGAAAGCGGAGTTCCCCGGCGAGCCAGTGGAACAGGGCCGCATCATCATCGTCGATCCGCGCCGCACGCTGACGGTCGCGGCCTGCGAGGCGGAGGCCGGCGCGGACCGGGTGCTGCATCTGGCGCTCGAACCGGGGACCGATCTGGTGCTGTTCAACGGGCTCCTCACCTACATAGCCGACAAAGGCTGGATCGATAGGGACTTCATCCAGAACTTCACCGTCGCCGCCGCCGCCAAGGGGCCGCAGCTCATCGCCCGTCCCGGCGATGCCGTGCCGGAAAAGGACCACGAACTGACCGACTTTACCGCCGCTCTTGCCGCCAACCGGACGTCGCTCGCCGATTGCGCCAAGATCACCGGATTAAAGGAGGCCGACATCGCCAAGGCGGCGGAATGGATCGCGGCGCCGAAGGCCGGCAACAAGCGTCGGCGCGCCATGATCGGTTACGAGAAGGGGCTGATCTGGGGCAACGACAACTACCGCACCAATGGCGCCTTGGTGAACATCGCGCTGGCCACTGGCAATATCGGGCGGCCGGGCGGCGGTGTCGTGCGGCTTGGCGGCCATCAGGAGGGCTACGTGCGCCCGTCGGATGCCCATGTCGGACGTCCAGCACCCTATGTCGATAAGCTCCTCATCGAGGGCCGCGGTGGCGTGCACCACATCTGGGCCTGCGATCACTACAAGACCACGCTCAATGCCATGCGCTTTAAGCAGGTCTACAAGAAGCGCACCGACTTGGTGAAGGACGCCATGAACACGGTGCCGTGGGGTGACCGCACCGCCATGGTGGCGGCGATCATGACGGCGATCCGCCAGGGCGGGCTGTTCTCGGTCGATACCGACATCATCCCGACCCAGATCGGCCAAGCGAGCCACGTGTGGCTGCCGGCGGCGATCTCCGGCGAGATGAACCTCACCTCGATGAACGGCGAGCGCCGCATGCGCTTGACCCAGCGCTACATGGACCCGCCCGGACAGGCGATGCCCGACTGCCTGATCGCCGCGCGCCTCGCCAACAATCTGGAGCGCGTGTTCCGCGATGCCGGCAAACCCGGCTATGCCGACCAGTTCAAGGGCTTCGACTGGAAGACCGAGGAGGACGCCTTCGTCGATGGCTACACCAAGAACGCCAACGGTGGCCAGTTCGTCACCTACGAGCGCCTGAAAGTCATGGGCAATAACGGCTTCCACGAACCGGCGGTCGACTTCAAGGACGGCAAGATCGTCGGCACCAAGCGTCTTTATGTCGACGGCAAGTTCTCCACCAAGGACGGCAAGGCCAAGTTCCTCGCCGCGCCGTGGCGGGGTTGGGCGGCGCCGGGCAAGGCCGACGAGAAAGCGAAATATGCCTATCTCATCAACAACGGCCGCACCAACATCGTCTGGCAGAACGCCTTCATGGATCAGCAGAATGACTTCGTCATGGGCCGGATGCCCTACGCAATCATCGAAATGAACCCCGACGACATGCAGGATCTCAGCGTTTCGGCCGGCGATCTGGTCGAGATGTACAACGACGCCGGTGCGACCCAGGCGATGGCCTATCCGACGCCGACGGCCCGGCGCAAACAGACCTTCATGCTGTTCGGCTTCCCAAAGGGCGTCGAAGGCAATGTGGTCAATGCCGGGGTGAACGAGCTGATCATTCCCGACTACAAGCACAACTGGGCCAATATTCGGAAGATCGCTTCGGCTCCGCCTTCTGTGAAGGCCCTGAGCTTCAAGTCGACCGAGTACAAGGTCTGACCACGTCGGACGCGGCGGGCCGGAGGCGATCCGGCCCGCTTCGACGCGATCATTCGATAACGTTGGGCTTGCCATGATCCCTGGAATTTGCGCGATCCGCCGCAGCGATCCTGCCACAGCCGATGCCCTGCTGGCCGAAGCGGTGTCGCTCGCCCGGACCAGGGGACTGCGGCTTGCCGGCGTCGTGCAACGGGATGAACGGCGCCCGGGGCGGCGGCGTTGCGACATGGATCTGATCGACCTGTCGTCCGGGCGGATCATCCGGATTTCAGAGGATCGCGGCAACGAGGCACGCGGCTGCCGCATGGATACCAGCGCGCTCACCGAGGCTGCCGCGCGGGTCGAGGAGACGATCCGAATCGGGGATCTGGATCTCGTCATCCTCAATAAGTTCGCCAAGGCGGAGGAAGAAGGCGGCGGCATGCGCGATGCCATCGCGGTCGCAATCAGCCGCGACATCCCGGTGCTGATCGGCGTTGGCCTGCTTGCCGTTCCAGCGCTGGAGGCCTTCGCCGGCGAATTCTGCGCCATCATCGATCCCGATAGGGCTGCGATGCGCGCCTGGCTCGATGCCCACAGTCGCAGACGTGCATCTGAGCGGCTCGAGATCCTATCGATCGGCGGTTGAAACGACCGGATTGATTCAGTCTCCGCCAAGCGCCGTCAGCCTGTTCCAGATCATGCCGCTGAGGTGGCGTCTATGGCATGATCGACGGATCGATTTGGCTTTGGAAAGCCGTTGGGAATGACGACGACAGCCCCGGAAGCATTGGCACACCGTGTCATGACGATCTGCGCCGACTGCGGGCAGTGCCGGGAGATGCTGGCGGACGCTCCGTGTCCGTACTTCCCGCGGCTGTTCACGCTGAGCGATCGCGTCCGCAAGCACAGCGAAAAGCCGTCGTCGCAGGACCTCAAGGGTCTTGTCGACCTCTGCAACGCCTGCGGCCAATGCCCGTGCCAGTCGATCCAGGTGCAGATCCGACAGGCCAAGGACGCCTTCGTCGACCGGGACGGACTGCCGTTGCGGGTGCGCCTGGTGGAAGACGTGCAACTGGTCGGGCGGCTGTGCGGCACCTTTCCGGAACTGACCAATTTCCTGTTGCGCACCGAGCCGGTGGCCAGATTGTTGAAACAGGCATTGGGCGTGCACGGCGAGCGCAAGCTGCCGGCCTTCCCGATCGAGCGGTTCGATGCCTGGGTCAGGGCGAAGGGCCTCGATCGGACGCGGGAGAGTCCCGGCCGCAAGGTCGCCTATTTCGTCGGCTGCACCGCGCGCTACATGTTTCCCGAAGTCGCCAAGGCCACGGTCGCCGTCTTGGAAGCCAACGGCGTCAGCGTGCATGTCCCCGAACAGCAATGCTGCGGCATGCCGACCTATCTGGAGGGGGATCGGTACCGCACCTTCAAACTTGCCGAATCCAACTTGACGGTGTTGCAGCGTTGCATCGAGGCGGGCTATGACATCGTCACCGCCTGTCCCACCTGCAGTTTCGCCCTGAAATCGGTTCTGGCGCGCGGCGCGCAATATTCACCCGATTGGCGCCGGCATGTCACCGACATTGCGGCGGCAGTGAACGGCGATACCGGTGAGATCAGCGACCAGCTGGCGATCGAGGCGAAGTCCCATACCGGCCGCGCCAATGCCACCTCGGAAGACTTCCGCAAACCCTGGGTGATCAACCAGATCCTCGGGCGGCGATACAGTGGCGAAGCTCACGACGAGGGCTATTTCGCCGCGCTCGACGCCGAACTGCGCATCCTGGTCGCCAGTCATACCTGGGAGTTGGGAGAATATCTGCGCGATATGAACCGGGACGGCCACTTGAAGCCGGCAGGTGCGTTGCCGCCGGAACGGCTGGCGTATTTCCCACCCTGCCACTTGCGCGAACAGGGTATCGGCCAGCCGTGGGCCGAAATCTTGGCCGAGGCGCCGGGCGCTGAGATCGACACCGTCGGCGACATCAACGATTGCTGCGGCCTTGGCGGCGTCATGGGCTTCAAGACCGGGTTCCATGACGTATCGCTCGCCATGGGGGCGGGACTGATGCAGAGGACCCGCGCCAAGGCGCCGGATCGCATCGTCACCGAATGCCTTGGCTGCCGGCTGCAGTTCACGCAGATGCTGGACTATCCCGTCAGCCACCCGGTCGAAGTGCTCGCCGAGGCGTACCGAGTCGGAGCCGAGGCAAGCGTCGAGGCGGGGCGACCGTAGCGATCGATCTGTTCACGCATTGCTCGGCATTCCCGGCCTTGTCACGCAGCGTCGACCCCGCGCGCCTCTATTTCGATAATCATCGAAATTTGCATTGACTTCCACCTGCGCTGGCGGCATACGTATTTTCATGGACATCGAAATAGCTGCCAAACAACTCGAAGCGCTCGGCAATGCGACCCGGCTCCAACTCTATCGCGCGCTCGTCCGTGCAGGCGACGCCGGACTGCCGGTCGGACGGCTGCAACAACGACTCGGGATCGCCGCCTCGACCCTGTCGCACCACCTGCACCGGCTGATCCTCACCGGCCTGGTCAGTCAGGAGCGCCAGACCACGACGCTGATCTGTCGCGCCAACTACCCGGCGATGAACAACCTGGTCGGCTTTCTGGTCGACGAATGCTGCGTCGACGCCGGCTGTAGCGCCTCGGAAGCGGATGGCGCCGCCTCGGTAGCGGACAGTGCCACCTAGGCGCTCTCTTCCTTTGTCGACAATTTCTATCATGCTGGAAGGATGGAAGATGCTCCGATCAAACCTCGATGCTCTTCCTGTCGCCGTCATCGGCGGCGGACCCGTTGGTCTGGCGGCCGCGGCGCACCTGCTGGCGCGCGGCCTTGCGGTCAAGCTCTACGAAGCCGGGCCGGCTGTCGGCGGCAATATTCGCGACTGGGGTCATGTGCGGATTTTCACGCCGCGGCGCTATTGCGTCGACGCCGCGGCAGGTTCGCTGCTCGCGTCCCACGGTTGGCAGTCGCCGCCGGCGGACGTGCTGCCGACCGGTCACGAACTGGTGGCGAATCATCTCGAACCGCTTGCCGCAACACCGGAACTGCGCCCGGTTATCGAGACCAACGCACGCGTCACGGCGATTTCGCGCCAGGGATTGGACAAGGTCGTCAGCCGCGAACGCTCTGCGCACCCGTTCGTTCTCCGGGTCAACGCCAGCGGCCACATCCGTCACGATCTGGCGCGCGCCGTCATCGACGCGTCGGGCACATGGTCGACCCCGAATCCGCTCGGCGCCAGCGGCCTGCCGGCAATCGGTGAGGCTGAGTTTGCCGAGCGGATCGCCTACGGCATTCCCGATGTGCTGGGCCGCGATCGCGCCATCTATGCCGGCCGGACGACCCTTGTCGTCGGTTCCGGCCACTCGGCAGGCAACGCGGTGCTCGACCTGGCACGGCTCGCAACCGAGGCACCGGGCACTGCCATCGTCTGGGCGACCCGTAGCGCAAATCTCGCACGGATCTACAGCGGCGGCGATGCCGACCAGTTGCCGGCGCGCGGCGAACTCGGCTCGAACATGCGGCAGTTGGCCGAGAGCGGCCGCGTGACGCTCGTTACCGGGTTTGCAGTCGGCGTCATCCGCGAAGCGGGTGGCAGGCTCATGGTCGATGGGGAAACGGCCGGCGGCCCCCATGGCATAGGACCGATAGACAGGATCATAGCCGCCACCGGTCAGCGCCCCGACCTGGCGCTGACGCGTGAATTGCGGCTCGAACTCGATCCCTGGCTCGAGAGCGCCAAGGCCCTCGGCCCGCTGATCGATCCGAACGAGCATTCTTGCGGCTCAGTGCCGCCGCACGGACACCGCGAACTGGCGCACCCGGAGCCGGGCTTCTACACGGTCGGCATCAAGAGCTACGGGCGCGCACCGACCTTCTTACTGCTGACCGGGTATGAACAGGTGCGTTCCGTCGCGGCGGCAATTGCTGGCGACACTGAGGCGGCGGACAATGTGCAGTTG
>JARLIU010000078.1 GCA_031291595.1 Ancalomicrobiaceae bacterium | reverse complement strand
CGTTGTTACGGCCGCCCGGCGCCGGGGACGGAGACGGTTGTGGTGAAAACCTCGCCGTGCCGCACCGGATTGCCCGCGTCGGTCCGGTCCATGGCGCAAACACATAGGTAAAGTGTGCGCCGGTCACCGCCCGCCGCGACGCAGGCAATGGCGTTGCGGCCCGGAAAGTCGATCCGCCCGATGACGTCGCCTGCGGGCGAGATGCGCAGGAATGCCCCCTCGAACAGCATGGCCGCCCACAAGCAACCGTCGGCATCAAGGCATAGGCCGTCGACCTCGCCGGGAAGTTCGGCATGGATGCTGCGGTTGTGCAGCGTGCCGGCCTCGCCGATGTCGAACGCGCTGATCTGTCTGCCGAAAGTCTCGGCGAGATAAAGGATCCCGCCGTCGGGTTCGATGGCCATGCCATTGGGAAAGAAGATGTCGGTGGCGGCAAGCTTCAGACCGTGGGCCGGGTGATAGGCCCACAGCCTGCCATTGGCGACGGGGTCGTCGACACCAAAGCGAAAGCCCGTATCACCAACCCATGACCAGCCGGACTGATGCGTGATCATGTCGTTGAGATAGGCAGTGGCGATGCCGCTCAGGTCGGCGACACGCTCACATGCTCCTGTCGATGGATCGATCCGCAGCAGCTCGCGGCCGACACCGGTCGCCAACAACAGGCTCCCGTCGGCGGCGAAATCCATGCCCGCCGGACGGCCTTCGACAGCACAGATCGTCTCAACCTCACCGCCCGATGATATTTTCACCAAACGGAAATTATGCACGTCCGAGACGAAGAGTTCACCGTCGCGCCAACGCGGCGATTCTGGCCAGGCGAGGCCGCTGGCAAGGAGGACCGGCTGCTCAGGCAATAGAGTGCTCCTTCGTCCTCGGGCTCCCGACGCCTATGCCGGCCAGAAATGCATCGGTGAGACGAAGTTGATTGAGAAGTTGATCGGTCAAGGCAGGCAGATCTGCGAGCGATCCTACCGCGCCGAAGACGTAGAGATCGGGGCGGTGGATGACGGCCTCGATGCCATTCGAGCTGAAATAGTCGCGATATGCGCCGTCGGCATCAACGGCATCGGCATTGCCGGGCGGGCCGATGTGGACGAACTGGGCGCCGATGGCCGCAAGCATGGCAACCTGCCGCGCCGTCAGGACCGAGGCGGGATTTGCCTTCGTGCTGATGACGACGAAGGAATGGCTTGGAAAGAATTCGTCGAACAGTTCGGTCCGGCCGTCCCTTTGCACGCGCGCCTGCAAGCTCAGCGTGCCGGCCAGCTTGTCTGTCCCTGCTGCGAGAATGCCATGGCGGAGCTGCGGGAAATCCGGCATGGGCGGCTTCCAGCCGGCCCGGAACCGCTCGTCGCGCCGACGAGCCTCCTCCGGATCAAGCGTACAGGGCACCTTGCCGGCCTCGAGCGAAATCATCGTCCAGTCGCGGGTGTGCGGAGACCGCTCGATCTCGTAGGTTTCGAGTAGCGTCAGCTCGCTGATGCCCCGGAGAACGAGATCAAACTTCCAGGCCAGATTTCGGGCGTCCCGAAGACCCGAGCACATGCCTTGTCCCATGAACGGTGGAGTCGTATGCGCAGCATCTCCGGCCAAGAAGATTCGCCCCTGCTGCCACTGACGGGCATGGCGTGCCTCGAAAGTGTAAACCAACTGCCTGATGATCTCGATATCGTCCGGCGAGATGCCGCGCTGGCCGAGCAGTTCCCAGGCCTTTTCCGGGCGCTCCATGTCCGCGGCCGTCTCACCCGGCAGAAGGGCCCATTCCCACCGGCGATGACGTTTGCCGAGTGGCAACACGGTCACCGGCCGGCTTGGATCGCAAATCTGGCCGCAGTCGAAATCAAGCGCAAACTCGCGTTTCTTGCGTGCATCAACAACGAGCCATTTCTCATTGAAGCCGAAGTCGTCGCGCTCGATGCCGAGCATCCCGCGCGTGCTGCTGTTGGAGCCATCCGCGGCGACGATGAATTTCGACCGGATGACACTGATTTCACTGGTGGCGACGGGCTTAGTTTGTCCGTCAAGGAGCTTCGTCCGCGCCAGTCGCACGTCGACGCCTGCGTCATCCTGCGCCAACGCTTGCGCCTCCCAACCGAGAAACTGGTCTACGCGCGGGCTGGACGCAATCCTTTCGCTCAGCGCCGTTTCGAAAACCGGCTGAAACTGCATGTAGTCGGAATTGTATCCGGAGATGCCCTTCGCGCCCCAATCGAACTCAAGCATCGTCTCGCCGTTGGCATTCACCCAGACGTAGTCGGTCGTCGGATAGCTGTCGGCCAGCATCGCCTCGGCCACTCCGACCGACTGAAACAGCCGAACGATCTCGTGATCCACATGTCCGGCGCGCGGCAACTTGTAGAGGTCGCGGTGGCGTTCGATGATCGCAACCTTCAGGCCCAGTTGCACGGCAAATGCTGCAAGCGCGAGCCCAACCGGTCCGCGCCCGATGATCGCGAGATCGAAATCTCCCATGGCTTCCTCCGCCTTTGGTTCTTGGCGTTCGACGGGCGCTTACGGCCCGCTGTCAAATGGGATAGCACGGGTTTTTCGGAAAGAAAATATATTTTTAATTGACAAATATTTTTATAGCAAGGATCTTGAGGTCCAACATGGAGGAAACACGATGCGATTTGTGCGCTTCTTGCAGAACGGCGACGAAGGTCTGGCGATCGAAGAGACCGGTTCGCTGACAGGACTCCTTGCCGGTGACACCCGCTTTCCTGGACGCCTCGACGCGCTTATCGCCACCGGCGCCGATGGCCTGCGTCAGGCTGGCGCCATACTTCGCACGGGCGGGCCTATCTCGCAGAACGCTATCAGCTACCTACCGCCGTTCACCCAGTCGAAGAAGGTGCTCTGCGTCGGCCTCAATTATCGCGACCATTCGGTCGAATCTGGCTACAAGCAGCCGCACTATCCGACGATTTTCGCGCGGTTCACATCGAGCTTGATCGGTCACCGCGACGCCATCATCCGGCCGACGGTGTCAGAGACGCTCGACTATGAAGGCGAACTTGTCGCCGTCATCGGGCGGGGCGGATCGAAGATTGCGCTCGACAGCGCCCTTGACCACGTCGCCGGCTACTCGATTTTCAACGACGGTTCCATCCGCGACTACCAACATGTCACGCCGCAGTGGACGATCGGCAAGAACTTCGATTCGACCGGCGCCTTCGGTCCGGTTTTCGTGACCGCCGACGAACTGCCCCCGGGATGCCGCGGCCTGACGCTCGAAACACGACTTAACGGCAAGGTCGTCCAACGGGCCAATATCGACGACATGGTTTTCGGCGTGGCATCGCTGGTTTCGATCCTCAGCCAGACCATGACGTTGGAACCCGGCGATGTCATCATGACGGGAACGCCGTCGGGCGTCGGCGCCGCGCGAACGCCGCCGCTGTTCATGAAGGCGGGCGATGTCTGCGAGGTCGAGATCGAACGGATCGGAACGCTGATGAACTCGGTCGAAGATGAGGTGGTCCAAGGTTCGAAGGCGGCCTGATACCAAAAAGGTAACAGGAAAGGGGGAGGAGATGACGGCAATTCGAGGATTCGTCGGCGCAAGCCGCCGCGAAGGCGTACTCGGCGTCCACTCGATGGACAGCTTCCGCATGAACGTGCCGGACCTCGGGCTGGCGCGGGATTTCTACTCGGCCTTTGGCCTTGACGTTCGCGAAGAGGGCAATGCAATCGGGCTCTATACCGTCGGAAACCTGCACCGCTGGGGAAGCATCACCGAAGGCGCCAGGAAGAAACTGAGTTTCCTGTCGTTCGGCGTCTTCGACGACGAGGTCGGCGTATTTCGCAAGCATGTCGAACAACAGGGCGTCCAGCTGATCGACCCGCCGACGGGATTTCAGTCGAATGGCTTCTGGTTCAGGGACCACGACGGCAACCTCGTCGAGCTGCGCGCCGCGGAAAAGACGTCACCCAACCAAAAGTCCGAGGTCATCAACGCCTCGGCACCCGCGAACACAGCGGCCGCGCCATTGCGGTCTCAGGCCGAGCGAGTTCTGCCCCGCCGCCTGGCGCACATTCTGGCCTTCACGCGCGATGTCGCCAAGGCGGTCACCTTCTATTGCAGCGTGCTCGGACTGCGTCTCTCCGACCGCTCCGGAGACGGCATCGCCTTCCTGCACGGCATACACGGCAGCGATCACCATCTGATCGCCTTCGCAAAATCGGATGCGCCCGGCATGCATCACCTGAGCTGGGATGTCGGCTCGATCAATCACGTCGGTCTCGGCGCCATGCAAATGGCCAACAAGGGATTCACCGACGGCTGGGGCCTCGGGCGCCATGTCCTCGGCTCCAACTATTTCCACTATGTGCGTGATCCATGGGGAAGTTACGCCGAGTATTCCTCGGATATCGACTTCGTCTCTGCCGACCACGATTGGCAGTCTGGAGATCACGAAGATCGCAATGCGTTCTATCTCTGGGGACCGAAGCCGCCGGACGACTTCACGATCAACTACGAAAGCGACCACACGGGGCCCGCATAGTACGGCGCTCCAAGCTGTCCTTTGCTTCTGACGTCATTTCTATCATCTCCTGAGGAGGAAAACATGGCTGAGTTTCTGAAACGCGGCCGATCCGCGGTCCTGCGCGCAGAAGACGCTGCAAAAGTCCGGGCGACGGTCGAGGGCATTCTTCAAGACATCGAATGGCGCGGCGACGAAGCCGTCCGCGAACTCTCCATTCGGTTTGATGGCTGGGATCGCACGGATTTCCGTCTGACCAATGCCGAGATCCAGGCCTGCATGTCGGAGCTGTCGGCGCGCAATATCGCGGACATCACGTTTGCCCAGGCACAGGTCCGCAATTTTGCGGAAAAGCAGCGTGCGACGATGCTCGATCTCGAGGTCGAGACCTTGCCCGGCGTCGTGCTCGGCCATCGCCACATCCCGGTCAATTCCGTCGGCTGCTACGTTCCAGGCGGCAAATATCCACTGCTTGCCTCGGCCCATATGTCTGTCATCACCGCGAAGGTCGCAGGTGTGGGCCGCGTGGTGACCTGCGCACCGCCTTTCCACGGCAAACCCGCTCCGGCCATCGTCGCTGCGCAGTATCTCGCCGGTGCTGACGAGATTTATTGTCTCGGCGGCGTCCAGGCCATCGGCGCCATGGCACTCGGCACGCAGTCGATCGCCCCGGTCAACATGCTGGTCGGACCTGGCAACGCCTTTGTCGCGGAGGCCAAGCGCCAGCTGTTTGGCCGCGTCGGCATCGATCTTTTCGCTGGTCCGACCGAGACTCTCGTCATCGCCGACGACAGCGTCGACGGTGAGATCTGCGCCACCGATCTGCTCGGACAGGCCGAACACGGTCCCAATTCGCCGGCGATCCTGCTGACGAATTCCCGCGCACTTGCTGCCGCGACACTCGGCGAGATCGAGCGGTTGCTGCAGGTCCTGCCGACGGCCGAAATCGCCCGCAAGGCCTGGGAGGACTACGGCGAAGTGATCATCTGTGACAGCTCGGAGGAGATGCTGCGCGAAGCCGACCGCATCGCCTCCGAACATGTGCAGGTGATGACCGCGGACCCGGACTATTTCCTGGCCAATATGACGAATTATGGCGCCCTCTTCCTCGGCCCGCGAACCAACGTGGCGTTTGGCGACAAGGTGATCGGCACCAACCACACTCTGCCGACCCTCGGCGCGGCTCGCTACACCGGTGGCCTCTGGGTCGGAAAATTCCTCAAAACCTGCACCTATCAGCGCGTGCTCACCGACGAGGCGTCGACCCTCATCGGCGAATATTGCTCGCGGCTGTGTATGCTCGAGGGCTTCGTCGGTCATGCCGAACAGGCGAACGTCCGCGTCCGCCGCTACGGCGGCCGCAATGTTGCATACGCAGTTGCCGCGGAATAAGAAAAAGCGCTTGAACGGCTTGGGAGTAAACGGCGGCGGCGCAACCCGTCTTGACCCGCACCGCAAAGGAAACGCCATGCCAATGGACTTGCCGACTGCGCCGTCGTTCCGCCTCGACGGTCGTCGTGCGCTCGTCACCGGGGCGGCCGGCGGGCTGGGGCTCGGCGGAGCTGTCGCGCTGGCCGACGCCGGGGCTCACGTCACCCTGTGTGGGCGCACCGCCGAAAGCCTCGCGACGCTGGCCGAAGCTCTCAAGGCGCGCGGACATGCCGCCGACTGCCTGGTCGTGGACCTGACCGACATCGAAGCCGTGCGCGCGGCGGTCAGTGCGGCTGAGCCGTTCCACGTCTTCCTCAACAATGCCGGCACCAACAAGCCGGGACCGTTCGTCGATGCGGAGCCGACCGACTTCGACCTGATCATGGACCTCAACGTGCGGGCGGCGTTCTTTTCAGCCCAGGCCGTTGCGCGCCGGATGATCGGAGCCGGCATCGCCGGGTCGATCATCAACATGTCCTCGCAGATGGGACATGTCGGCAGCGCCAACCGCTCGCTCTATTGCGCCACCAAATGGGCAATGGAAGGCTTCAGCCGCTCGATGGCGATCGAACTCGCGCCGCATGGTATCCGCGTCAACACGCTGTGCCCGACGTTTATCGAGACGCCACTGACCCGGCCGTATTTCGACAACGTGGCGTTCAAGACGGACGTCCTGTCGCGCATCAAGCTCGGCCGGATCGGAACGGTCGAGGACCTGATGGGCGCGATCGTTTTCCTGGCAAGCGATGCATCGGCGCTGATGACCGGTTCGGCGCTCCTGGTCGATGGCGGCTGGACCGCGGATTGAAGGTGTCGTGGTTTGCCGACACGTCTCATTCTTGCGCCGTCTTGGCAGCCGCTTGACGCTCGTCTGCCTGTGCATTCGGCTCACGCCTTGACGGTCAGCTTGAGCAGGTCTTCCAGCCCGATGCGACGGAACATCTCGGCGCGGACACGATCGGCGACACCGTCGACGATCTCGGCTCCATCCTGCGACGGATCGATGTCAACGCGGAACGGCCGGGTGCCGAACGGCATGCCGACCACATGGACGATGGCAACGGCCACCTCGCCAGCATCGGCATCGGCGGGCTTGAGCGCGGCGAGGCCGGTCAATGCCTTGTCGGGCACCCCCTAATACTGGTTGATCAGGGCCGTCCGTTCGCCGACCAAACGATCGCGCGATCGATGCAGCGTCTGCATGTCGAGTGCGTCCTGGGACTTCAGATTGACGAACCGCATGGTCGGGCGCGTCGCG
>JARLIU010000077.1 GCA_031291595.1 Ancalomicrobiaceae bacterium | reverse complement strand
CCAAGTATTTGAACGTTACCTATCATTTCTCATCTGGAGTGCGTCACCATGCGTGGACTTGTTGCACTTTCCGCATTTGCATTGGCTGCGATGGGAGCGAGCGTATCGTTGGCGCATGCCGACTGGGCGATCGCGATCGGGCGGACCGGATCGGAACATTGGGCGTCCGGTACGGCTTGGAATTATTCGAGCGCCTCGCAAGCTCGCCGGAAGGCGTTGGCCAACTGCCGGTCGCAAGGCCCGAACTGCGAAATTATCGCCCAGGACTCCGGCCAGTGCGTGGCGCTGGCGTTTGGCAAAAAGGACAATGCCTATGCCTGGGCGCAACGCGATACCAAGTCTGAAGCCCGCAGGGCGGCGCGGCAGGCTTGCGAAGACAAGTATTCGAACGGCGACTGCGAAATTTCGGAGACGTTCTGCGACGAATGACGTGACGAGGACCGGCGCGTGAATCTGGCTCGCGCAAGCGGGCGCGGCTTTTCCGCCATTTCGGTCCGGCCGAGACGGCACTAGTGCACCGGCTCATTCATTCGCTTCATAGTGCGGCAGGTTCGAGAGCGAATGAATGAGTCAAAGGTGCACTAGCAACCCTATGACTCTAGTGCAGTTTACGACACAAACACTTGATCGGTGAACCTGCGGCACGCATGAATCACGTGTTTGTGTCACTGCACTAGCCTCCAGTCGGCCGGCCGGAGGCTGGTGTTTGCTGGGGCGATCTCGACTCCACTGTCGGAGCTGGGCCGTGGTTCGGGCAGGAATTGGCGCAAATGCAGTCGGTTGGAGCATCGTACGGCTTCGCGCCCTGCGTGAGTCGCCGTCGAAGCGACCGAGGCATTGCTTGGCCGTTGCCTGGCTCCGCGGTGGGTCGACGGACTTTGGCCGCCCTGAGGCCGTTCAGCCAGGGTTAAGCCGGCGCGGACTATCTCCTCAGGTCATAAGATCGGTTGCCAGCGGGTGGCTGATGACCGAAGATATCTCTGAAGCCAGGGTTTTATCTGATTGCGGATCTTTTCTTCATCGCTGTCATCGGGAGCACATCACGATGCGTGGAATTTTGACACTTGCGGCTTTTGCGTTGATTGCCGTGGCGGCCGGAACCGGTGCCGCTCAGGCTGACTGGGCGATCGCGTTCGGTCAGACCGGCTCGACCACCTGGGCCTACGGTACGGCCTGGAACTATGGCACCGCGGCCGAAGCGCGCAGGAAGGCAATGGCGAATTGCCGCGCCAAGGGGTCGAACTGCAAGATCGTGGCGGAAGAAGCCGGACAGTGCGGCGCGCTGGCGATCGGTGCCACCGACAATGCCTGGGGCTGGGCAAAGGGCGAGACCAAGCGGGTAGCCGCGCAGTCGGCGCTCGATACCTGCGAGAAATATTCGAACGGCGACTGCGAAGTGCAGGATACGTTTTGCGAGGAATGAGGCGGGCGCGTCAAGCGACCGGTTCTGCCAACAGCCCGGGGGGCTGATTCAGGGGCTGCGCGATTTCTTTTAGCAGTTTCGCGTCCCTCGGCTGGAAGCTGTCCGATGGAAGGCTCAGGGCGATCCATCGACAAGACGAAGCATGACTTTATCACTCTCATTGGGAGCATTTGCGATGCGCGGATTTTTGGCAATCACAACGTTGGCGTTAACTGTCCTGGGGGCTGGCACGGGGGCCGCCCGGGCCGATTGGGCGATCGCGTTCGGTCAGTCCGGTTCGACCGGCTGGGCCTATGGCACGGCCTGGAACTACGACTCGGCCGAAGAGGCGCGGCGCAAGGCGCTGGCGAACTGCCGGGAGAAGGGACCGAACTGCAAGATCGTGGCGGAGGAGTCGGGCCAGTGTGGCGCGCTGGCGATCGGCATCAACGATAATGCCTACGGTTGGGCGCAGGGCGAGACCAAGCGCAAGGCGGCGCGGGACGCACGCGAAACCTGCGAGAAATATTCCAACGGCGAGTGCGAAGTGAAGGATTCGTTCTGCGACAACTGAGGCGGACGCATCGGCCAGTCTGCGTCAGGCCGATGCCGCCGTCGCACGGTCGCATCCTGCTCTAAACTATTCATAGAGCCGTGATTCAGCTTTCGGATGGATCGCCGGGCGGTTCCATCTGAAAGCATCCTGCTCTAGATTTGCGTCCAGCCTGATGTGCCGGTCGGTAGCGCGGCCGTTGCCTGGACCGTTTCTTTGCGAAAACGCGAAAGCCTCCAGCCGGGCGACTGGAGGCTTTCTTGATGGAACCCGGCGCCCTCGTCCTGGGGGCGCCGGGGAGAAGGCTAAGATATCAACGCAGCAGCTGCAGCACGCTCTGCTGAGCCTGGTTGGCGAGCGACAGGGCCGAGACCGACAGGGACTGGCGGGTCTGCAGGGCCTGCGAGTTGGCGGCTTCCTCGTTCATGTCGGCCGAGGTCAGGTTCGACGAGCCGGTCTGCAGCACGTTGACCAGGTTCTTGTTGAAGTCCTGGCGGGTCTGCACGACCGAGAGGTTCGAGCCGAAGGCCGCAGCCTGCGAGCGCAGCGTGTTGGCGGCGGTGTTGAGGGCCGACAGCACGTTGTTGGTGGAGGCGTTGTCGACGAAGTCGGTGCCGCTGGACAGCGACGACAGGCCGAGGCCCGAAGCGTTGAACGTGACGCCGGTGATCGACAGTTTCGACTTGCCGGTCTCGTCGAAGGTCAGCTGCAGTTGGTCGCCGGCGAGGAGGTTGACACCGTTGTAGGACGAGTCAGCCGCGGTGGAGTCGATGTTGCCGAGGATCGTGTTGAACTGCGACACGAGGCTGGCGCGGGTGGTCTGCGAGTTGGCGTCGGCAACCGGAGCGGAAGCCGCCGTGAACGACAGGGCGTCCGTCGCCGTGCCGCTGATGACGCCGCCTTCGGTGCCGCCAAGGGTCGAGGAGGCATAGTCATTGCTGGCCGAGATCGTCAGCTTGCCGCTGGCATCGAGCGTCGCGGTCATGTTGTTGGCCTGGAGAGCCGAATTGAGCTGATCCAGGGACTTGACCGTGCCGTTGGTGCCGTCGCCGAAGGTGACGTTGACAGCCGTGCCGCCGTTGAACGACGTGATGCTCAGCGTCTTGCCGTCGAGCGTGTCGGTGGTGGCGGTGCGGGAGGCGTTGAACGACAGCGCCGTGCCCTGGTTGCCGGTGAGGCCGAGGGCCGAGAGCGCGTTGCCGGTGCCAGTGATGTTGAGATCCTTGGCGATGCCGGTATCGAGCTGCAGCTGGCCGTTCGACTGTACGGAGGAGGGCGTCAGGCCCGACGCGGTCGACAGCGAGGCGCCGGACGAGGACAGCGAAGCCGTCTTGACGCCGGTGGCCAGATCGATGGCGCTGAGCACGTCGCTGACGGTGGACGAGCCGAGATAGACGGTGGAGTTGCCGGCGCCATCGGTCTCGATGCCGCCAACCACACCGGTATGCGAGGCCGACGCAGTCGGAGCCGTTCCGGACGCAAAGGTGATGGTCTTGCCGTCGACATTGAGGGTCGAGCCGGCCTTGATCAGGGCACCGAGCGTTGACGTAGCGGTGGTACGGGCGGCGGTGAGGGTGGTATCACCGGAACCGACCGAAGACGTGAGGCCGAGGGCGTGCAGCAGGTCCGCCTTGCCGGTCACCGAGAGATCGGCGCTGGTGGAGGACTTCAGAACCACCTGGCCGCTGGCGTTGACCGATGAGCCGCTGCCGGCCAGCGAGGCGCCGGACGACGACAGAGTGGCGGTCTGGACGCCGCTGGCTAGATCGACGGCGTTGAGCACGTCGGCGATGGTGGCCGAGCCGAGATAGACGGTCGAGTTGCCGTTTCCGTCGGTTTCGATGTTTCCGTTGACGCCGGTATGCGTCGCGGAAGCGGTCGGAGCTGCGCCGGAAGCGAAGGTGATGGTCTTGCCGTTGACCGACAGGGTGTCACCCGCCGCCACGTTGGAACCCGTCAGCGAGGCCAGCGTGGTCGCGCCGGTATCGGCCGGAGTGGTGGCGGAGGTGACCGCCGTGCCGGAGGTTCCCGCAGACTGCACGCCGGAGGTCCAGCCGAGCGCGGTCAGAGCGTTGGTGGTGGTGGCGGTGAGGTTCGAGGACGCCGAGTCGGTCAGAACGCCAGCGCTTTCCGACCAGGTCGAGGTGACCGGGATGGTCTTGGTCTGCGAGCCGTCCGCCAGGTTCAAGGCGGAGAGCAAGTCGGCGACCGTGGCGTTGGCGCCGAGGGTGGTGTTGTTGACGCCGGTGCCGGTGCCGACGACTGAGGTCGCGGTGGTGCTGACGTTGGTCGAGTCAAATCTGACGGTGCCCACCGCGCCCTTGATGCTCGACGCGTCGAGGGCGATGGCCGCGCCGCCGGCGACGCCGGTCGAGGACAGATCGGTCAGCTTGGTCGTAGCAGTGGCGACACTGGTCTCCAGGGCGGTGGCGGTGTAAGCGCCGTGAGTATAGGTGATTGTGCTGGTACCGCCGGCCGTGCCTTGGAGGCCCGACAGGTCTGCCGGCGTGCCGGTGCCGCCGACGGTGAACACCGTGTCAGCCGCGCCGTCGACGGTCAGTTCGCCAGCATTGGCGCCCGTTCCCAACGCGAAGGTCTGGCCGCTCGCCGCGTTGAACGCGGTGATGAGCTGGTTGACGGTGGCGGTATTGATGTTGATCGTCGTCGCCGTGTTGGCGCCCGTCGTCGAGAAGGTGATCGACCCGCCGGTCGAGGAAAGGGTCTCGCCGTCAGCGAAGCTGACGCCGTTGAGGTCCTTCACCAGCGTGTTGCCGTCGGCGGTCGCCGGAGCAGCGAGAGCCAAGCCGGCAACGGACGCGCCGGTCGCGCGGGTCGGCGAGCCGGGGACGGTCGTCGTATCAAAGCCGAGGGCCTTGAGCAGCTCGGAGCCGGTTTGAGTTGAAGCGACTGTGCTGGCGATGCCGTTGTTGGTGTAGGTGGTGGTGCCGGTGGCGCTGTCGCTGACGACGCCGTTGGCGGCCGACCAGGAGGTGGCGGCGGTGGCCGAATAGGACGGCGTGGCGTCAGCGCGGTTCAAGGCGTTGACGAGGTCGCCGACGGTCGCAACCGAGATGTCGATGTTCGAGTTGTTGATGGTCGAGCCCGAGCCGACCGAGTTGCCGCCCGACGCAGCAAGCGTGACGGTGCCGTTGGCGCCAGCGATCGAGCCGGCGGTGATGCCGAGCGACGACAGGCTGGTCGTGGAGGTGATGTTCGCCGTGCTGGCGCCCGTCAGCGCGGTGCCGGAGAGCAGGCCGGCGATGCCGCCGAGCGAGGTCGAACCGGTGATCGGCGTCGCACCGCCCGCAGCACCCGAATCGAGGATGTTGGAGGTGGCAGTGGCGTTGCCGTAGGTCGCGGTGCCGCGCAGGTCGGAGGAGTTGGCGCCGGAAATGGTGGTCGACACGTTCGACTTGGTCGAATAGCCGATCGAGGTCTGCAGCGCCTGGTTGGCGATGGACTTGGCCGAATTGATCAGGCTTTGCAGCGAGGTGATGCCGGTGTTGGCGGACTGCAGCACCTGCACGCCGTTCGAAATGCCATCGAGCAGATTGTTGATGTCGCTCGCGCGGTTATCGAGGCCGGCAGCCGTGAAGAAGTTGGTCGGGTTGTCGAGAGCCGAGTTGACCGACTTGCCGGTGGCGAGGCGGTTCTGGGTCGTGGCGATCAGGCTGGCCGTATTCTGCAGCGCGAGCAGATTCGAGCGAACCGCCGACGAAAGGACGATCGATGACATGTCGAAGTCTCCTGGTTCATTACAGCTCCATCCCTTGGAGCACAGCGAACCATGGCATTCGGTTCTTAATCCAGGGTTAAACCGGCCGGCGCAATTGCAGCGGACGACTTAGCCGGAAAGGTAAACAAATGAGAAAGATTTACACTTTGTTAGGGTTTCCGTGGTGCATTGCGGTGAACACTGCTGCCGTCAGCAGGTGCTTCGGCGCAGACGACGGCAACACCATCAAGTTCGGCGGCGAGGGCGGCCGCCTGGCATCGAAGGCGCGGAGCGGGAACGGAAAATTCGTTCCCGCGGGCCAGCGCCAGACGCTTCGGTCCGGCAACGTCGGCCATCGGCACGAGGGCAGCTGCGGGATGCCCGAGACCAACGCAAAGGGATCAGCATGGCTCTGAGCCTCGAGTTGAAGCCGGGAGAAAAGGTTATCATTGGTGACTCGATCGTTACCAACGACAGCCAGCGGATCCGCATTTTCGTCGAAGGCCACGCGCCGGTCCTGCGCGAAAAAGACATCATGACGATCGATACGGCGACCACTCCGGCTCGCCGCATCTATCTGACCGTGCAGCTGATGTTCCTCGGCGGAAATATCGAGGAGCTCAGGCGTAACTACCTCGATTTCGTCAGCGATATTATTGCCGCTTCGCCGAGCTCAACGCCGATCATCATCAAGATCAGCGAGCACATCATTGCCGAGAACTACTATCGGGCGATGAAGGAAGCGCGCAAGCTGATCGAATACGAGGAAATGCTGGCGCGCCATCTTGCCCAGAGCCAGTCGGCCGAGGCAGGGGATGCAGAGGCTGCCGCCGAGCCCGACCTGCCGTCGGCCTGAGGCTGAGTTGCCCACACGCCCGGCGCCGTCAGCGGCCGGGCCCGTTTCCTGATCATGGACATGAACGCCGGAAGGCTTGTGCCGGCAGCGATGGCATTCGGCCGCACAGCTGCCTGCCGTCGCCCGCGTCCCAGGACGTCGCCGCCGAGATTGCCGGGAGAGAGCCGGCGGCGGTGCAACGCCGCCTTGGCCGCCTCAGGCCGCCTCGGAGACTTCGGCCGGCAGCCGAATCAGATAGTCGAACGCCGACAGCGCCGCCTTGGCGCCCTCGCCCAGGGCGACCACGATCTGCTTATAGGGAACGGTGGTGGCGTCGCCGGCGGCGAAGATGCCCGCAACCGAGGTCTGGCCGCGGGTGTCGATCTCGATCTCGCCGCGCGGCGACAGGTCGACCGTGTCCTTCAGCCATTCGGTGTTGGGAACGAGGCCGATCTGCACGAAGATGCCCTCGAGCTCGAGCTGTTTGGTCGCCCGGCCCGCACGATCGAAATAGCTCAGCCCGCTGACGCGCGAGCCGTCGCCGTGCACTTCCATCGTCTGCGCCGAGGTGATGATGGTGACGTTGTGCAGCGACTGCAGCTTGGCCTGCAGCACGGCGTCGGCCCTGAGTTTCGGGTCGAACTCGATCAGCGTGACATGGGCGACGATGCCGGCCAGATCGATCGCCGCCTCGGCGCCGGAATTGCCGCCGCCGATCACCGCGACGCGCTTGCCCTTGAATAGCGGCCCGTCACAGTGCGGGCAGTAGGCGACGCCCTTGGCGAGATACTCGTTTTCGCCGGGCACGTTCATCTTACGCCAGCGCGCGCCGGTAGCGAGCACGACGGTGCGGGCCTTGAGGCTGGCGCCGGAGGCGAGCTTCACCTCGGCGAACCCGCCGGGCGTCTTGGCCGGAACCAGCGCCTCGACCGCCTGCAGCGCCATGATGTCGACGTCATAGGCTTTGACGTGGGCTTCGAGCGCGGCGGCCAGCTGCGGCCCCTCGGTGTGCGTCACCGAGATGAGGTTCTCGATCGCCACGGTATCGAGCACCTGGCCGCCGAAGCGCTCGGCGACAATGCCGGTGCGGATGCCCTTCCTCGCCGCATAGATGGCTGCGGCGGCGCCGGCCGGTCCGCCGCCGACGACGAGCACCTCGAACGCCGCCTTGTCGTTCAGCGTCGCGGCGGCGCGGTCCGACGCCCCGGCGTCGAGCCGCGAAACGATCTCGTCCAGCCCCATGCGCCCTTGCGCGAACGGCTGTCCGTTGAGGAACACCGCCGGCACCGCCATCACCTGACGAGCGTCGACTTCGCCCTGATAGAGCGCGCCGTCGATTGCCGTGTGGCGGATCCGCGGGTTCAATACGCTCATCAGGTTCAACGCCTGCACCACGTCGGGGCAGTTCTGGCAGGTGAGCGAGAAATAGGTCTCGAAGCTGAAGTCGCCGTCGAGCGCCTTGACGGCGGCGATGGTCGCCTCGGCCTCTTTCGACGGGTGGCCGCCGACCTGTAAGAGCGCCAGGATCAGCGAATTGAACTCGTGCCCCATCGGCAGGCCGGCGAAAGAGACAGCGATGTCGGAGCCGTCGCGGCGAATCGCGAACGATGGCCTTCTTGCCTCGCGGCCGTTCAGGTCGAGCGAGATGCGATCCGACAGGCCGGCGATTTCTTCTAAGAGTTCGCGCATCTCTTGCGATTTCGCGTCGTCGCCGAGCGAGGCTTCGAGCGTGATCGGATGGATGATCCGATCGAAATAGGCTGTGAGCTGGGTCTTGATACCGGCGTCGAGCATGGCGGACGGGTCCTTGCTTTCACACACGGGGAAACCCCGGGCCGGATAGTCCGACCCGGGAGGATGATCTCAAGCGACGACCGATCAGATCTTGCCGACCAGGTCGAGCGACGGGGCGAGCGTCTTTTCGCCTTCCTGCCACTTGGCCGGGCAGACTTCGCCCGGATGGGCAGCGACGTACTGCGCCGCCTTGACCTTGCGCAGCAGCTCGGTGGCATCGCGGCCGATGCCCTCGGCGGTGATCTCGACGATCTGGATCTTGCCGGCCGGGTCGACGACGAAGGTGCCGCGGTTGGCAAGGCCCGCCTCTTCGATCAGCACGTCAAAGTTGCGGCAAATGGCGCCGGTCGGGTCGCCGACCATGACGTATTTGATCTTGCCGATGGCCGGCGACGTGTCGTGCCAGGCCTTATGGCTGAAATGCGTATCGGTGGAGACGCTGTAGATCTCGACGCCGAGCTTGCTGAAGGTGGCATAGTTGTCGGCAAGGTCTTCCAGCTCGGTCGGGCAAACGAAAGTGAAATCGGCCGGGTAGAAGAACACGACGGACCACTTGCCCTTCAGGCTTGCCTCGGTCACATCGATGAACTTGCCCTGCTTGAACGCTTTGGCCTTGAACGGCTTGATCTCGGTGTTGATGAGGGACATGGGGGTGTTCTCGCGACTGTTGACGGGTTGGCAATGCGGCGCGTTTCGCTGCACCGCACAGCGACGGCGGCACCCTATGCAAGCTTGGTAATAGAGGGAAGCGAAAAATCCAAATTTTCTTGATCGGTTTTTTCGATTAGAATCCGTGACATGCGTAGTTTACCCACCTTGCGTCAACTCCGATTTCTCGTCGCGGTCGTCGATCGCTGCCACTTCGGCAGAGCAGCAGAATTCTGTCTGGTCAGCCAGTCGACGCTGAGCGCGGCGATCCAGGAATTGGAGGACGTGCTCGGCGTGCCGCTGATCGAGCGCACGCGCCGGTCGGTGGTTCCAACCCTGGTCGGGCTTGAAGTGGCCGAGCGCGCCCGCGCGGTGCTGCGCGATGCCGAGGACCTCGTCGACGTGGCGATGGCGGTGCACGATCCGATGTCGGGGCCGCTGCACTTGGGCGTCATTCCGACGGTCGGGCCCTTCGTGCTGCCGCGGTTGTTGCCATCGCTGTGGCAGGCGTTTCCGGATCTGAAGATCTACCTGCGCGAGGAACAGAGCGCGCCGCTGCTCGCCCGCCTCGGCAACGGCCAGCTCGATGCGGTGCTCATCGCCCTGCCGTTCCAGACCGATGATCTCGACTTGTCCGTCGTCGCCTCCGACCGGTTCTCGCTGGTGGTGCCGAAGGGGCACAGGCTCGGCCGGCAGACGGCGGTGGCGGGCAAGGACCTCGCCCATGAGGACGTGCTGTTCCTGGAGGACGGCCACTGCATGCGCGAGCACGCGCTGGCGGCTTGCAGCTTCGATGGCGGGCGCCGCGACAGCGCCTTTGCCGGAACCAGCCTGCTGACGCTGGTGCAGATGGTGGCGAGCGGTCTCGGCATCACCTTGGTGCCGCAGACGGCGATCGAGTCCGGATTGCTGCAGGCGCTCGACGTCACGATCGTTCCCTTCGTCGAGGAGGCACCGGCGCGGAAAATCGCGCTCGGCTGGCGCAAGGCCTCAAGCCGCAAGGAGACATTCCGACTGTTGGCGGCGAAGCTGGAGGAATGTCTTGCCCGTTGAAGCGACCGGGCGGACCGGGGGGACGGTCTCGGTCTCAACCACCATCCGCAACGCGGGTCCTGCGACGCAGCTCCCGTTGCATCCTGCCCGTCCGCATCGGCATCGTCCCGACCCGCCGTCCGTGGCCGGGCTCGCGCCATCAGCTCCGCCGGTCGATGAAGATGGCGCGAAAATCGTTGACGTTGGTCATCGTCGGACCGGTGACGACCGCGGCACCGAGGGCTTCGAAAAATCCATGCCCGTCGTTGTCGGCCAGCCGGTCGACCGGGCGGATCCCCAAGGCGCGGGCGCGGGCAAGACTGTCAGGACCGATGACGGCTCCGGCGATCTCCTCCATGCCGTCGACCCCATCGGTGTCGCCGGCGATGGCGTGGATCGCTGGGTGCCCTTCGAGCGCCACCGCCAACGCCAGCAGGAATTCGACGTTGCGCCCGCCGCGCCCCTGGCCGCGCACCGTGACCGTGGTCTCGCCGCTCGACATGAGCACGCAAGGAGCGGCAAACGGCTGGCCACGGCGGGCGACCTGCAGCGCGATCCCGGCCATCACCTTGGCCACGTCGCGCGCCTCGCCTTCGATCGAGTCGCCCAGAATATGCGCTTCGATGCCGGCGGCGCGGGCGACGACGGCAGCCGCTTCGAGCGCCATCTGCGGGGTCACCACCATGCGCGTGTCGATCCCGGCCAAGCGGACATCATCCGGCTTGACCGACTCGCCCCGACCGCTTTGCAGCGCGACCCTGGCGGCCGGCGGGATGTCGATGCCGTAGCGACGCACGATATCGAGCGCATCGCCGCAGGTGGTTGGATCGGGCACGGACGGGCCGGAGGCGATGACCGTCGGATCGTCGCCCGGCACGTCCGACATCAACAGCGACACCACCTTGGCCGGGTAGCAGGCCGCGGCCAGACGTCCGCCCTTGATCGCCGAGAGATGGCGCCGGACGGTATTCATCTCCCTGATCGTCGCGCCGCAGGCCAGCAAGGCGCGATTGATCGCCTGTTTGTCCGCCAACGTGACGCCGGCGAGTGGCAGGCCGAGCAGCGCCGAACCGCCGCCGGACATCAGGCAGATGACCAGATCGTCGGGCGTCAGCCCCGCAACCATCTCGAGCATGCGGCGGGCGGCGGCCTCGCCGGCGGCGTCGGGCACGGGATGCGCCGCCTCGACGATCTCGATGCGATCGCAAGGCACGGCATAGCCGTATCGGGTCACGACCAAGCCGGAGAGCGGCCAGTCCACATGGTCCTCGAGCGCCTTGGCCATGGCGGCGGAGGCCTTGCCCGCGCCGATGACGATCGTCCGTCCGAGTGGGCGCGGCGGCAGGCAGCGAGGGACGCACACGGACGGCATTGCTGCGGCAATCGCGGCATCGAACATGCGACGCAGCAGCGCCTCGGCACCCAGGCTCATCTCTTCAACTCCAGACATCGAGGCACCAGATGCGCGCCGGCGCCGTGCCTGCCGCTTGACGGGCCGGCCCGGGCGCACCGGCGGCCGTCAGAATGCACCTTCAACCAGATTCGTCGGGCGGCCGGCAACAAAGTTCTCGATATTGTCGATCAACTGATCGGCCAGCGTCTGCTGAGCCCCGTCGCTCGCCCAGGCGATGTGCGGCGTGACGATGACGTTGGAGCGAGATGCGATCCGCATCAGGGGCGAGTCCATCGGTGGCGGCTCGGGCGTCGTCACGTCGATGCCGGCCCCGCTGATCAGACCTTCCTCTAGGGCCACTTCCAGCGCCGCCTCATCCACCAATCCGCCGCGCGCCGTATTGATCAGCAACGGCCGCCGCTTCATCTTGCGGAACTCCGGTAGCGAGATCATGTTGGCGGTTTCCGGCGTCAACGGACAATGGATGGTGATGACGTCGGCGGTCTCCAGCACCTCGTCCCACGCAGTATAGAGCGGCCCGAGACCGGTCTTGCCCTTATGGGCCGCAAACATCGGCTTCATACCGAAGGCCCGGCCGATATCGGCGACGCGCTGGCCGAGGAAGCCTTCGCCGAGAATACCCAGGCGCGCGCCGCCAAGATCGCCGATCGGATGGTTGAAGAAGCAGAACTGCCGCGATTTCTGCCATTCTCCGGCCAGAACATCCGCCCGGAACGGCACGATCGAGCGACGCAACGCCAGGATCAGCGCAAAAGCGTGCTCAGGGACGGTCATGCCCGAATAGCCGCGGATGTTGCTGACCGCGATGCCGTGCTGCTGGCAGTAGGTCTTGTCGACGCAGTCCGTCCCGGTCGCGGCGACGGCGATCAGCTTCAATGCCGGCAGCTGTGCAAGCATCTCGGCGGTCAACTTGACCTTGTTGAGGATGGCAACCTCCGCTCCGGTCAGCCGATCGACCACCTCGTCCGGCTCGGTGCGCTGGTATTCGATGAGCTCATGGGCAAAGCCCGGCCGTCTGAGCACGATCCGCGGCGCGATGGTGGCGCGGTCGAGAAAAACGATTCTACGCATTGAAAGTCTCCGGTGGGCATAAGCGATGGTCCGCCGTCCGGCAGAACCGGGGTGAGAGGCGTGCCGGGAGAACACGCCCCTCGCTTCCGCGGTCAAGGTCCTGCCGGACCAGGTTGAAGGCCGGCCCGTCAGCTGTCGAGACTGGCAAGCGCGCGCTTGACGGTTTCAGCGATGGTCTCGGCCGACATGCCGAAATGGTCGAGCAGGGCATTGCCTTCGCCCGAGACACCAAACACGTCCTGCAGGCCGAGCCGGGTCAACCGTTTGCCGCTGCCGGATTCCGCCATCACCTCGGCGACGGCGCTGCCGAGGCCGCCGATGATGTTGTGGTCCTCGACGGTGATCACGGTTTTGGCGGTGGCAATCAAGTCCTTCACGCCGTCACTGTCCAGGGGCTTCAATGTATGAAGATCGACCACCGTGATGCCGATTCCTTCCCGCTCCAGCCGCTCGGCGGCCTCGAGCACGTTGCGCAGAACCGGACCGATGGCAAACACCACCGCATCGCTGCCCGTCTTCCGCATCACGTGCAGCTTGTCGAAGACGAAGGGCTCGTCCTCCGCGCACAGCACCGGCTCGCGACCGCAGCCGACGCGGATATAGCCGGGACCCGGCCGGTCGAGCATGGCGAACGTCGCTTTGCGCGTCTGGCCGGGATCGGCGGGAACGACGATTTCCATGCCGGGAATGGCCCTGAGGATCGCCAGATCCTCGATCGACTGATGCGTGACGCCTTCGCGCTCGCCGCCGTGGACGCCGCCGTTGAGGCCGATCAGCTTGACGCCGAGGTGCGTATAGCCGGTGTAGTTGCGCACCTGCTCGCACGCCCGCATGGTGATGAAGTTGGCGTAGGTCATGACGAAGGGCTTGTAGCCGCAGCTCGCCATGCCGGCGGCAAAGGCGACCGCCGTCTGTTCGGCGATGCCCATCTCGAACAGCCGATCGGGAAGCGTTGCGGCGAATTTGGTGGCGCGCGCCGCCTTGACCGAGTCGGCGCTGACGAAGACCACCTTGGGGTCCTTCAGCGCCGCTTCGAGGATGGCGTCGGCCGCCGCCTCGCGGGTGCTGGCGATAGTCTTGGTGTTCATGCTGCCTCCAGGGCCTTGATGGCCTCGGCAAGTTGGTCCTTGGTCGGCACGCCCTTGTGCCAGGCGTTGTTGTTCTCCATGAACGGCACGCCCTTGCCTTTGATGGTGTGGGCGACGACCAGCGTCGGACGATCCGTTTCGCGTTTGGCGGCGGCGATCGACGCCAGGATCTGATCGTAGTCGTGGCCGTCGATGTCGATGGTGTTCCAGCCGAAGGCGCGGAATTTCTCCGCAACCGCGATCCGGTCGATGCCGCTGACCTCGTTGGTCGTGCCGCCCGATTGGAAGCCGTTGAGGTCGAGGAAGGCCGTCAGGTTCGACAGTCGCAGGTTAGCGGTGACCTGAGCGCCTTCCCAGACGATGCCCTCGTTGATCTCGCCGTCGCCGAGGATGACGTAGACGCGGTAGTCCTTCTTCCCCAAGCGACCTGCCGCCGCCATGCCGGCGCCGACCGACAGGCCGTGGCCGAGCGTTCCCGTCGTCATGTCGACGCCCGGGATCTTGTCCATCACCGGATGGCCCTGCAGGATCGAGCCGAGCGAGCGGAAGCCTTTCAGCAGGTCTTCGGAGAAGAAGCCGAGTTTGGCGAGCGCGGCGTAGAGGACCGTGCAGGCGTGCCCCTTGGACAGAAGGAAGCGATCGCGGTCCTCCCATTTGGGATTGTTGGGATCGACACGCATCTCGCCGAAGTAGAGCGCGGTCACCAGATCGGCAATCGACAGGGCGGGACCGGGATGGCCGTCGCCGGCCTGGTGGATCAAGGTGAGGGTGCTCTTGCGCAGCTCGGCGGAAATCCCCTTCAAGCGGGCAACGTTCCCTTTCGGATCGTAGGTGTTCATGGAAGACTCCAGGAGGGCTTGGCCCGGATCGTGAGCTTACGATCCGGCGCCGTGATTAGGTCAGCTGGTCACTCGAACGCTTCCACTGCTTTCAGGACGACAGGTTCTTCGTCGTTGCTGCGAATCAAGTCAGCAATGGCGAAGATGATCAGTCCAGACATCAACATAAGTGCGCCGACGATATACATCGGAGCTTGATATGATCCGGTCAAATCCTTGACGAGACCGGTGATATACGGTGCGCTGAAGCCCGCGATATTGCCGATCGTATTGATCAGCGCGATCCCGGCAGCGGCTGCCGCACCGGACAGAAAGCGGGACGGAATTGACCAGAAATTCGGCAGTGCAGCGAAGATCGAACAGGCGGTCAGCGTGATCAGCACCATCACCATCGCCGGCGAGTTCATGTAAAGCGCGGCCGGAACACTCAGGCCACCGACAACAGCCGGAATGCCGACGTGCCAGGCTCTGACACCGCGACGGGTAGCGTCGCGCGACCAGAGGTAGAGAACGATGGCGGCGGGCAGATACGGGACGGCGGTGATCAGGCCCTTCTCCAACAAGCCGAACTTGGCGCCGAACTGGACTTCGAAGCCGGAGATGATCGTCGGCAGGAAGAAGGCAAGCGCATAGAGGCCGTAGATGAAGCCGAAATAGACGAGGCACAACAGCCAGACGCGACCGGACATCAGTGCTGCGCCGGCATGGACGTGATGGCCTTCGGCCGCGGGGCGAACCTCGCGCGACAGTTCGGTGGTCAGCCAGTTCTTCTCGGCAGCGGTCAGCCACTTGGCCTTCGCCGGGCTGTCGTCCAGATAGAATATCGCGATGATGCCGACGAGGATGGCGGGGATGGCAACGCCGATGAACATGATGCGCCAGCCGTCGAAGCCGAATGCGCCGTGCGCCATCAGCAGCAACGATGCGACAGGCGCGCCAATGACGGTGGTCAGCGGCTGGAAGACATAGAACAGGGCGAGGACGGTGCTGCGGTGCCGGGCCGGTACCCACTGGCTCAGGAACAGAATGGCGCCCGGAAAGAACCCGGCCTCGGCGACACCGAGCAGGAAGCGCAGCCAGTAGAGTCCGTTGACGGTCGAGACCCAAGCGAACAGGGCAGCGACGATGCCCCAGCTGATCATGATGCGCGACAGCCACAATCTGGCGCCGAACTTGTTCAGGGCGAGATTGCTCGGGATCTCCAGGAAGATGTATCCCAGGAAGAAGACGCCGGATGCAAAGCCGAATTGCGCGGCAGTCATCCCCAAGTCTGCGGTCAGCCCATTCGGGCCTGCGAACGAGATTGCCGTGCGATCCAGAAAGTTGATGAAGAACATCAGCCCGACGAACGGGACCAGTCGCACGCAGACTTTACGAACAGCCGACCGTTGTAAGCTGTCCACAGACAGAGCTATCACGTTGGTTTCCTCCACTTGTTATCGTTAAGCCGGAGGGGCTGCAGAGCCCAGGCGAACGCGGGAAAATGGCACCCCACCTCGTCTGTTCCGGCTCCGCAGACCTCCTCAGCCCTCGCTTGGAATTCCAATGACATGCATTGGCCTCCGCCCGAGCGTGTCGACCGGGCGGTCGCCGTTACCTCAGGTGATGCGCCGAATGCTGGCGGCGATTTCGTCGGGTTCGAACACGCGCTTCCAGTCGTCGCGCATCAGGGCCGGCTTGCCGAACTCGATCGCCTTGTTGCAGGCGTCGGAGAAGGCGCCCGGGATCTCGTTGAAGGTGACCGCCATCAAGATGTTGAGATGGCCGAGCAGGAAATCGCGCGCGGTCACCGGATCGACGCCGCGGGCAATCACCTCGTCCATCGCTTCGCGCATGATGGCGACCAGCGTCGCGCCGATGGTTTCCGACAGACCGGGTTCAAGCAGGGCCATCTGTTCGACCGTCACCCGGTGCGAGCGCAGGATCGGCGCCCAGATGGTGCGGGCGATGGCTTCGCCGACCGCATAGTCGCGCTCCGGCCCCTGCATCAGCGAGTTGACGATGCTCTGGCGGGCGGCGATGCCGCCGAAATGGTCCTTGATCACCGCCTCCTTCGCCTCGCTGGCAAAGATGATCGGGTGGCAGGGATGGGTAATGAAGTAGGTCAGATCCTTGCGATCCGGCAGGTGCCCGGCAAACGGCGCCGCGGCGTCGAGGATGATCAGCATGGTGCCCGCCTTCAACGACGGCGCGATCTGATGCGAGATCTTGCCGATCAGCGTATCCGGCGTTGCGAGGACGACGGCATCCGCTTTGGCTAGCGCTACGGCCTGGTCCACGCAGTCGATGCCGAGATCTTTCTTCACCCGCTCGCGTCCGGCGGGCGAGGGCTCGACATGCAGCACCTCGTAGTCTGACTTCAGCAGGTTCCTGGCGAGGCGGTATCCCATTTTTCCGCCTGCGCCAAACAGCGCAATGGTCGTCATTTCAAGCGTTCTCCCTCGTGTGGGACGTGCTGTCCCGATCACTGGTATGATCTCATACTGTGTTGATATCATCAAGTCACATTAGCATATATGTTCGTGCGTATGGATGGGGTTGTCCGGCAAGCGTAAGAGTGGTGTCATCGGCGCGTGACGACTCGTGGTGCCGATCGATCGGCGATCCGGCACAACCCTGGCAGGTGGACGCAGGTCCGTTCGGTTGGCCGTCCTGATTTGGATTTGTCTGGTCCGGGTCGCTGGCCGATCTTGGAGGCGTGCGGGGACTGGGCGTGCAGGGGACGGCCGCGGCGGGGATCCGTCGGGGCAACGCACGCATCGACAGAAAGAGAAATCATGAAGATCGACGTGTCGCCAATCGTCCGCCGCAAGCTGTCCGACGAAGTGACGGACCGCCTGAAGGTGCTGATCACCAGCGGCCAGCTGCAGCCGGGGGAAACGCTGCCGTCCGAACGCGAACTGATGCAGCGCTACCACGTCGGGCGCCCGGCCGTTCGCGAGGCGTTGCAGACGCTGAACAGCCTCGGGCTGATCGTCACCATGCGCGGCGAGCGGTCGCGCGTGTGTCAGGTCACGGCGAAAACGATCTTCCAGCAGATGGACAATGCCGTTCATCTGATGTTCGCCACATCGCCCGCCTCGCTCGACCATCTCAAGGAAGCGCGTCTGTTCTTCGAACGCGGCATGGTTCGCGCGGCGGCGGAAACCGCGACGGAAGACCACCTAGCCAAGCTGCGCGCCATCGTCGGATCGCAGCGCGCCAACCTCGGCAACATGGATGTGTTCATCGCGGCCGATACCCAGTTTCACGCGCAGATCGCCGCCATTTCCGGCAACCCGATCTATGAGAGCGTGAGCGGGGCAATGCTGACGTGGTTGAAGGCCTATCACACCGATCTGCTGGTGTGGGCCAGCCGGGAGACCCGCACCCTCGACGAGCACGAGGCGATCCTGCGGCAGATCGAGCGCCGCGACCCGGATGCTGCCGAACGCGAAATGGTCCAACACCTGACACGGACCGCGGCAATCTACGGCGTCTCATCCCCGACATAAGCCGAGAGCGGGGATGGCGTCGTAGAAACCCATCGACGCAATCCTCTCATCCCCGGCGGGATGGTCCTTTGCCTCGGCCTAGTGGAGCGAATTTGACATTTAAGTCCCACCGAGCTGCGCGGCCTCACTCAAATGTCAAATTCAAAGCTCCACTAGACTCAATGAATTGCTAGTGGTCCTGGGATTCCGACATTTGCGTATGAGCGCGCGGCACGTGGGATGCAAATGTCGGAATCGGACCCACTAGGTTCTGTGGACTCTAGGATTCCCATTTAGCCCGAGACGTGATTCAAGACTGCTTTTGGGGAGGCGGTCTTGGGCGTGTTGGATCGATTGGTGCTAAGCGACGTGGCTTGGGCTCGGATGTCGGGGTTGATCATCGGT
>JARLIU010000076.1 GCA_031291595.1 Ancalomicrobiaceae bacterium | reverse complement strand
TTCGACGAGAGCGACGAACTGAGCGAGATCTTCGGCAAGAGCTTCGTCTCGGCCTATCGCGCGATCAAACAGGCGGAGTTCGAGACGTTTATGCGCGTGATCTCACCGTGGGAGCGGGAATATCTGTTGTTGAAGGTGTGATGTTGACGTTCGCCAAATCGACAAGTCGAAAGACTTCGTCAATTACGAGCGCAGGCGAAGCAATCCAGAAAGCCGCGAGGAATTTGAATCCTTGGGTCTGGATTGCTTCGCTACGCTCTCAATGACGAATCCGGATTTCGAACGTCATTCGATCGCGGGATTGCCGGCAGTGGACGGCGCCGCGCGTCGTCACCCGCCAGCTACTTGCTGCCGTTCACCACCGGCTTGATCGCTTCGACTGCCGCGATCAGCCGGGCCAGCGTCTTGACGTCGCCGACCTGACCGCCGGCGGACAGCCCGTTGCCCTCGACATCGCCGAGCAGGCCGGCCGGATTCTGGATGTCGGCGAACAACAGGGCATTGTCGATCTTGCCGTAGGCGGTCGCCAGCGACTCGATGTTCTGCTTGTTGTACTGCAGCCGGTTCGTCGCCATCAGGTAGCCCATCGCCGCTTCCGCGGTGACGCCGCCCTGGGTCATGCTCTCGATCGAATCGTGGAAGCCCTTGGCGATCGCCATCTGCTCGCCGGCGACGCCTTCGCCGAGCGCCAGACGCGCCTTCTTTTCCGCCTCGGCCTGTGCGACGCGAATGGCGCCCTCGCCCTCGGCCTGCGCCAGCAACCGGGCCTTTTCGCCGGCGGCTTTTGCCGTCAGAAGTGCTTGTTCGCCCTCGGCCTGCGCCACGATCGTCACCTTGTTGGCCTCGGCGTTCTTGCGCGCCGCCTCCAGCTTGCGGTCGGCGATGATGACGTTCTGCATCGAACTCTGCAGTTCGGTCGGCAGTTTGGGGTTCTCGACCACGACGTCGCGGATGGTCAGGCCGTAGTCGGTCATGTTTTTCTGCAGTTCGGAGCGGACGAGTTCGGCCATTTCGTTGCGTGACGTATAGATCTTCTGCAGATCGCCTTCAGCGAAGTGTCCGCGAATGACGTTCTGCGCCAACGTCTGCATGACCTGCTTGCGCTTCGCCAGATCCGGCAGGCGGGCCGACTTGATCGCATCGGCGATCTCGTAGTGAATCTGCACTGGCAGATCGACGAAGTTGTCGTCCTTCGTCTTAATGTTCACATCGAAATCCGTTACCTGCAGCGTCAGGTCGGCGCGATAGGCGACCCGCTCGAGCGGTGATGGCAGCTTCCAGGAAAATCCTGCGTCGGTCGTCCGTTTGAATTCGCCGCCGAATCCGGCGATGATCTTTGAGGTATATTGTGGCGTCAGCACGAAGCAGGTGACTAGAATTCGCAGGACGACGAGCGCCACAACCACGATGACGATCGTTTTGGTGTCGAGGTAGGCAGGGAAATCCATATCATTTCTCCAATGCAATGAGCTGAAACGGGCAAAAGCAAGCCATAGGCGCTTGGTGCTGTCAACCGTAGCCGCGCTCTCGATTTGCCTGTCGGCCGCCTCCGTCCCTCACGTCCATGTGTTCGACCCACCCGACGAATGACCGGCCCGCGCCCATCATGACCACGTCGCCCTCGCACGCCCCGTCCTACTACGCCGCGACCGCCGTCGGCGCTTCCGCACGCCCGTGCCTCGCCGGCGACCGAGACGTCGACATCTGCGTGATCGGCGCCGGCTACACCGGCCTGTCCGCCGCGCTGCACCTGGCGCAAAACGGCCGCAGCGTCGCCGTCGTTGAGGAAAAGCGCATCGGTTGGGGCGCTTCCGGGCGCAACGGCGGGCAATTGCATTCGGGCCAGCGGCTCGATCAGCACACGCTGGAAACCTGGCTCGGCGAGGCGGAGGCACGCGCGCTATTCGACCTGGCCGAGGAGGCGAAACGTCAGGTCAAGGCGGCGATCCGCGACGAGCGGATCGACTGCGACTGGCACGACGGGCTCATTCACGCCATCCACAGGCGCCGGCTGATCGCTCCGGCCCGGCGCGAGATCGACCATCTGCGCACACGCTACGGCTACGACGGCATCACCTGGCTCGACCATGATGACCTCGCCACGGTGATCGGCTCGGAGCGCTATCTCTGCGGCTGGCGCGACGCCTCCGCCGGCCACCTGCATCCCCTGAATTTCGCCCTCGGGCTGGCGCGGACGGCGGAGGCGGCCGGCGCGACAATTTACGAGGGCACGCGGGCGGTTCGCATCGGCGAGCAGGCTCGGCGTGTCGTCACGACCGACGGCGGCACGATCCGCGCCTCGGACGTGATCGTCGCCGTCAACGGCTACGGCTCGGGTCTGGCGCCCAGGTTCGAGGCCCGGATCATGCCGATGAACAACTATCTGATCGCCACCGAGCCATTGGGCGACCGGCTTGCCACCCTCATTCCGGGCTTGGAGGCGGTCGCCGACAGCCGCTTCGTCGTACATTACTGGCGGCCATCGGGGGATGGGAGGCTGATCTTCGGCGGCGGCGAGACCTATTCGACGGCATTTCCCGCCGACTTGGCCCGCTTCGTTCGCCCGCATCTCGTCGACGTCTATCCGGGGTTGCAAGACGTCCGCATTGACTACGCTTGGGGCGGCACGCTGGCGCTGTCGATGGCTAAGATGCCGGTGATGCGTCGGCTTGGGCCGGGCCTCTATGCCTGCGGCGGCTACACCGGCCACGGCGTGGCGATCGCCAATCTCGCCGGTAAGCTGATGGCCGAAGCGGTGCTCGGCGACACCGCCCGCTTCGACGTGTTTGCCAGGATCCCCGCCAGATCCTTCCCCGGCGGCCGGCTGATGCGGTTTCCTCTCCTCGTCTTGGCGATGTTCTGGTACGGGCTGCTCGACCGTTTATGAGTCCGCATTAATCCTGTATTGGGTGCACCTCTTGCGTTCACGCGGCGCAAGCAGCGATGCCCGCACGCAGCGGCGCCCCATCGGCAGCGACGAGGAGCTTGGGAATGAGCCACGGGAAGGTGACGGTTTCGGCGCTGCAACGGATGATCGACGCCGGGCAGGGGGCAGCCGCCGCCGATCTGGTGCTGAAGGGCGGTCGCTTCTTCGATCTGGTCTCGGGCGAGCTGGTCGCTTCCGATGTCGCCATCGTCGGCGACACGATCGTCGCCACCTACGGCGAATTCCGCGGGATCAGGGAGATCGACGCGCGCGGCCGTATCATCGTGCCCGGCTTCATCGACACGCATCTGCATGTGGAATCCTCGCTGCTGACGCCGCAGGAATTCGATCGCTGCGTGTTGCCGCACGGCGTCACCACCGCGATCTGCGATCCGCACGAGATCGCCAACGTGCTGGGCACGCCGGCCTTCGACTACATGCTCACCTCCTCGGCCGAGATGATCATGGATCTGCGCGTGCAGCTGTCCTCCTGTGTGCCGGCGACGCATCTGGAGACGTCGGGAGCCCGTATCGAGGCCGACGGCATCGCGCCCTACATGCGGCATGACAAGGTCATCGGCTTGGCCGAATTCATGAATTTTCCCGGCGTGCTGCAGAAGGATCCGGCGGTTCTTGCCAAGCTCGCGCTGTTCTCCGGCCGCCACATCGACGGCCACGCGCCCTTGCTCAGGGGCGACCGGCTGAACGGCTACCTGGCCGCCGGCATTCGCACCGACCACGAATGCACCACGGCTGCCGAGGCGCTGGAAAAACTGTCGAAGGGCATGACGGTGTTGATCCGCGAGGGCTCGGTGTCGAAGGACCTGCATGCCCTTGCCCCCATCCTCACCGAACGCAACTCGCCGTTCGCCACCTTCTGCACCGATGATCGCAATCCGCTCGACATCCACGAGGAGGGCCATCTCGACTACATGATCCGCACGGCGATTTCGCTGGGAGCCCCACCGATCGCCGCCTATCGGGCGGCTTCCTGGTCGGCGGCGCGCGCCTTCGGGCTCCGGGATCGTGGCCTCGTCGCGCCCGGCTGGCGCGCCGACCTGGTCCTGCTTGACGATCTCGAGCAGTGCCGGGTGGCTGATGTCATCGCCGCCGGACGGCCGGTCGACGACGCGCTGTTTGCGACGCGAACGCCGGTCGCCCCGATCGGTCGCAACAGTCTGAAAGCGCGAAAGGTCACAGCCAGCGACTTCCGCGCGCCCGGCATGGGCCCGAGCACGGCGGTGATGGGCGTCATCCCCGGCCGCATCATCACGGAAAAGCTGACCCGGTCGCTCCCCTATCGCGACGGCTGCCGCCACATCGATCTGGCTCAGGACGTGGTCAAGGTCGCGGTGGTAGAGCGTCACGGCAAGACGTCGGGCCAGGAGGGGATCGGGCGCGGCTTCGTCAACGGCTTCGGCATGCAGCGCGGGGCGATCGCCTCCTCGGTCGGCCACGACAGCCACAACATCACGGTGGTCGGCGCCGACGATGCCGACATGGCGGTGGCGGCCAATCGCCTGTCCGAAATCGAGGGCGGCTTCGTCGTGGTCCAGGCCGGCCGGGTGCTGGCCGAGATCGCGCTTCCGGTCGCCGGCCTGATGTCATTGACCGACTTCGAGACGGTCAAGAACACGCTGATCCCGTTGCGCGCTGCCGCCAAAGGGCTCGGCGTGACGCTCGCCGAACCGTTCCTGCAGGTCGCCTTCCTGCCGCTGCCGGTGATTCCGCACCTGAAGATCACCGATATGGGCATGGTCGACGTCGACCGGCTCGAGTTGATCCGGGATTGACGGCGGGCCGATCCGCGTTATTCCGGCAGCGTGCCGTTGGCCTTCAGCACCTCGCCGGCGAGATAGAGCGAGCCGCAGATCAGGATGCGCGGCGCCGGCCGCAGCCGCCACAATTTGTCGATCACGCTGAGGGCCTCGGCAACGCCCGCCATCGGCTCGGCGGTGAGCCCGGCCTTCCTTGCGGCGGCCGCCAACTCGGCCGGCGGCCGGTTGCGGTGATCGCCGGGGATCGGCACGGTGAACACGTGCCGGGTCAGGCCGGCGAACGGCTTGAAGAAGCCGATCGGATCCTTCGTCTCCAGCATGCCGGTGATGAGAAACAACGGCCGTGCCACCCGCTCTTCCAGATCGGCGATCGTCGCGGCGATCACCTCGCCGCAGCCGGGATTATGGCCGCCATCGAGCCAGACTTCGGCCCCGGGCGGTGCCATGTCGACGATCGGGCCGAATGCCAGCCGTTGCATGCGTGCCGGCCAGTCGACGTTGGCCATGCCGCGGGCGATCGTCGCCACGTCGGGTGCCAGACCGGTCGCCCGGAGCGTGGCGATCGCCGTGCCGGCATTCACGTACTGATGCCGGCCCATCAGTCGCGGCGGCGGCAGATCCAACAGCCCACCCTCGTCCTGATAGACGAGCCGGCCGTGCTCGGTGGCGACCGACCAGTCCTGTCCGCCGAGGATGACCGGCACCGACAGCCGATCCGCCTGCCGCTCGATCACCTGCGTGACGCTTGCGGATTGCGGCGCCGACACCGCAACCGCGCCGCGCTTCAGGATGCCGGCTTTCTCCGAGGCGATCTTTTCCACCGTGTCGCCAAGGAACTTCTCGTGGTCCATCGAGATCGGCGTGAACACGCAGGCCAGCGGGTTGGGCACGACATTGGTGGAATCCAGCCGTCCGCCGAGCCCGACTTCCATCAGCGTCACGTCGGCCGGGTGTTCGGCAAAAATCAGGAAAGCGGCGACGGTGGTCAATTCGAAGAAGGTGATGGGACCGCCGGCGTTCGCCGCCTCCGCCCGGGCGATGGCAAGCGCCAGTTCGTCGTCGCTGACCAGACGCCCGCCGCCGGTGTTGCCGATCCGGATGCGCTCGTTGAAGCGCACGAGGTGCGGCGAGGTGAACACATGCACTTGGCGGCCCGCTGCTTCCAGGATCGCCCGCGCATAGGCCGTGGTCGAGCCCTTGCCGTTGGTGCCGGTGACGTGGATGAACGGCGGCTGCCGGAGATGCGGATTGCCGATGGCGCCGAGCACGCGGGTGATGCGGTCGAGCCCGAGATCCCAGCCATCGGGGATCGTCATCGACAGACGGGCGAGGAGGGCGTCGAGCGCCTCATGCGGCATGTTGGGAAAGGCTCCAGGAACGGATGGGCCTGCTGCCCATCGGGCGGACGCTGAACAGATTAGCAGGCGCCCGGGCTTCCGCCGGTCTTCTGCCGACCGCAAGTTGAACCGTGCCGACATGCGGTGCCGGGCTCGCGCCCGGCAAGGGATCGGCACTGCGGCCACGAGATCCAGGTGCCGGCGGGACGTCGATCAGGCGGCCGAGGCCTCCGCTTGTTCTTCGACGGCGACATCGCTTTCGTTCGCCGCGGTCAGCAGCCGGCACAGTCGCGACAGAGTCGCCCGCATCTCGTGGCGATGCACCACCATGTCGACCATGCCGTGCTCGAGCAGGTATTCGGCCCGCTGGAAGCCCGGCGGCAGTTTCTCGCGAATGGTCTGCTCGATGACGCGCGGGCCGGCAAAGCCGATCAGCGCGCCGGGTTCGGCGATGTGAATGTCGCCGAGCATGGCGTAGGAGGCGGTGACGCCACCGGTGGTCGGATTGGTCAGCACCACGATGTAGGGAAGTTTGGCTTCTCTGAGCGCCTGCACCGCTACGGTGGTGCGCGGCATCTGCATCAGCGACAGGATGCCTTCCTGCATGCGCGCGCCGCCGGACGCCGCGAACAGCACGAACGGCGTCTTCCGGTCGACGGCCGCCAGCATGGCGGCAACGATCGCCTCGGCGGCGGCCATGCCGAGCGAGCCGCCCATGAAATCGAAATCCTGCACCGCGGCCGTGACCGGTTGGCCATCGAGGAAGCCGGTCGCCGCCATCACCGCATCCTCGGCCCCGGTCTTTGCCTTGGCATCGCGCAGCCGGTCGACATAGCGGCGTTCGTCGCGGAACTTCAAGGGATCGAGCATCACCTGCGGCGCCGGCAGCATTTCCAGGCTGTCCGCGTCGAATAGCGTCTCCAGCCGGCGCCTGGCCGGCATGCGCATGTGGAAATTCGACGAAGGCACCACGAATTGGTTGGCTTCGAGATCGCGGTGAAACACCATCTCGCCGGTCTCCGGACACTTGATCCAGAGGTTTTCCGGCACTTCCTTCTTCGTGGTGTAGAGGAGGCTCTTGATCTTCGGCCTAACGACGTTGGTCAGCCAGTTCACGCCAATGCTCCTACTTTGGCGCGGCGCACGCCGGACGCGATGTCTCCGGCCAGCGCCGCGACCGAGGCGACGGTCGCCTCGGTGGCACGATTGTCCTTGTCGAGCGAGGCCCGGATGGCCTCGACCAGGGCCGAGCCGACGACCACGCCGTCGGCGGTACGGCCGATCATCGCCGCCTGGTCGGCGGTCTTCACGCCGAAGCCGACGACGACCGGCAGCGCCGTGTGCCGCTTGATCCGCGCGACGGCGCTGGCGACGCGGCCGGTATCGGGAGCGGCCGTCCCGGTCACGCCGGCGATCGAGACATAGTAGACGAAGCCCGACGTATTGGCGAGAACCGCCGGCAGGCGCTTGTCATCGGTGGTGGGCGTCGCCAGACGGATGAAGTTGAGACCGCCGGCGAGCGCCGGCAAACACAGTTCGTCGTCGGCTTCCGGCGGCAGGTCGACGACGATCAGCCCATCGACGCCCGCTCCACGCGCGGCCGCCACGAAGGCGTCCGGGCCGAACGAATAGATCGGATTGTAGTAGCCCATCAGCACGATCGGCGTGACGTCGTCGTCCAGACGGAAGGCCCGGACCATGTCGAGCGTCGCCTGCAGCGTCTGCCCGGCCTTCAGCGCCCTGAGCCCCGAGGCCTGGATCGCCGGCCCGTCGGCCATCGGATCGGAAAACGGCATGCCCACCTCGATCACGTCGGCGCCGGCCTTGGGCAGTGCCTTCAGGATCGCCAGCGCGGTCGCCGGATCGGGATCGCCGGCCATGACGAAGGTGACGAACGCCGGACGGCCTTCGTCGGCGAGCGCGGCGAAGCGGCGGGTGATGCGGGTGTCCGTCATGGGCGAGACGCGTTCCTTCACTGGCGGCCGGATCCGGCCCCGATCGTATCCGCGAAAGTCCCTGCGGCGGGCACTTTGGCAGCGGTCGGCACTATATCGTGCGGCGGATGAGCGCGAAACGGTTTTGTGACGGGCGCGAGGCGATCCGCCGCGCCAGCTTCAACCCATTGGTAGTGCGACAGAAACTATCATCTGCGGAGTTTGCAGGTGTCGAAACCGACCCCTGTCGGCGCGGATGCCGGCGCCGGCAGGGTCATCCGCTGCAAAGCGGGGAGCCGGCCGGCTCCGTCGCGCGGGCCGTACGAGGAAGACCTCGGATGCCCGGCGCCGTCAGTCCGCTCCAGGCTTACTTGCCGGGCTTGGCGGCGGCCGTCAGCGTGCCGATGGCGGAGGTGATGATGTAGTTGAGGCCGCGCATCAGATTTTGCTGCTCGTCGATCATCGCCTGGGTCGCGGCATGCAGATTGCGGTGGTCGGCGACGTCGCTGCTGAGCGTCACGACGTCGGCATGCACCTGGCCGAGGCTGCCGCGCAGCTCGGAGATGGCGGCCTCGAGCGCGTCGAAGCGGTGGCCGTGATCGACCGCCGGCGCCGGCTCGGAGGCGGTCTCTGGCGCCGCCACAGCTGCTTCGACCGGAGCCGCTTCGATCGCCGCAATCTCGGCCATCGGTTCGGCCACGACGGCGGGCTCGACCGCCGCTTCGGCGGCCCGGGCGGCCTTCAGCTGTTCGATGCCGGCGCGCAACTCGGCGAGCGAGGCATCGATGGCATCGAGCCGGGCGAGGATCGCATCGGGCTGGGCCGCCTCGGGTGCCGCTTCGGCCTCTGCCGGAGCCTCGGCTCCGGATTGCTCGACCGGAGGCTGCTCGGCGTCGGGCGAATGCTCCGGCTGTGGCGTGTAGTCGCCATGCTGCTCGTAGTGTTCCTGATGGTCCTGGTGGTACTGCTCGTCGGACATGTCGCTCTCCATGAGCCAAAACGGCTCGCTGACGGCCTCAGGCGGATGATGTCGGACGGGAGCGGCCACGAGTGGAGCGATCGATCGACGCAAGCGCAGGGTCAGGCGCCCGGCGCCCGGCCGGTGTCCCTTCCGCATGATCTGACGACGCTGAACGATCATGATGTCCGACCTCGACCACGATATTCCCGAGGGCCCTCCCGGCTGCCCGCGGGACTGCCTGCGACCGGCGCTATCTGCGCTCTATGGTTGTGCAGCTAGTCCGCCAATGCCCGATCCTAACGCGGCGACATTACAGTTCGAAGCCGAGAATCCGTCCGACCGTGAAAATATCTTTGTCGCCGCGACCGCTGAGGTTGACCACGACGATCTCGTCGCGGCGCATCGTCGGTGCCAGTTTCATAATGTAAGCAAGGGCATGCGCCGATTCAAGCGCCGGAATGATGCCTTCGAGCTGCGTCAGCTTCTGGAACGCGTCGAGCGCCTCCTCATCTGTCGCCGGCACATAGCTGACGCGGCCGGTATCTTTCAACCAGGAGTGTTCGGGTCCTACGCCGGGATAGTCCAAACCGGCTGAAATCGAATGCCCTTCGAGGATCTGACCATCGTCGTCCTGCAACAGATAGGTGCGGTTGCCGTGCAAGACGCCGGGTCGGCCGCCGTTCATCGAGGCGGCATGGCCGTTCGGGACGGCGAGCCCGTGGCCGCCCGCCTCGACGCCGTAGATGGCGATGTCGCGATCGTCGAGGAACGGGTGGAACAGACCGATGGCGTTGGAGCCGCCGCCGATGCAGGCGACGAGCGCATCCGGCAGCCGGCCTTCCAGCGCCAGGATCTGCTCCCGGACCTCCTGACCGATCACCGACTGGAAGTCGCGCACCATGGCCGGATAGGGATGCGGGCCGGCGGCGGTGCCGATCATGTAGTAGGTGTCGTCGACGTTGGCCACCCAGTCGCGCAGGGCCTCGTTCATCGCATCCTTGAGCGTGCCGAGTCCGGCGGTGACCGGCCGGACTTCCGCGCCGAGCAGTTTCATGCGGAACACGTTGGGCGACTGCCGCTGCACGTCGAGCGCACCCATGTAGACGACGCAAGGGTAGCCGAAGCGGGCCGCGACCGTTGCCGAGGCGACGCCGTGCTGCCCGGCGCCGGTCTCGGCGATGATGCGCGTCTTGCCCATGCGGCGGGCGAGCAGCATCTGCCCGAGGCAGTTGTTGATCTTGTGGCTGCCGGTGTGGTTGAGCTCTTCGCGCTTCAGATAGATCTTGGCACCGCCCAGATGCTGCGTCAGCCGCTCGGCGAAATACAACGGGCTTGGGCGGCCGGTATAGTGCGTGCCGAGGTCCTTGAGTTCGGCCTGGAACGCCGGATCGTGCTTGGCCGCCTCGTAGGCCGTCTCAAGTTCCAGGATCAGCGGCATCAGCGTTTCGGCGACGAAGCGGCCGCCGTAAAGGCCGAAGAAGCCGCGATCGTCCGGCCCCGATCGCAACGTATTGGCTTGAGGCTGTTTCTCGAGGGGACTAACCGATGACACGAACAGATCCTTCCCTGCGGCTCAACTCGACACCATCGTTGTAGAGCAAATTTGCGCGCATTGAAGCGCGGAATCAGCCGTCGGCGCGACGGATGTCGCCGACAGTCCGCGCCGCAGCCGGTTCGGGCCCGCGTGCGGCAGCCCGCTCGACCCGCCGCGCCGCGGCGATGAAGCGGGCGATCAGCGCCGGATCCTTGTCTCCCGGCCGCCGTTCGACGCCCGAAGACACGTCGACACCGGCAATGCCGGTCAGCCGGATGGCCTCGGCGACATTGTCGGCGTCGAGCCCGCCGGACAGCATCGTCGGCGGTGAAACCCGCAATCCGGCGATCAGCCGCCAGTCGAACGAAATGCCGTTGCCGCCGGGCAGCGCGCCGACAAGCGTCGCTGGCGGCTTGGCATCGAACAGCAGGCGATCGACGACCGGCTCGAACCGGCTGATGGCGGCGAGATCGTCCGCACCGGCAATCTTTAAGGCCTTCATCACCGGAATGGCGAAGCGCGCCCGGATCTCGGCGACCCGCTCCGGCGTCTCGGCCCCGTGCACCTGCAAGAGGTCGGGTTCGAGGCCCCGGGCGATATCGGAGATCAGCGCATCCGAGGCATCGACGGTCAGCGCGACGATTTGCGCGCGACCGCGGGCCGGCGCGGCAAGCGAGCGGGCCAGCGCCACATCGACGTTGCGTGGGCTCTTCGGGAAGAACACGAAGCCGATCAAATCGGCGCCGCCGGCAAGCGCGGCCGCCACCGCGTCTTCCGTCGTCAGCCCGCAGATCTTGATGTCGAGCGCCATTGTCCCTTCCGCGCCGTGCTTGTGCCCCCGGACGCCTGTCCCGGCAGCTATCGCCTGGTTGGCATGAAACGCCGCCGCCTGTCTATCTGGAGGACATCCGGGGAGCGGGTCGGTTTGACGTTGGCGTCGTTATCAGCCTTGCAGCGCCTTGCTGACAAGCTCATTCATCGCGTCTGTAGCCTCGGCAAGGGCCTTGGTTCGCACACCTGTCACACTGCCGCTCTTGATCGGGCCTTTGCCCCGCTCGCCCACCATCCACTGCCAGCGCTGTGAACGGCCCGAACCTCCACGAGTGGAAATCGCGATTTCAAGTTTCTCTGCGTCATACTTCATCATCGCCGCATCATGATGGAAACATGCGGCCATTCCAAGTGCTGTTGGCCGCCGCGAAATTCAACTTGATCGACAATGGGCATTCGGGTTCATCGGCGGTGCCCGATCGCACGTTGCTGCGCCGTGAGCCCGTCGCAAATCGAGGTGCTTGCCGATGATCGCCGCCATCCTGATCTTTGCCGTGACCTATCTGGTGATGGCGGTGGGGAAATTGCCGGGCTGGCGGCTCGACCGGGCCGGCGCGGCCTTGCTCGGCGCCAGCCTGATGGTCGGCTGCGGCGTCATAAGCCTCGACGAGGCCTATCGGTCGATCGACATGGAGACGATCACCCTCCTTCTCGGCATGATGATCGTCGTCGCCAACCTGCGCCTCTCCGGTTTCTTCCGGCTGGTCAATGGCTTCGTCGTCGCCCGCGCCCGCTTTCCCGTCGTGCTGCTGGTCGCCGTGGTGCTGGTGACCGGAACGCTGTCTGCCTTTCTGGTCAACGACACGATCTGCCTGGTCATGACGCCGTTGGTCATCGACGTCGTCCAGCGCCTGGAGCGCAATCCGGTGCCCTATCTCCTTGCCGTCGCGTTGGCGTCGAACGCCGGCAGCGTCGCGACGGTGACCGGCAATCCGCAGAACATGATCATCGGCACCTTGTCGCACATTCCCTACGGCACGTTCGTCGGGACCTTGGCGCCCGTCGCCGCGGTGGGTCTGCTGCTGACGATCGTCCTTATCGCCCTCGTCTATCCGTCCGAATTCCTGACGCGCCAGCGGCTGGTGGCGTCCGCACCGCCGCCGAGCCGCCACAATGCCCCGCTGTTGTGGCGGTCGGTTCTGACCGTGGCAGCAATGATCGTGCTGTTCTTCGTCGGCCAACCGATCGCCGAGGTGGCGATCCTCGGCGGCGCGCTGTTGCTGGTCACCCGACGAGTCAAGCCGGAGAAAGTGTATTTCGATATCGACTGGCCGCTGTTGGTGATGTTTATCGGCCTGTTCGTCGTCGTCGCCGGGCTGGAAAAAGCGGCCTTAACGCCGCAGATGATTTCAGCCGTCGGTCGGCTTGATCTAGCCAGCGTGCCGGTGCTGTCGGGCGTGACGGCGGTCCTGTCCAATATCGTCAGCAACGTACCGGCGGTGTTGGTGCTCAAACCTTTCGTCACGCACCTGAGCGATCCGACCCGCGGCTGGCTTGTCGTCGCCATGGCCTCGACGCTCGCGGGCAACTTCACGCTGATCGGCTCGGTGGCTAATCTGATCGTCGCCCAGCGGGCGCGGCAACACGGCATCACCGTCGGCTTCTGGCCGTATTTCGCGGTCGGAGCGCCGCTCACCCTCCTCACCATCGCTTTCGGGGTGTTTTGGCTGGCCGGGTTCGGCGCGCCGTGAGGCGCGGAAGCTACCACACAGGTCGGCTGCCGCATTTTCGGCTGCTACCGGTTGGATTGTTGTCAGGTTGGCGCGGTTATAGTCTTGGCCCGAGGCGCGACGGGTGTTTCGGCGACGAAGACGGCAAGAATTGGTTTTGGCGCAATGAACCGGGCAGTCCGCGCGAGCTTGTCGAGACGGCTGGCCTTGGCCGGGCTGATGGCGCTCGCCGCCGGCGGAACCGCCATGCCCGACGTCGTCTCGCCCGACCACGAGGACGCGCTGAAGGCGCGGGCCCGCGGCGAGATCCGATCGCTCGAAGAAATCATCGAATCGCTCAAGGTTCACAAGTACGATCGGCTGGTCGACGTCCAGATCTACAAGCGCGGCAATCGTTGGATCTACGAATTGACCTGGCTGACGAAGGCAGGTCGGTATCGTATCTTCACCGTCGACGCGGCGCACGCTGTCGTCCTCAAGGACGAGGTCAAATAACGGAAGGCGAAATGCCATGCGCATCCTGGTGGTGGAAGACGAAGACCGGATCAGGCGCGATCTCAGAACGCATCTGCAGGCAGCCGGCTATGTCGTGCAGGAGGCCGGCGACGGCGAGGAGGCATGGTTCCTCGGCGACACCGAGGAGTTCGATGCCGTGGTGCTCGATCTCGGCCTGCCCAAACTCGACGGATTGACGGTGTTGAAGCGTTGGCGCGACGCCGGACGCAACTTCCCCATCCTGGTGCTGACCGCCCGGTCCAGCTGGACCGACCGTGTCGAAGGCATCGATGCCGGCGCCGACGACTATCTGGTCAAACCCTTTCGCATGGAGGAACTGATCGCCCGCTGTCGCGCGTTGATCCGCCGCTCGGCCGGCCGCGCCTCGCCGGTGCTGCAGGCCGGGCCGCTGCTGCTCGACACCAGCCGCGCCCGCGCCGTCGTCGACGGCGAACCGATCGCGCTGTCGCCGCTCGAATACCGCCTGCTCTCCTATCTGCTGCACCACCGCGGTCGCGTCGTCAGCCGCGTCGAACTGGTCGAGCACATCTATCACGACGACGTCGAGCCGGATTCCAACGCGCTGGAAGTGCTGGTCGGGCGGGTCCGCCGCAAGATCGGCGCCAATCTGATCGAGACCCGTCGCGGCCACGGCTATCTGGTGTCAGTCGAATAGCGCGGAGCGCGGCGATGCCTGTCCCCTCGGGTCGGTCGAACCTCAGACGGCCGTCGACCACGCTGGGTCTCGGGCCGGGGTCGCTCAGGCTGCGCCTGATCGTGGCTGCCGTGGTATTTTCCGCGATCGCGGTGGCAATTGCCGGCTCGGCCATGGTCATCCTGGTCAACCGTCACATCGAGCGGCGCGTCGTCTACGAATTGCGCGGCCATCTCGACCAGTTGACGGCACGTTTCGTGCTCAACGGCGATACGCCAGAGGTGCGGTCGGACCTTGCCGATCCGCGCTTCGACCGGCCGCTATCCGGGCTCTACTGGCAGATCGCCGAAAAAGGCAAGCCGAAAGTGCGGTCGCGCTCGCTGTGGGACCAGACACTGCCCGAGGTCGGCACGGAGCTCGAGGACGTCGGCGACCAGGCGTTCGAGGCGAAGGGGCCGCGCCAGCAGCGCCTCATTGCCATCGCCCGCCAGGTCACTCTCGGCCATGCCGCCGAGGGCGGCGAACGCACCTTCAGCCTGGTCGTCGCCGCCGATCGCGCCGACATCGACCAACTGACCGAGGATTTCGCCCTCGAAGCCGCGGCCTTTCTCAGCGCCCTCGTGGTGTTTCTCGCCATCGCCGGCTGGCTGCAGGTGAGCGTCGGCCTGCGCCCGCTCTCCGGCCTGCGCGAGATGGTCGAGGCGGTCCGGCGCGGCCGGGCCGAGCGGTTGTCGGGCGCCTTTCCCGACGAGGTGATTCCGCTGGTGGAAGAGGTGAACGCGCTCATCGACGCGCAGGGCCGCACCATCGAACGGGCCCGCGCCCGCGCCGGCGATCTGGCGCATGGGCTGAAAACGCCGCTTGCCGTCATCGGCTCCGAGGCGCGCGCGTTGCGCGAGCGCGGCGAGATGGCGAGCGCCGAGACCATCGAGAGCGAAGTGATCGGCATGTCGCGCTTCGTCGAGCGCCAGCTGGCGCGCGCCCGCATCGCCTCCTACCAACGCTATGCCGGCAGCGTCGCCTTCGCCGAACTCGCCGGCCGGCTGGTCCGGGCGATGTGGCGGCTGCCGCGCGGCGACGACATCGATTGGCAGATCGACGTTCCCGCCGATGTCGGCCTGGCACTGCACCGCGAGGATGCCGACGAGATTTTCGGCAATCTGTTCGACAACGCCCGCAAATATGCCGTCAGCGTCGTCACCGTCTCGGCACAGCTACATGGCGATGCGGCGCTGATCACCGTCGCCGACGACGGGCCGGGCGTGCCGGAATCGCGCCGCGAGGCGGTGCTGCTGCGCGGTCTGCGGCTGGACGAATCGGTGCAGGGCTCCGGCCTCGGCCTCTCGATTGTCGACGATCTGGTCTCCAGCTACGGCGGCACGCTCGCCTTGAGCGAACGTCCCGGCGGCGGGTTGCAGGTGGATTTGCGGCTGCCGGCCGGACTTGTCGGCGCCGACGGCGAGCATCGTTGAAGCTGAAGCCGGCAGGCTGCGGACCTGCCTCGCCGGACGGCCCGACGTCTCACCCCATCCCCGTCACCCGCCGCAGCGTCAGATTGACGCGACCGCCCTCCGGCAACAGCCTCGACGTGCCGGCGAGGATCCGGTCGACGCCGTGGAAGGCGAGGCGGGACGGCCCGGCAAGCACGACGACATCGCCCGAGTTCAACTCGAACGAGCGCGTCGGGTCGGAGCGATCGGCGCCGCCGAGCCGGAAGCGGCAGCTGTCGCCGAGCGACACCGACAGGATCGGTGCAGCGAAATCCGCCTCGTCGCGATCCTGGTGCAGCCCCATCTTGGCGGATGGCTCGTAGAAATTGACCAGGCAGGCCTCGGGTGGACCTGGATAGGCGCAAACCTCGGCCCAGAGATCGAGGAGGAGCCGCGGCATCTTGGGCCAGGGTTGGCCGGTCGTCGGGTGGGTCGGCTGGTAGCGGTAGCCGCCGAGCCGATCCGACACCCAGCCCAAAGGCCCGAGATTGGTCATCCTGACCGAGAACGGCTTGCCGGTCTTCGGCATTTCTGGCCGGAACAGCGGCGCCTCGGCGATGGCCGCCCGCAGATCCGCCAACAGCTGCTCCTGCTCGGCGCGGTCGAGGCGCGCGGGAAAAAGCGTGGCTCCCGGCTGGATCGTCACGCCACGATGCTCACCGATCTTGGTCGTCATGGCCGATCACCTCCGAGTATTATCGCGACCGCCGGCGCGCCAGATGCGGCACTCCGGATGGTTAAGCGCCGATTAGCTCGAGCGGCCGGGCAGAAACCTTCACGTCACCGTGACAGCGGCGCTTGCGGCGCGGGAATCCGGCACTTATATAGCCACCGAAACGGCCCCGCATCCCCGGACCTTTCGAGTGGTCGGGTGGGTGCGCTTGGGGCCCGTCCGTCATGTCTCCGGCGTCATGCCGGACAATCGCGAGATCTGGGGATCGTGAAGAGGCCGAGCGCCTCGCCGAATGCCGAATGCGGGTTCGGGCGATCTGCCGGAAAGAGAGGCACTATGAGCAAAGTCATTGGTATCGACCTCGGCACGACCAACTCCTGCGTTGCCGTCATGGACGGCAAGAACACCAAGGTCATCGAGAATTCGGAAGGCGCCCGCACCACGCCGTCGATCGTCGCCTTTTCGGACGAAGGCGAGCGGCTGATCGGTCAGCCGGCCAAGCGCCAGGCCGTCACCAATCCCGAGCACACCTTCTTCGCGGTCAAGCGCCTGATCGGTCGCCGCTATGAAGATCCGATGGTGGAAAAGGACAAGCACCTCGTCCCCTACAAGATCGCTCGCGGTCCGAACGGCGACGCCTGGGTCGAGGCCGACGGCAAGCCCTATTCGCCTTCCCAGATCTCCGCCTTCGTCTTGACCAAGATGAAGGAGACGGCGGAAGCCTTCCTCGGCGCCACCGTCACCCAGGCGGTCATCACGGTGCCCGCCTATTTCAACGACGCCCAGCGTCAGGCCACCAAGGACGCCGGCAAGATCGCCGGCCTCGAGGTGCTGCGCATCATCAACGAGCCGACGGCGGCGGCCCTCGCCTACGGTCTCGACCAGAAGCACAACGGCACCATCGCGGTCTATGACCTCGGCGGCGGCACCTTCGATATTTCCATCCTGGAAATCGGCGACGGCGTGTTCGAGGTGAAGTCGACCAACGGCGACACCTTCCTCGGCGGCGAGGATTTCGACATGCGCCTCGTCGGCTATCTGGCGGACGAGTTCAAGAAGGAGCAGGGGATCGACCTGCGCGGCGACAAACTGGCGCTGCAGCGGCTGAAGGAAGCGGCCGAAAAGGCCAAGATCGAGCTCTCCTCGGCGGTGCAGACCGACATCAACCTGCCTTACATCACCGCCGACGCGAGCGGACCCAAGCATCTCGCGCTCAAGTTGACGCGCGCCAAATACGAAGCTCTGGTCGACGACCTGATCCAGCGCACCGTCGAGCCGTGCCGCAAGGCGCTCAAGGA
>JARLIU010000003.1 GCA_031291595.1 Ancalomicrobiaceae bacterium | reverse complement strand
TCGGCCGATGGCCGACGTCCCGGCGGGGGCGCTGCGAGGCAGCTACTCGAGGCGATTACGGAGCATTAAGGTTAATTTTCTGCTAGAGGCGCGCCGCCATCCGGCGAGCGGCGGTCTCGCCGCTGCGACGGCACGCCAGAGAGGCGAAGGGCGCGGCACGCGCCGGGCGCGAGCGCTGATAGAACCGTGAATCAGCTTATCGACGGATCGCCGGGCGATTCCATTTGAACGCCTCCTCTAGCGGCCCGCTGCCTTCAACACCGCCTCGGCATGGCCGGTGACCTTGACCTTCTCCCAGATCTCGACGATCCGCCCATCCGGACCGATCAGGAATGTCGTCCGCTCGATGCCCATGTACTTGCGCCCATACATGGATTTCTCCTTCCACACGCCGTAGGCATTGGCGACGGCTTGGTCCGGATCGCTGGCGAGCTGCACGGCGAGCCCATGCTTGGCGCGAAACTTGGCGTGGCTCTTCTCCCCGTCCGGCGAAATGCCGACCACGGGAACGCCAAGCCGCTCGAACTCCGAACTGAGCGTGGTGAAGTCCTTGGCCTCGAGTGTGCAGCCGGACGTATCGTCCTTGGGATAGAAATAGACCACGACCGTCTTGCCGGCGTAGTCGGCGAGGCGGAAGCGGCCGCTGTCGGTGGCGAGGTCGATGGCAGGGGCGGGACTGCCGGGCTCGAGCATCATGATGCCTTCCTTTCGTCGTGTTTCGATGCTGACTATCCGAAGAAGGCCTAGTTGTGGACCACTTCAGGCATCGGTCAAGGCGTGGCGCCCGCGCCCCAGTCGTAACGATTTGATCGATAAGCATGGCGGCCATCGGCGGACGGTGTCGGCGGGCTTTGTCGGGCGCAATCGGGTAGAAGTGTCGGCTGGTCGTTTACGCTGTGGCCGCGGCCCGGTAGTGTCGCTATTGCTGCGTCGGCAAACCGGGCGACGAGTCGGCCGGACCGCCGCTCGGCGACGGGGATACGGGAGATGGGGTGAGGTTGCGGAGCGCCGTGACGGCGTCCGGTCGGAACGGAACGAAGACGACGCTTGATGGCTCCGGTACATGAAGTCCTGCTACGGCCGCGCCGCCGCAGACATTGGCGGTTCGTGCGGTTGTGCGCCGGTACGCTGGCGACGCTGGTGTTCATCGCGGTGCTTGCCCTTGCGGCGTTGATCTGGCGGCTGTCGACCGGTCCGCTGGAAGTCGACCAGATCGCCAGGATGGCCGCCCAGGTGCTGTCCGACACCATCGGTGCCGGTCGGCATGCCAGCGTCGGTGCGGCCGAACTCGGCTGGTCCTGGGCCAACTACGGTCCTGTCGTCCGGCTGCAGCGCATCGAAGTCGCCGACGAGGCCGGCGGCCTGACGATTTCGATCCCGACCGCGACGATCGAGCTGCGCAGCCTGCCGATGCTGTGGGGCGCGGTGAAGCCGGTAGCGCTCGAGCTGAGCGGACCGCGAATATCGGCCGACGTGGCGCGTCTCGAGGCCGCCGGCGCCAAGTCCGACCGGCAGTCGCCGAAGTCCGGACCCGACGCCAAGCCGGACACCCTGGCACCCGGTACCCAGACCGCTGCTGCTGACGCGACCACGGCTACGCACCGGCCGGCCGCCTTCCGGTTGATCGAAACGGTAGCCCGCAGCCTGCGGGACAGTGTCGACCACGCCCGCTCGGAGGGCCTGTCGTCGATCGACGTGCGCGGCGGCTCGATCGAGGTGGCGCGTCCGGGCGATGCCGGACAGACCGTGCGGGTCACCATTCCCGACATCGAGATTGCCGGTCATATCGATGCGGCGGGCGCGGTCGACCTCAATTTCTCCGCTCGCGGCGAGATCGGCCGCTGGGGCATGCGCTACCGGCAGATGCGCGCCGACGACGGCAAGGGCACGCGCCTGGTGTTCGAGGCAAGCGACGTCACGGTGAAAGACCTGATCGGCCAGTTGCCGCCCGACATCGTGCTCAACATCCCGGCTTATCCGGTCATGGAAGCCCGCCTCGACGATGCCGGCGCGCTGACCGCGTTCCGTCTCGACCTGCAACTCGGCGCCGGGCAGTTCCACTTCGGCAAATACCCCGAAGACGAGATGCAGATCGACGACGGCGACATCCTGGTTTCCTGGAATCCGGCGGAAGACGTGTTCGTCGTCGAACACGCCGGCGCCTCGACCGGTCCGACCACGGTCTATGCCAAGGGCCGGATCGTGCCGCCGGCCGAGGGAGCCGAGCCGACCGGCGCCGTCTGGCGGTTCGATCTCGGGCTCGACAAGGCGGTGCTGGCGCCGCGCGACGCCGGCGGCGAGCCGCTGCCGGTCGATGCGCTGACCGTTGCCGGTGGTCTTGATTTGGCGAAGAAGCAACTCGTCTTCGACCGGATCGATGCGCGTTTCGGCGGAACCGGGTTGACCGGCGGCGGCATGATCGACCTCGCCCGCGACAAGCCGCAGATCATGCTCGATTTCCAGCTTCTGCCGGCGGACTGGACGATGATCCGGCGTGCCTGGCCGTCGTTCATCGCCGCCGGCGCGCGTAACTGGTTCGTCAAGCAGGTGGTCGGCGGTCGCCTGACCGACGCCTCGATCAAGCTCGACCTGCCGATGTTCACCGATCCGCTGCAGCTGCCGACGACTTCGGTGACGCTCAGCGGCCGCTTTCAGGGCGGCGCCGTCCACACCTTCGGCGATCTGCCCGACGCCATCAACCTCGACGGCTCGTTCTTTTCGAAGGATCGCCGACTCGAAGCTGTGGCCGACAACGGACAGGCGGCGACCAAGGCGCCGAAGAAGCCCGACCTGACCGGGGTGAAGTTCTCCATCGACAACATCTTCCAGCGCAACCCCAAGGGGCACGTCGAATTCCACATCGTCGGCGACAATTCCGCCGTCGGCGAGATCGTCAACTCCGAACCGCTGGCCGTGCTCGACGATTCCGGCATCAAACCCGACGGACTGGCTGGAACTGCCGACGTGCGTGGCAAGGTCGACCTGATCCTGGAAGACCCGGTCAAGCCGGAAGACATCGAGTTCCATGTCGAGGCCATCCTCGACCGCTTCGGCAGCCCCAATCCGATCATGGGGCGGAAGTTCCAGGAAGCCAACGTCATGGTCGTCGCCGACCCCAACGTGACTGCGGTGACCGGCAAGGCCAAGATCGACGGCATCGCGACCGACGTGAACATCCGCGAGCCGCGGGTGAAGGGCAACCTCGCCGAAAAGCGCAATTTCAAGATGACGCTCGACGACGCGGCGCGTCAGCGCATGGGGCTCGATCTGTCGAAGGTGCTGACGGGACCGATTCAGATCGCCATCGTGCAGTCGCCCGGCAACGAGAAGTCCCGCCACTTCGACATCGACCTGACGCCCGCCCGCCTGACTCTGGCGCCCTTCGGCTGGACCAAGGGCGCCGGCGTTCCCGCCAAGGCATCGCTCGACTACATCGACGACGACAAGTCGGCGCGGCTGGAAAACTTCACCATCGAGTCGGAAGGCGTGCAGATCAAGGGCCGCATCGATCTCGATCGCGACCACAAGCCGGCTTCCGCCGATTTCGTTCGCTTCGCGCTGCGCAAGGGCGACGACGCCAAGCTGAAGCTGCAGCGCCTGCCGGACCAGTCGCTGGCGGTCAATTTCGATGCGGCGAGTTTCGACGCCCGCGGGCTCATCCAGATGATGAAGCACTCGGGCGAGACGCCGGGCGAGACCGACAAGGCGAAGGCCACCGACTATGTGGTGAAGGCGCATGTCGGCCGGCTCATCGGCTTCAACGATACCGTCTTCGGCGACGCCGGCATCGACCTCGTGATGCATTCCGGCACGGTGACGAAGCTGGCGCTGACGGCCACGACGCCCGGCGGCGAGCCGATGACGATCGAGATCAAGCCGCAGGATGCCAAGCGCAGCCTGAAACTGTCGTCGGATGACGCCGGCGCCGTGCTCGCCTTCCTCGACCTCTACGACCGCATGCATGGCGGCACGTTCACCTTGTCGGCGATGCTCGGTGCGCCGGGCGAGGCGGAAGGGGCGCTCCGGATCCACGGCTTCAAGCTGCAGGGCGAGGGCAAATCCCAGGTCGCCGCCTCGGTCGCCCCCGACGGCACGCGCACCGTGTCGATCCGCAAGGCGGCGCTGGCCGACGATGCCATGTTCGACCAGTTTGCCACCCGCTATATGCTGCGCAAAGGCGTGATCACGGTGACCGACGGCGTGGCCCGCGGTCAGGCGACGGGCGCCACCACCTCGGGGCAGATCGACCTCAACAATCAGAAAATGCAGCTCAAAGGGACCTTCATCCCGATCTACATCGTCAACAATCTCATCGGCCGCATTCCGATCCTCGGCGAGATCGCCGGCGCCGGCCGCAACGAGGGGCTCGTCGGCATCACCTTCAAGATTGCCGGCTCGGTCGACGATCCGGTGTTGCAGATCAACCCGATCTCCGCCATCGCGCCAGGGATTTTCCGCAAGATTTTCGAGTTCCAGGTCGACGACAGCCGTCGGCAGGACGCCGCCGAGCAGCAATAGCGGCAGGTGAGCAGGGGGAGGTGACCTGATCGGCTCGTTCGATGGCCACAGGCCGTCCGGCGCGCCGTTTCCGTCATTGCGAGCAGAGCGAAGCAATCCAGAGTCTTTTCTTGTTTATCTGGATTGCTTCGCTCTGCTCGCAATGACGACGAAAGCATTGGCGCACAAGGACGACGAGCGGATGGCGGCAGATTGCATCGGCATTGCGAGACGCTGACGTCATATCGGTCTGACGAGGAACGCTTTCTTCTTTGATATGTTAACCTTGGTGATGTCGTCGACTACAACCTGGTAGTTAGGATCAGAGATCGTCTGACCGTCAACCTGGATCGCGTTGTTGGCAATGGCACGCCTGACCTCGCCGTTCGAGGCGGCAAATCCGGCTTCGACAATCAACGAGAGGAGGCCGTATGTGCCGCGCGGCTTCTCGTACGTCGGCAGGCCTTCGGCAAGCGCGCCTTCCTCGAAGGTCTTGCGCGCCGTCTCCGCCGCCTCCTGTGCCGCCGCGCGGCCGTGCAGGATGGCGCATGCCTCGGTCGCCAGCACTTTCTTCGCCTCGTTGATCTCGGCGCCGCCGAGCGCCGCCAGCTTGGCGATTTCGCTTAGGGACAGCCGGGTGAACAGTTTCAGGAACCGCTCGACGTCGGCGTCCTCGGTGTTACGCCAGAACTGCCAGTAATCGTAGGGGCTGAACATGTCGGCGTTGAGCCACACGGCACCCGACGCGGTCTTGCCCATCTTGGCGCCGGACGACGTGGTCAGGAGCGGCGTCGTCAGCGCGAACAGGCTGACCTCGTCGACGCGACGGCCGAGATCGATGCCGTTGACGATATTGCCCCACTGGTCCGAGCCGCCCATCTGCAACACGCAGCCGTGCCGCCGGTTGAGTTCCAGGAAGTCGTAGGCCTGCAGGATCATGTAGTTGAATTCGAGGAACGATAAGGGCTGCTCGCGGTCGAGGCGAAGCCTGACCGAGTCGAAGCTCAGCATGCGGTTGACCGAGAAATGCCGGCCGTAGTCGCGCAGGAACGACACATAGTTGAGATCCAAGAGCCAGTCGGCGTTGTTGACCATGATGGCGTCGTTGCCGCCGTCGCCGAACTGCAGGAACCGCGAGAACACTGATCTGATCGACTGGATGTTGGAATTGATCGTTTCGGAGGTCAGCAGCTTGCGGCTCTCGTCCTTGCCGGAAGGGTCGCCAACCATGGTGGTGCCGCCGCCCATCAGCGCGATGGGCTTGTGTCCGGTCTGTTGGAACCAGTGCAGCATCGTCACGGAAATCAGATTGCCGATGTGCAGGCTGGTCGCCGTGGCGTCGTAGCCGACATAGGCCGTGAGCCTGCCGGAAGCGGCCGCCTGATCGAGGGCTTCGGCGTCGGAGATCTGGTGGATGAAGCCACGCTCGTTGAGGACGTTGAGGAAATCGGACTTGAAGGCGGCCATGACAGGACTTTCCGGGAAACGGCGAGAGCGGGCTTGTAGCACCCCGCCGGGGAAAATTCATCCCCTGACAGCCCGTGCAGCTCTGCCGCTGAGGTCCTATAGCAGTCCGTCGAGCCCGCGCGTCACGCCGACCCGCTCGACCACCTTGCGGACCGCCAGCAAAGTGCCGGCGACATAGGGGGCGGCGGATGAGCCGGCGTCGTGGCGGATGGTGAGCCGCTCGTCCTCGGCGCCGAAGATCGCCTCGCAGGACAGCACGAACGACGGCATCCTGACCGAGTGCACCTGGATCGACGTCGGGTGGGCGATCGTCGCGCCGCGCGTCGCCTTCAGCCCCGACAGTTCCGCAACCGGCTTCGACGTGCCGGGCTGACGGACGGCGGAAAGGGCCTCGGCCAGCTCCCGGCCGGTGCCGGACGGCGTATCCGGCTTCTTTGCCGAGGCATAGTCGATGATCTCGACGTCGGCGACGTATTTGGCCGCTTCCAGCGCGAAGCGCTTCAACAGCGTGGCGGTGATGGAGAAATTGCCGGCGGCGATGACGCCCTTGCCCGCCGACTTGGCCTCCGCGTCGATCTCGGCATAGTCGTCGGCACCGAGGCCGGAGGTGCCGATCACCACATGCCGCCCGGCCGACAGGGCGGCGAGCGCATGGTCCTTCACCACGTGCGGCTTGGTATAGTCGATGACGACGTCGGAGGGGGCTTGCAGTGCTTCCTCGAGGCTCGCCGAGATGGTGACGCCCAGGGGCGCGATGCCGACCGCCTCGCCGGCATCCTCGCCGGCCGCGGTGCGCGCCACCGCGCCGACCAGCACGAAATCCTCGCTCGCGGCGATCGCCGCGACCAGCGCCTTGCCGACCCAGCCGGTTGCTCCGGCGACCACGATCTTCAGTGCCATCAGACCCTCATGCCGCGTCGGTCCTCGCCAGCCGCCGGTCGACGTAGCCCTCGCATTCGCCGATCAACTCGTCGACCTTGTTCTCGAAGAAATGGTTGGCGCCCTCGACGATCTTCTGCTCGATGATGATGCCCTTCTGCGTCTTCAGCTTATCGACGAGGTTCTGGATGTCCTTGGCCGGCGCCACCTTGTCGACGTCGCCGTGGATGATGAGGCCGGAGGACGGGCAGGGGGCGAGGAAGGAAAAGTCGTGCAGGTTGGCCAGCGGCGCGATGGAGATGAATCCCTCGATCTCCGGCCGGCGCATAAGCAGCTGCATGCCGACCCAGGCGCCGAAGTCGAAGCCGGCGATCCAGCAGGATCTGGCATCCGGATGGATGGTCTGCGCCCAGTCGAGCGCCGCCGCGGCATCCGACAATTCGCCGGCGCCGTGATCGAAGTCGCCCTGACTGCGGCCGACGCCGCGAAAATTGAAGCGCAGGCAGGCAAAGCCGCGCTTCGAGAACAGGTAGAACAGCTGGTAGCTGATCTGATTGTTCATCGTGCCGCCGAACTGCGGATGCGGATGCAGGATCAGCGCGATCGGTGCATTGCGCACCTTGGCCGGTTGATATCGACCTTCGATGCGTCCAGCTGGTCCGTTGAAGATCACCTCAGGCATGGGTCTCGCCGTCCTCGTCTTGAATTGCTGCGGTCATCTCGCCGAAGCGGGCGTTCGCCCGAAATGCCTTCGCCGATGTTGCCGGCAGTCCTGCGGTATCGCCGGAATTTCTCTGCCGACAACGCTGGGTCGCCGACGCGATCTTCTGTTAGCACGATCGGGGGAGGCGATTTCAAGCATTTCGTAACGGATGGCGATTCGATGCGGAAACCGCATCGCGCCGTGCCGCGTCTAGGCGCCCGGCGAGCGAGAATAGGCCGGGCCCTGAGCATGGGCAGCCGTCGTCGCCGCGCTGCCCGCGCGGGCGACCTCCGTGCTGATGACCAATTTCGTCCTCCGAGGACCCGATGGCGGACGGCCCGCGCGGTCCGCTCCGCAACGGCGGGGCGGCAAAGATGGGCGCCGCAGTTGACGGCGGCGTGGCGATGTGCACTTCGAGCGCACTCTGCGAGTGCCTTCGCCGACATGAGCCCGATCGAACCCGATGCCCAAGCTGCGTCTCTATCTCGACCATAATGCCACGGCGCCCTTGCGGCCCGAGGCGCGTGCCGCCGTTGTCGCCGCGCTGGATACGACCGGCAATGCCTCTTCGGTGCATGCCGAGGGGCGCGAGGCGCGCAAGCTGGTCGAGGCGGCGCGGTCCGACGTCGCCGCGCTCGTCGGCGCTCGCCCAAGCGGGCTGATATTCACCAGCGGCGCGACGGAGGCCAACGTCATGGCGTTATCGCCCGTCATCCGCCGTCTCGGCCGCGAGGTCGAGATCGCCAGGCTGCTGGTCTCAGCGGTCGAGCACCCGTCGGTCTTGCGCGGCGGCCGTTTCCTGGCTGAAAAGCTGGGCTGCATCGCGGTGGATGCCCAGGGCGTCGTCGACCTCGACGATCTCCGCCGGCAATTGGCCGATGTGGCGGCGGCGGGCGGCACGGCGCTCGTGGCCATCCAACTCGCCAACAACGAGACCGGCGTCATCCAGCCGGTCGCCGCGGCGGCCAAGCTGACGCACGAGTACGGCGGCGTCATTCATTGCGACGCGGTGCAGGCGGCTGGGCGGATCCCGGTCGACGCCGGTGCCCTCGATGTCGATTCGCTCGCGCTGTCGGCCCACAAGCTCGGCGGCCTGCAGGGAATGGGCGCGCTGATCACCCTCGGCGGCTTCGAGCCGCTGCCGTTGATCGTCGGCGGCGGCCAGGAAGGCTGGCGCCGCGCCGGCACCGAGCCGGTGGCCGCCATCGCCGGCTTTGCCGCCGCCGCCCGCGTGGCCGCGGCCGAAGTGGCTGAGATGGCTGCGGTCGCCCGTCGCCGCGATCGGCTTGAGGCGGCGCTCGTCGCCCAGACGCCGGACGCGGTGGTGTTTTCCGCCGACGCAGTCCGCCTGCCGAATACGCTGGCGCTTGCCGTGCTGGGGGTTGCGGCGGAAACGGCGGTGATCGCCTTCGATCTCGCTAGCATCGCCCTGTCGTCCGGGTCGGCCTGTTCGTCCGGCAAGGTCGCCGCCTCGCATGTCTTGAAGGCGATGGGCGTCGAAGGCGACCTCGTGCGCGGCGGCTTGCGCATGTCCATCGGCGCTGCGACGTCCGACGCCGATATCGACCGCATGATCGCGGCCTGGGGACGGGTGATGCGATCGCTCAGGCAGCGATAGGGCAGACGGCCAGCGCGGGTGACCCTCGCCGGCCAGTCAAGGCGCGATGCTGTCGCATGGAACATGTGACAGCGGAATTGGCGCTTCCGCAGCTTTTGATAGAGCAGTCAGTCTGTTGATCGGTGGATCGCCTTGGGCGTTCCATCCAAAAGCACCCGGCTGCCGGCGTCAGAACGTCTTGTGCGTGTGCGGGATCCGGCCAAGCGGACTGCAGCGGTAGCCCGTTCCATCCCAGACGCCACGACGATAGCCGGGCGGGCAACGCTTGCCGCGGGCATAGGGCTCGCAGATGCCGCCCGGGCCGACCCATTCGTGCCGGTGGCACTGCGTGGCTTCGGCAAGGATAACGGCGATGCTCGGCGCGGCGCCGACGGGATATGCCAGGGGCATGGCTGCGGCCGGCAGGGTCATGGCGAGGGCTAGGCCTGCTGCCAGGATTGAACGTAGGATCATCGCAATTCCTCCATCCGACTTAGTCGAAATTGGTATCGCTCCCGGCCAGCGCGACCGGATCCGTATTCTACATCAGATTGACCGGGGTCGGGCTTGCCGTAGAAAATCTCTCACGCGCCCTCCGCTCTGGCAATTCCTTGGCTCAGGCCCTATATTCACGTACATCTTGATCCGGCGGTCCTTGAAACCGCGACTTGGGGAAAGAGCATATGGCTGCGGTAAAGGAGACGGTCGACCAGGTTCGGGCGATCGACGTCGACCAGTACAAATATGGTTTCGAGACCCTGATCGCGAGCGATATCGCTCCGAAGGGGCTCTCCGAAGACATCATCCGATTGATTTCGGCGAAAAAGGGCGAGCCTCAGTGGATGCTCGACTGGCGGCTCGACGCCTATCGCCGCTGGTTGACCATGGAAAGGCCGACTTGGGCCAAGGTCGACTATCCCGAGATCGATTTCCAGGAGATCCATTATTACGCTGCGCCGAAGTCGACGCCGGGGCCGAAGAGCCTGGACGACGTCGATCCGGAGCTCTTAAAAGTCTACGAGAAGCTCGGCATCCCGTTGCGCGAGCGGGCGATCCTGGCTGGCGTCGAAGGCGCCGGGCTGGAGACGCCGTCGGGCTCGAATGTGGCGGTCGACGCGGTATTCGATTCGGTCTCGGTGGTCACCACCTTTCGCAGCGAGCTCGCCAAGCATGGCGTGATCTTCTGTTCGATCTCCGAGGCGCTGAAGGAGCATCCGGAGCTCGTCAGGAAGTACCTCGGTTCGGTTGTCCCCGTCACTGACAACTATTACGCCACGCTCAACTCCGCGGTCTTCACCGATGGCTCGTTCGTCTACATTCCAGAGGGTGTTCGCTGCCCGATGGAACTGTCGACCTACTTCCGCATCAACGAAAAGAAGACCGGCCAGTTCGAGCGGACGCTGATCATTGCCGAGAAGGGTGCCTACGTCTCCTATCTGGAAGGCTGCACGGCGCCGCAGCGCGACGAGAACCAGCTGCACGCCGCGGTCGTCGAACTCGTCGCCATGGAAGACGCCGAGATCAAATATTCGACCGTGCAGAACTGGTATCCGGGCGACAAGGACGGCAAGGGCGGCATCTATAATTTCGTCACCAAGCGAGGCGACTGCCGCGGCGCCCGCTCGAAGATCTCCTGGACGCAGGTCGAGACCGGGTCCGCCATCACCTGGAAATATCCGAGCTGCATCCTGCGCGGCGACAATTCGCAGGGCGAGTTCTACTCGATTGCCGTGTCGAACGGCTACCAGCAGGTGGATTCGGGCACCAAGATGATCCATCTGGGCAAGAACACCTCGAGCCGGATCATCTCCAAGGGCATTTCCGCCGGCCATTCGAACAACACCTATCGCGGTCTTGTCTCGGTCAACCGGCGGGCGTCGGGTGCTCGCAATTTCACCAATTGCGACAGCTTGCTCGTCGGCCAGACCTGCGGCGCCCACACGGTGCCCTACATCGAGACCAAGAACGCGTCGGCCGTCGTCGAGCACGAGGCGACGACGTCGAAGATCTCGGATGACCAGCTGTTCTATTGCGTCAGCCGTGGCCTGTCGGCGGAGGAGGCGGTGGCGCTGATCGTCAACGGTTTCGTCAAGGACGTGTTGCAGCATCTGCCGATGGAATTTGCCATCGAGGCGCAGAAGCTGATCAGCATATCGCTCGAAGGGAGCGTCGGATGATCGCCAAGATCAATCTCGACGACCGCTTCGCCGCCTTTTCCGAGCAATGGCGGCCGAAGACCGTCGCCGCTCTGAACGGTCAGGAAGTGAAGCTGGTCAAGGTGCAAGGCGTGTTTCCCTGGCACCATCACGAATTCGAGGACGAGTTCTTCCTGGTGTGGAAGGGCCGCTTTCGCGTCGAATTCCGCGATCACACGATGGAACTGGCAGCCGGCGAGTGCGTCGTCGTGCCGCGCGGGGTCGAACACCGCACCGCTGCGGACGAACAGGCCGAGGTCATCATTTTCGAGCCAGCGGACGTGCTGAACACCGGCAACGTCATCGATGAAACTTTTACCGCGCCGAGGGGCGCGACGATCTAGGTGGTCCTGATGCTTTCCATCTCCAACCTGCATGCCCGCATCGCCGACGAAGGCCGTGAGATCCTGAAGGGTCTGTCGCTCGACGTAAATCCGGGCGAGGTGCATGCCATCATGGGCCCGAACGGCGCCGGCAAGTCGACGCTCGCCTATATTCTTGCCGGCAAGGACGATTACGAGGTGACCGATGGCGAGGTGAGGCTCGATGGCGACGACCTCCTCGGTTTGGAGCCCAACGAGCGCGCCGCGCGCGGCCTGTTCCTCGCCTTCCAGTATCCGGTCGAGATCCCCGGTGTCGCCAATATGACGTTCCTGAAGACCGCGGTGAACGCCCAGCGCAAGGCCCGTGGTGAGACCGAGATTTCGACGCCCGACTTCTTGCGGCTGGTGCGCGAGAAGGCTTCGCTGTTGAAGATCGGCCAGGAAATGCTGCGGCGTGCCGTCAACGTCGGGTTCTCCGGCGGCGAAAAGAAGCGCAACGATATCCTGCAGATGGCGGTGCTGCAGCCGAAGATCTGCATCCTCGACGAGAGCGACTCCGGTCTCGATATCGACGCGCTCCGGATCGTGGCCGACGGCGTCAACGCGCTGCGCTCGCCCGAGCGCGCCTTCATCATCATCACGCACTATCAGCGCCTGCTCGACTACATCAAGCCGGACTTCGTGCACGTGCTGTCCGGCGGTCGCATCGCCCGCTCCGGCGGGCCGGAACTGGCGCTCGAACTCGAGGCCAAGGGCTATGCCGACTTCAACGAGGCGGCGGCCTGAGGGGAGACCATGACCAGCCATTCGGTTCTGAAAACCTCGGCCGAGATCAGCCTCTCCCGCCAGTTCGGGGAGGCTGTCGGCGATCTGCCCGGCAGCGTCGCGGTGCGCGACCTGCGCGAGGCGGCATTCGCGCAATTCGCGCGCATCGGGCTGCCGCATCGTCGCATCGAAGCGTGGAAATACACCGATCTGAAGGCCAGGGTCGCCGAGGCGGCGCCGCTGGCCCACCGCGCCGGCGCCACCGCGCTGGCCGAAATCGCTGCGCGGCCGCGTGACGTCGATGGCGCCATCCGCCTTTACGTCGTCGACGGCCACTTCCATCCCGAGATCAGCGATCTTGCCGGCTTGCCGGACGGCCTCAGCGTCACGTCGCTCGCCGCCGGGCTCGACGCCGGCCGTGCGGATGTGCTGGCGATCCTTGCCGGCCTCGATATCGCCAAGGAAGACGCGGCCCTGGCGCTCAACACCGCGTTCATGCGCGACGGCGTCGTCCTCGATGTCGCCGACGGTGCCGAGATCTCGACGCCGGTCGAGATCGTGCACGTGGTGACGCCCAGCCACGCCGTCTCGGTGCATTCGCGCGGGATCGTCATCCTCGGCAGCGGTTCGAAGCTCGGCCTGATCGAACGCTTCGTTGCCGGCGATGCCGGCCACCAGCGCTCCGACGTGCTGCAGGTCGTCGTCGGCGATGGCGCCGAACTGGAGCATGTGGCGGTCAAGTCCGATGATCCGGCGGCGCTCGCCATCTCGACGCTCACCGCCTCGATCGGTTCCAACGCCAGGCTCGCCTCCTTCGGGCTCGCCTCCTCCGGCGATCTGTCGCGCCGGCAGTTCTTCATCCGCTTCGACGGCGATCATTCGACCCTCGACTTGTCGGGCGCGGTTCTGCTCAAGGATCGCATGCATGCCGACACGACGCTGATCGTCGAGCATGTCGGGCTGGCCTGCGAGAGCCGCGAACTCTACCGCCATGTCATCGACGGCGAGGCCTCCGGCGTGTTCCAGGGCAAGGTCATCGTCCGGCCCGGCGCGCAGAAGACCGACGGCCGCATGGCGTCCAACGCTTTGCTGCTGTCCGGCGAGGCGGAGATGGCCAACAAGCCGGAATTGGAGATCTTTGCCGACGACGTCGCCTGCGGCCATGGCGCCACCTGCGGCGCCATCGACGAGATGCCGGTGTTCTACCTGATGTCGCGTGGGCTGCCCCGGCCGGAGGCCGAGGCGCTGCTCATCCGCTCCTTCGTCGGCGAGGTGGTCGACCGGGTGGGAAACGGCGTGCTCGCCGCGGCGGAACAGTCGCTGCGCGAGGGGCTCGATGCCGCCATCGACGTCTGGCTCGCCGGTCGGGCCTTGGCGCTCCCGCACGGATCTCCGGCGAAGGGGAAGGCGTGATGAACATTTCTGCCCAGACATCGGTCGCTGCGCCCTACGACGTCAATCTGGTCCGGCGGGATTTCCCGATCCTGTCGACCGTCGTCAACGGCAAGCCGCTGTCCTATCTTGACAATGGCGCGTCGGCGCAGAAGCCGCAGGTCGTCATCGACCGTATGGTCGAGATCATGACGTCGAAATACGCCAACGTGCACCGCGGCCTGCACTACCTCGCCAACGAGGCGACCGAGGCCTATGAGGACGCGCGCGAGACGGTCCGGCAGTTCATCAATGCCGGCTCGACCGACGAGATCATCTTTACCAAATCGGTGACCGAGTCGCTGAACCTCGTCGCTGCCTCGCTCGGATTGGGCCTCGCGGCCGGCGACGAAGTCGTGCTGTCGGTGATGGAACACCACTCCAACATCGTGCCATGGCACTTCCTCAGGGAGCGCAAAGGCATCGTCATCAAGTGGGCGCCCATCGACGACGATGGTGTGTTCCTCCTCGACGAATTCGAGAAGCTGGTGACGGAGAAGACCAAGGTTGTCGCCATCACTCACATGTCGAATGTCACCGGCACGGTAACGCCGGTGAAGGACATCGTCCGCATCGCCAAGAAGGTCGGGGCAACCGTGGTGGTCGACGGCGCCCAGGGCGCGGTGCACCTGCCGCTCGACGTGCAGGATCTGGGCGTCGACTTCTACGGCATGACCGGTCACAAGCTGTATGGGCCGACCGGCATTGGCGTGCTGTATGGCCGCTACAAACTGCTGGCCGCTCTGCCGCCGTTCTTGGGCGGCGGCGAGATGATCCGCGACGTGAGCTTCGACACCGTCACCTACGGCGCGCCGCCGCATCGGTTCGAGGCCGGCACGCCGCCGATCATCGAGGCGGCTGGTCTTGCCGCCGCGTTGCGCTATATGGACTCACTCGGCCGCCAACGCATCGCCGCGCATGAAGAGGCGTTGCGGGCCTATGCCGAACGGCGCCTCGGCGAGATCAACTCGATCCGCATCTTCGGCCGCGCGCCGGGCAAGGGGGCGATCGTGGCGTTCGAGATGCAGGGCGCCCACGCGCATGACGTGGCGACCATTCTCGATCGCTACGGCGTGGCGGTCCGGGCGGGCACCCATTGTGCCCAGCCGCTGTTGTCCCGCTTCGGCGTCACCTCCACCTGTCGAGCCTCGTTCGGCCTCTACAATACGGTGGAAGAGGTCGATCGCTTGGTGGCGGGACTGCAGAAGGCACATGAGTTCTTCCTGTAAGCCGCCCGAGCAGGTGGGACATCGTAAGCGACATCGCGCACGGGCATCGAACGAGACGAGAAGGCCGATCGGATGGATGGCATGGTGACAGAGCCGCAGTATTCGGAACCGGACACCGAGGCGAGCGTGCCTCCGGTCGTCGGCGGTGATTCGATTCCGGCCGAGGAACTCGACCGGTTGACCGACGACATCGTCGTCGCACTGAAGTCGGTCTACGATCCGGAGATCCCGGCTGACATCTACGAACTCGGGCTGATCTACAAGATCGACATCGACGACGACCGCAACGTCGCCATCGACATGACGTTGACGGCCCCCGGCTGCCCGGTTGCCGGCGAGATGCCGGGCTGGGTGGAGAACGCCGTCTCCGCCGTGCATGGCGTCTCCGGCGTCAATGTCGCCATCGTGTTCGATCCGCCGTGGGATCAGAGCCGCATGTCCGACGAAGCGCGCGTCGCGCTCAACTGGTTCTGACCGCCGCGGGATGCATTGGCATCCACGGGCGTTCTCCTGAAAGGATAAGACCATATGGGTCTCTTCTCCGGCTTCAAGGTCGTTAGCCTGACCGACGCGGCAGCCACGCGCGTGAAGGACATCATCGACAATTCCGACAAGCCGATCCTCGGCCTGCGTCTCGGCATCGAGAAGGGCGGCTGCGCCGGCATGTCGTATACGCTCGACTATGTCAGCGAGCCGGACCCGAAGGACGACGTGGTCGAGGATCGCGGCGTGAAGGTGTTCGTCGACCCCAAGGCGACCATGTTCCTGCTTGGCACGGTGATGGATTTCGAAACCAGCAAGGTCTCCTCCGGCTTCGTGTTCAAGAATCCCAACGAAGTCTCGGCCTGCGGCTGCGGCGAAAGCGTCGAGTTGAAGCCAGCCGATCCGGCGGCGCTCGAACCGACACATTGAGACAAATTGACTGAATGTCTTGACCGGATCTCCAGTGGGCTCGGCTAGCCTGCGGCGGAACTGCGGCCGCGGGTGCCGTGACGCTTGGGGCCGGGGGCGTGGCGATGGATAGTCGGCAAGTGACGTTCGGGCGCCGAGGCGCTCGTCCGAATTCGGCCGAGACGCCGAGGGCGCAACCGAGAGACCGGCAGGCGCTGACCAGGGAGGCCTTCGTCGAGCCGACAGTGGTCGTGCGGCGCTATTATGCGCGCTACCTGTCGATCGCAGTCGGCTTTCTGTTGCTGACCCTGGTTATGGCCGGATCGCACAAGCATTCGACCGAGTTGCCGTTCCTGTTCCGGCCATCGGCCGAATTCGATCTCGCCAACTACATTCCGATCCTGTTGATGGCGCTGCCGATGGCGGCGATCATGCTGATGCCGCCGCTGTTGCGGCCCGACGCCCTGCGCCTCTACGACGACCATTTCGATTACCTGCCAATCGTCGGCTGGCGGCGGCGGGTGCCGTGGACGTCGGTCGCTGAGATTACCGTCGTCCACGACAGCGAACGGTATCCGTTTATCAGGGTCGGGCGCTCGGACGGCGCGGCGTTGACGATCCCGGCGGGACGGCTCGACCGCACCCCCGACGACCTGAAGGAACTGCTCGAGGTCAATCGCGGCATTGCCGCCGTCCGCGATCTGCACCTCAGCAACGAACGGCTCGATGCGCGATACCTGTTCCCCAGCCGCTGAGGCGTCCGCCGTCCGCGTCGAGCCGAGTCTTGTTTGCGGATGCGGCGTAAACGCCCTACACAGGACCCGTGTTCGCTATCGACGCTCGACGGACGGGGAACGGACTTGGATATTTTCGACCGCCTGCGCGATGCGCGCGGCCCGGACTGGCAGGGCTACGTCGCCCATCCGTTCGTCGATGCGCTGGGCGACGGCTCGCTGCCGATCGCAGCCTTCAAGACCTACCTGATCCAGGACTATCTGTTCCTCATCCAGTTCGCCCGCGCCCATGCGCTCGCCGTCTACAAGAGCCGGCGGCTCGCCGACATGCGCGCCGCGGCGAAGGGCGTTACCGCCATCCTCGAGCGCGAACTCGACCTGCACCTGACCTATTGTCGCGGCTGGGGGCTTGACCCGGAGGCGGTGGAGAAGATGCCTGAGCATCGCGCCACTACCGCCTATACACGCTATGTGATCGATGTCGGCTTTTCCGGTGATCTGCTCGATCTGCACGTTGCGCTCGCTCCCTGCATCATCGGCTACTACGAGATCGCCACCGGCCTCGCTGTCCGGCCCGGCGCGCTCCTCGCCGCCAATCCCTATGCCGGGTGGATCAGCGAATATGCCGGCGAGGGCTATTCGCAGGTGGCGACGGCGGCGCGGACCCACCTCGAAGCGCTGGCCGACCGGTTCATGGCGCCGGCGCGCTTCGACGAAGTGGCGGAAATCTTCGGCACGGCCTGTCGCCTGGAGGCCGACTTCTGGGAAATGGGCTGGCAATCCGCCTGAGGCGGCAGCGCCCGGCTTTGGCGCGATTGCCGACCGGACGCGGCGATCTCGCGCACTTCTGCCCTGCCTGAACTTTGATACGGGCTTCGCCGGAGGCGCCGCGCGCGGTTTGTGCTTGCAATGTCGGGTGTGAGCGGCGACATGTGTCGTCTTCCCTGACCCGACGTTCTCCGGCGCGTGCACTCCTCAATGTCCGAACAGATCGTGGCGCTTGTCGTCTTCATCATGGCCGCGTCGTTCACGCCCGGCCCCAACAACATCATGCTGATGACCTCAGGCGTGAACTTCGGCTTTCGCCGCACGCTGCCGCATATTGCCGGCGTCATCTGTGGTTTTCCGGTGATGGTGGCGCTGATCGGCGCCGGCTTCGGCGCGACCATCACCGCCTTTCCCTGGATCCACGACCTGATCTCGAGTCTCGGCATTCTTTACATGCTGTGGCTTGCCTGGCACGTGGCCCGCGCCAGCTACGGCAACGCGCCGGAGCCGGACATCGACCATCCCGACGGCCTGCCGCGCCCGGTTGCCACTGGCAAACCCCTGTCGTTCCTGGCCGCGGCGGCATTCCAGTGGGTCAATATCAAGGGCTGGGTCATGGCGGTCGGCGTGATGGCCGTCTATATGCCGAAAGGCATGAGCTATGCTGCCGGCATGGCCGTGGTTGTCGGCATCATCTTCGTGCTCGGCATCCTGTCGTCCTCTGCCTGGACGGTGTTCGGCAGCATCGTCTCGCGCTGGCTGAAGGAGCCGTGGCGCCTGAGGCTGTTCAATTGGACGATGGCGGCGCTGCTGGTCGCCACGCTGGTGCCGGCGATCGTCGAACTCGTGCACAAATACGGCTGAGGCGGTTCGGGCCGATCGGTGGGCGACCAGAGCGCGATGCTGTCACATGGCAACCTGTGACAGCTGAATCGGCGCTTCTCCAACTATTCATAGAGCAGTGATTCAGCACATCGATGGATCGCCGGGCGATTCCATCTGAACGCATCCTGCTCTAACGCATGCCCATGGCGACATCGGCAACATCAGCGAAGCAACCCAGAAACCATCAAAGGCCTCTGGACGGCTTGGCTGCGCGCGCGATGCGGTGGACAGGATGAGCCGAAAGTCGCGGCGTCCCGATCAGGACGCCGCCTTTGCCGGACGGACAGGCCTTAAGAGGAAGGCCGGCACGTGATCACCGAGACCGACGACCTCCGGTCCATCGTGCTCGTGGCGCTCCGACCGGCCACGCTCGGCAGCACGATCGGTACCACCGTGCGGCGGGCTCGTCATCGGATCGCCCTGCCGGATCGGACCGGCCGACGAACCACGCTTGGAACCGGCCGATGCCGGGCTCTTGGGCGCAGTCGATGCAACAGGTTTTGGCGCGCCCTGCGGTGCGGCGCGGCGTTGGGGCCGCTCCTGCCGCTCGACCGGCGGCTTGCTGCTGGTGCGACGCCGATCGTCCGCCAACGGCCGCTCCTCGCCGACCTCACGCGCAGCGGCGCCGACCTCGGTGCCGTCGTGGCTGCTGGAGGCGACATGCTCCTGTCCACCATCCCGGCCACGGCCGCCACGCGCGCGCGGCTCGCGGCTGCCGCCGTCACGGGCGTGGTCGCGACCAGACCCAGCCCGGCTGCGATCGCGGCCGCCGTCGCGGGAGAAGCTGCGCCGCGGCGCGTCCTCGCCTGCTTCGCTGACTGGCGTTCCCATCCACTCGATCTGCTGGCCGAGCAGCTTTTCAATCGCCGCCAGATGTTTGTTGTCGATCGGGGTGACGATGGTGATGGCCATGCCGCTACGCCCCGCCCGGCCGGTGCGGCCGACGCGGTGGATGTAGTCCTCGGCGTGGATCGGCACATCGTAATTGAGCACGTGACTGACATCGGGAATGTCGAGGCCGCGGGCCGCCACGTCGCTTGCCACAAGCACGGTGATGCGATCGCCGCGGAAGCCGTCGAGCATCGCCATGCGCGCCCGCTGGTCCATGTCGCCGTGCAAAGCGCCGACATTGAAGCCGTGCTTTTCCAGGCTCTTGAACACGATCTGCACGTCGCGCTTGCGATTGCAGAAGACGATGGCGTTCTTCAGGTCCTCGGCGCCGCGGATGAGGTCGCGCAACACGTCGCGCTTCTCGTGCGCCTCCCGGCCGGCAGCAACCAGCCGCTGCGTCACGGTCATCGCCGCGGTCGCGGTGCGGTCGACCGAAATACGCTCGGGATCGCGCAGGAAGGTCGCGGCCAGTCGCTCGATCTCGCCCGGCATGGTGGCCGAGAACATCAGCGTCTGCCGCGTCGCCGGGATCATCTTGCAGATGCGCTCGATGTCCGGGATGAAGCCCATGTCGAGCATCCGGTCGGCTTCGTCGATCACCAGGATCTCGACGCCGGTCAACAGCAGACGGCCGCGCTCGAAATGGTCGAGCAGACGGCCTGGCGTGGCGATCAGCACGTCGACGCCGCGGTCGAGCTTCTTGTTCTGGTCGTCGAACGAGACGCCGCCGATGAGCAGAGCCACCGACAGCTTTTGGTTGATGCCGTACTTGTTGAAGTTTTCCTCCACCTGCGCGGCGAGTTCGCGCGTCGGTTCGAGGATCAGCGTGCGCGGCATGCGCGCCCTGGCGCGGCCCTGCTCCAGCTTGGTCAACATCGGCAGGACAAAGGAAGCGGTCTTGCCGGTGCCCGTTTGGGCAATCCCGACGACGTCGCTGCCCGAAAGCACGACGGGAATCGCTTGTTCCTGGATGGGAGTGGGTTGCGTGTAGCCAGCGGCGACAACGGCCGCCAATACCTTGTCGGAAAGTCCGAGTGTGTCGAAGCTCATTTGATCCGTCTTCGCGGCCCCCGAGCGTACAATCGCAGGAATTCGGGTGAACTCGCGGAATCTCTATTGCATTGCGAAAGACGGGCAAACCATATGACAAATACCGCGAAAGTCAACGAAAAAAGATCAAACGCATGCACAATTCGGAACCGGCGTTCCCCCTCAGTCGATCGCTAGGTGAGACCGGCAGCGGCTGCGCTGCCGATCGTTATTCCGAGCATATCTCCTTTGCAGGACATCTTTGCGCTTGGTCTCGGCTGTGGAGCTGGCATTCGACAACATGGCGCGCAAAGCTTATTCCAGCAATGATCTCAGTTCCTCGCCGGTCCAGCGATGATGTCTGCGCTGCAATGCGACGTCGCGCATCGCGCAGGGAAACCGGCTCGTTGCCGCAAGGTTTGCCTAAGGAATATGCAGACATGCACCGGATGCCGGGCAGCTGCTGCCAAGCCGGAGTGCGGAACGCCATTGACCTTGCGGCAACACTGTCGAATCATCAATTGTTTTAGATGGTTCCACCACTTGCCGCAGGCTTGGTCCGCGCCATCTTTCGGTTAGGTGAGGTTTTGGCATGGCGTGTTCAGCGCTCCGCCACTACGGCGGCCCGGCTGGCGCGGGCGACCGGTATCCGGAGATGCCGGTCGAACGTGAGGCGATGCCCAGTCTGTCATTTGGGGGCAGTCCGCATGACGAGGCTAGTCAGTTTGATCGAGTCGAGGATCGCTGAGGCGAGTGTGCCGCTGTCGCTGGGATTGCCCAGCGGCGAATGGGTGGGACCGGCGGCCGCCAAGGTGAAACTCAAGCTCAATGACCATCGCGACCTGGCGTCGCTGGCGCTCGGGCGCGTCGGCGTCATCGGCGAAGGCTTCGTCGAGGGGCGCGTCGGCATCGAGGGCACGATGCGCGACGCCATGGATGTCGCCGCCAGCATGATGCCGTCGTCGGTCGTCGGCCCGCCGCCGTCGATCTGGACGCGGCTGATGCTGCGTATCGGCTCCTACCTGCACCACACGCGAGCCAAGGACGCCGCACAGATCCAGTTCCATTACGATGTCTCCGACGATTTCTACGCGCTGTGGCTCGATCCGCGCCGGGTCTATTCCTGTGCCTACTATCTCCTGCCCGAGCTGTCCTTGGCCGATGCCCAGGCGGCAAAGCTCGATCTCATCTGCAGGAAGCTCGATCTGAAATCCGGCGAGCGCTTCCTCGACATCGGCGCCGGTTGGGGCGGGCTCCTCATTTGGGCGGCGGAGAATTACGGCGTCGAGGCGACCGGCATCACGCTGTCGAAGAACCAGCACGCCCACGTCTCCAGGCTGATCGAGCAAAAGGGGCTCGGCAACCGCGTGCGCGTGCGCCTCCTCGACTACCGCGATCTCGACGGGCAGGAGAGCTACGATAAGATCGCCTCGATCGGTATGTTCGAGCATGTCGGCGAAGCCAAGATGCGCGGCTATTTCGCCAAGCTCAAGAGCCTGCTCGAGCCGGGCAAGCTGCTGATGAACCACGGCATTACCTCGAGTGGCTTGGATGGCGCGCAGATCGGCTCCGGCCTCGGCGATTTCATCGAGCGCTACATCTTCCCGGGCGGCGAACTGCTGCATGTCAGCCAGGTGTTGCGCGAGGCCGCCGCGGCCGGGCTGGAGATGGTCGACGTCGAGAACCTCAGGCCGCATTACGCCAAGACGCTGTGGGCGTGGTCGGACGCGCTCGAGGCGCAATTGCCGGAGGCCGAAAAGGTGCTGAAGGCGACTGCGGGCGACGAGCGGGGGATGAAGATCCTGCGCGCCTATCGGCTCTATCTCGCCGGCTGCGCCATGGCGTTCGAGCGCGGCTGGGTGGCGCTGCACCAGATTCTGGCGACCAATCCGAGCGGCGAGATGTCTGCCGGCGCCATGCGTGGCGCCCAATCGGACTATCCGTTCAAGCGGGATTACATCTACTCGTGAAGTCGAGACGGAGCCGAGGCGAGGCCGGAGCCTGCCTATGCGCAGCTCCGGCCACCGCGGCATCCTCCGGCCGGCCCGGCGTTCAAATATCGAGATCCGTCGCAAACTCGGCGCGTTCCTGGATGAACGAGAAGCGTGCCTCCGGCTTGTTGCCCATCAGCCGCTCGACCGAATCCCGGGTGGGCAGTTCGTCGCCCTCGATGACGTCGACGCGCAGCAGCGTGCGGGACTTCGGCGCCATCGTCGTCTCCTTCAACTGTCCCGGCATCATCTCGCCGAGGCCCTTGAAGCGGCCGATCTCCGGCTTCTTGCCCTTGAACACGGTCGCCAGCACGTCGTCCTTATGGGCGTCGTCGCGGGCGTAGACCGTCTTGGCGCCGTGGGTGATGCGGTAGAGCGGCGGCACGGCGAGGAACAGGTGTCCCTTGCGGATGAGGTCGGGCATCTCGCGGTAGAAATAGGTGATGAGCAGCGAGGCGATATGGGCGCCGTCGACGTCGGCGTCGGTCATCACGATGATCTTGTCGTAGCGCAGGTCCTCGTCGCGGTAGGTCTTGCCCGAACCGCAGCCGAGCGCCTGGGCGAGATCGGCCAATTGCTGGTTGGCGCCCAATTTGTCGCGCGTCGCCGAGGCGACGTTGAGGATCTTGCCGCGCAACGGCAGCACGGCCTGGCTGCGCCGGTCGCGCGCCTGCTTGGCCGAGCCGCCGGCGGAGTCCCCTTCGACGATGAACAGCTCCGAGCCCTGTCCGGCCGTATCCGAACAGTCGGCGAGCTTGCCCGGCAAGCGCAACTTTCGCGTCGCCGTCTTGCGCAGCACTTCCTTTTCCTGTCGCCGACGCAGCCGCTCGTCGGCGCGCTCGATCGACCAGTCCAAGAGCCTGCCGGCGTTCTGCGGCGAGGCGGCGATCCAATGGTCGAACGCGTCTTTCAGCGCCGTCTCGACGATGCGCGCGGCCTCGCCCGAGGCAAGCCGGTCCTTGGTCTGGCCGACGAATTCCGGCTCGCGGATGAACACCGCGAGCATGGCGCCGGCCGTCGTCATCACGTCCTCGGCGGTCAGGACCGAAGCGCGCTTGTTGCCGACAAGGTCCGCATAGGCCTTGAGGCCGCGCAGCAGCGCGACGCGCAGGCCCTGCTCGTGCGTGCCGCCTTCCGGGGTGGGGACGGTATTGCAGTAGGAATTGATGAAGCCGTCGCCGGCGAACCAGGCGACCGCCCATTCGACCGCGCCGTGGCCCGAGGTTTTCGCCGTGCGGCCGGCGAAGACGTCGTCGACGACCAGCCGCTCCTCCTTCAGCCGTTCCGCCAGGAAGTCCTTGAGGCCGCCAGGGAAATGGAACGTCGCCTTTTCCGGTATGCCGGCCTCGGGGCGGGCGAGTTCCGGCGCGCAAGACCAGCGGATCTCGACGCCGCCGAACAGATAGGCCTTGGAGCGCGCCACCTTGTAGATGCGCTCGGCCTTGAACGCGGCGTCTGGGCCGAAGATGTCCGGATCGGGACGGAACGAAATCGACGTGCCGCGCCGGTTCATCACCTCGCCGAGGTCCTCGATGGCGCCGAGTGGCTGTCCGCGGGAAAAGCGCTGGCGATAGAGCCGACGGTTCTTGGCCACCTCGACGACGAGGGATTCCGACAGCGCGTTGACGACCGAGGCGCCAACGCCGTGCAATCCGCCGGAGGTCTCATAGGCCTTGCCGTCGAATTTGCCGCCGGAATGCAGCATCGTCATGATGACTTCGAGCGCCGACTTGGTGGGGAATTTCGGGTGCGGATCGACCGGCATGCCACGGCCGTTGTCGATCACCGTCAGGGTACCGTCGGCGGCGAGCCCCACCTCGATGAAGGTGGCGTGACCGGCCACCGCCTCGTCCATCGAATTGTCGATCACCTCGGCGAACAGGTGGTGCAGCGCCTTTTCGTCTGTGCCGCCGATATACATGCCCGGCCGCCGGCGCACCGGCTCCAGCCCTTCCAGCACCTCGATGTGCGAGGCGTCGTATTCGGATTCGCTCAGAATGCCCGCCGATTTGGTGGCGCGCAACGGCGCCGCCTCACGGCGCTGCGGGCGCGGCGACGGGGCATCGGGCACGGCGGCGAACAGGTCTTGCGCTTTGGCCATCAGGGTTCCGGAACGTCCAGGCTCTTCAGCAGCATGTTCATGCCGAAAGACGCACGAACATGCTGCGATCGATTGGTTTCACCCACAATCTCGCCCGCCAAGCCGTCAGCCTTTCGGCGAGCGGCGACAACGGATGCGACCATTGCAGCCGCGACGACATCAGCGCGCCGCGCGGAACGCGGGTTGGCCTGGGTACGTCGGCGACTTTTGTGGTCGGGCTGCGCCCGCGATTCGGGTGGCCAGTATGTCACGAAATGCCGCCGGCGGCGAAACGGGTTCGCATTTCGTTCCATTTCGCCGGCGGTTTCCCACCGGCGGTCGCAATCGTCAGGAACTGGTGCCGCGGAAGACGTTTAGGACGAAGACGAGCTGGGCGAAGATGGTAATTCCGGAACCGACCATGGTGAGTGGTTCGCCCCAGGAATAATTGTCAAAGACTTGGTTGTAGATGGTGCCGGTATAGGTGAGGTTCAGGAGGATGCCGGTAAGGCCAGCTGTCAGCGCGACGGCGCCGATGAAGGCGAAGAACAGATGAAACCCTGCCGACTTCGGCATCAGGCTGCCGATGGTCTCGATATATTCCGACGACGGCGAGATCGTATTGTAGTAGAGCCCGGCCGCAAACATGGCGAGCCAGCCGACCAGATTGATGTGAGCGTGGACAGGAGCCAGCTTGAAATCGTGGTGCATCCCCATATAGATGCCGAGGCCCATGCCGACGAGACCGAACAGGGCGCCCAGGCGCAGGAACCAATTGCCCACCATCGTTTTTCCTTTCCTGGAAATGAACCGGGAAGGGTATAGCGCGCCCTCGTGACGCCGACAACGCGACGGTGGCCGTTTTCGCGCAATTCATCCCAAGTCGAAAAGCGCGGCCGGTCCGGACGGATCGCCGGTCTGCAATCTGGCCTCAAGAGATCCCCGGTGCCGCCTGACGCGACCGGTCGCCGGGCGCGCCGCGGCGCCCCCGACGTGCGACCATCGGGCCGACGAATGCGTCAGTGTCCGCCGCCGGCGCCCATCATCTTCGGCCGGCGCATGAACAGCGTCAGGCTGATCAGCACGACGAACAGCACGGTCAGCAGTACGAACACGTCGGCGAGCGCCAGGATCTCGGCCTGCCGCCGGACGAGCAGCGACAGGCGCTTCAAGGCGGCGAGGCCGGCATCGGAGCCGAGCGGCGCGAACTGCCGGGTGAGATTGGCGAGCGTCTCCTCCGCCGCCTCCTTGCCCCAGGCGATCGAGTCGTGCAGCCGGGAGAGGTGCAGGTCCATGCGCTTGTCGATAGCGGTATTGATCAGTGCCAGGCCGAAGGCACCGCCCAGGTTGCGCATCAGGTTGAACAGGCCCGAGGCGTTCTTGATCTTGTCCGGCGGCATGGTGCCGAGCGCCAGATTGTTGATCGGCACCATGCTCAGCATCAGCGACACGCCGCGGAAGATCTGCGGCACCAGAAGCTCCCAGAAATCCCAGTCCTCCGTCATGAAGGAGGAGAGCCAGGTACCGATGGCGAAGCCGGCGAAGCCGATGGCGATCATCAGCCGTGGATCGATCTTGTTCATCAACCGGCCGGAGATCGGCGCGGTCAGAAACATGCAGACGCCGGTGACAAACATCGTATTGCCGATCATCAGCGAGGAATAGCCGCGCACGGCCGCCAGATAGACCGGGTAGATGTAGGTCAGGCCGTAGAGGCCGACGCCGAGCACGAAGGCGAGCGCCGACCCCGTCCAGAAGTTGCGGTTCTTGAACGCGGAGAGGTCGACGATCGGATGCTCGGCGGTCGAGACGCGGACGAAGAAGATGACGGCGCTGACGGCGGATACGACGATGGCGAATGTCACCGGCTCGCTCTCGAACCAGTCCTTCGATGGCCCCTCTTCCAGCGCATATTCGAGCGCGCCGAGGAATCCGGCCATGGAGAGGAGCCCGGTCCAATCGAACTTGTCGAGCAGATGCAGGTTCGGCTCGTCGAAATCGATGAGGAACCAGGAGGCGATCGTCACGATGATGCCGGGAATGATGTTGATCAGAAACAGCCAGTGCCAGGAGAAGGCGTCGGTCAGGACGCCGCCGATGGTCGGGCCGATGGTCGGCGCGAGCGTGGCGACGAGGCCGATGATCGGCGCGATGATCGGCTGCTTCGACGGCGGGAAGATGGTGAAGGCCGAGGCGAACACGGTCGGGATCATGCCGCCGCCGATGAAGCCCTGCAGCGCCCGCCAGAAGATCATCTGGTTGATGTCGGTCGCCTGGGCGCACATGAAGCTCATCAGCGTGAAGCCGGCGGCCGAGACGACGAACATGATCCGGGTCGAAAACGCCCGCGACAGGTATCCCGACAGCGGAATCATGATGACTTCCGCGACCAGGTAGCTTGTCTGCACCCAAGTCACCTCATCGGACGAGGCGGACAGGCCGGCCTGGATCTCCGCCAGGGACGCCGAGACGACCTGGATGTCCAGGATGGCCATGAACATCCCGAACACCATGAACACGAAGGCCAACACCCGACGGCGGCTGAAATGCTTCTCCATCGGATGCGGCTCGGCGGCATGGGCGTGCGGCCGCCGATGCGCCTTCGGCGTGCCGTGCGCGTGTTCCGGGACGTGCGCTCCGGCCGGCGCGCTCATGGCCGCACCGTCGCGTTGGCGGTGCCGAAGCCGAGCGCGTCGAGCAGCGACAGGTGCTGCAGATTGTCGCGGCTATGCACCGAGGCGATGACCGACAG
>JARLIU010000075.1 GCA_031291595.1 Ancalomicrobiaceae bacterium | reverse complement strand
GGCGCCTTGCCGTGCCCGCCGGGGATATCGAGCACGTAAGTCGGCTGGCAGATGCCCGACACCCGGCCACGCAAATGCGCCGAAAGTTCCTGCCCGCGCGCCACGGACACGCGGAAATGCGAGGTGCCGGCGGCGAGGTCGAGATGGTGCAGGTAATACGGCTTCACCCGAAGCCGCACCAGCGTCCGCATCAGCGCTTCCAACGTCGCCGCGTCGTCGTTGACGCCCTTCAGCAACACCGTCTGGGCGAGGAGCGGCACGCCGCCGTCGACCAGACGGCCGATCGCTGCCGCCACGTCCGGCGTCAGCTCGCGCGGATGGTTGACATGCAGCACCAGCCACACCGCGACGCGGCGGCGCAACAGCCGGACGAAATCGTCGGTCGCCCGCCCCGGATCGGCGATGAGCGCGCGGCTGTGGATGCGGATGACGCCGAGATGCTCGATCGCCTCCAGCCCTGCCAGGATGCGCCCGAGCCGCCGGTCGGACAGCACGAGCGGATCGCCGCCGGTCAGGATCGCCTCGAAGATCTCGGGACGACCTGCGATATAGCCGAGTGCCGCATCGAGTTCGGCGTCATCGAGGCTGCCGGCTTCCGGTCCGACCACCTCGCGGCGGAAGCAGAAGCGGCAATAGACCTGGCAGAGATGTGTCGGCTTCAACAGTACCCGGTCGGGATAGCGGTGCACGATGCCGGGGACTTTCGCATGCACCTCATCGCCGATCGGGTCGATGAGTTCTTCCGGGGCGATGATTGCCTCGGCCACGTCGGGCACGAACTGCCGGGCGATCGGATCGGGCTCGCCGCCGCGCCCGCCATCCAGACCGCCACCCGCTCCGATCGCGGCCACCACATGCGACGTCAGCCGCACCTGGAAGCGCTCGGCAACGGCTTTCAACTGCGCGCTGGCACTCGCCGGCACCAGGCCGTGGGCGACGAGATCCTCGATCCGCGTCAGCGCGCGTCCCTCACCCGCCGCAGCCGGCGGACGCGAGGAGCCCCCGCCGCTCACCCGGCAACCTCGACGCCGCCGTCGAGTCCGGCCAATTTCGACAGCTGTTTCAACCGCTTGAGCACCACGTCGCCGTTGAGGTCGGCGAGCCGGCGCGGCAGCTTGACGACGATCGCATTGTTGCGCCGTTCGACGCCGATCTCCGGCAGATGGCCAGACATGCCGGCCGACAGGTTCATTGCCACCCGCTGCGCCGAGCCGAGTGCGCGTGCCCGCTCGCGCATCGGCGGCGGCACCAGCTGGATGAGCCGGGGCGACAGGGCGTCATCGATGAGGCCCATGTGGCGGTAGAACACGGTGAGCGCCAGGAAGGCGCGGCCGGCATGGTCGACGCCGATGAACGAACCGTTGGCGACGATGTTGAGGCTCTGCTCGCCGCGGTAATCGGGATGGGTCCGCCAGCCGATATCGGCGAGATGGCAGGCCGCCACCCTGAGCCGCGCCTCGTCCTCGCTCTCGGCGAACCCCATCGCGGCGAGCACATCGGCCGTCCAGGCGGCGAGTTCCAGCCCGTGCTTGGGGTCGCGGGCCCGCAACAGCGACAATTCCTCCGCTGATACGATCAGTGGATCCTGCAACCGCTCTTCCGCATCGAGCAGGCCGAACAGGTGACCCTCGCGCAGGCCGAGCGCCGACAGCACGATATCCTTCGGCTTGCCGATGCGAATGATCTGGCCGAGCACGACCGCGCCGTAGCCGAGCAGGTCGCGCCGCTGCCGGGAGATCACCTCGATGCGGCTGAGCGTTTCGAGGTCGCCGCGCGACACGATGCGGCAGAACTCCGCCATGTCGCTCGCCGAGACCGAGTAGTTGTGCATGACATGCAGCGGATAGTCGCGCTGGAACAGATCGAGCCGGGCAAGCGAGCGCCAGGTACCACCGACCGCATAGAAGCTGCGCCCGGCGACGGCGGCGAGAATGTCGGATTTCTCCAGCGCGTCGGCGGCGAGCTTCTCGGCCTTCCTGAGCGACCCGAGCGCCGCCTCGGACAGGCGGATGCCGCCAAGCGGGAAGGTGCGGCCGGTGCCGATGCGATCGCCGGTGACGTCGATCAGTTCCAGGCTGCCGCCACCCAGGTCGCCGGCGACGCCGTCCGGCCGATGGATGCCGGCAACGATGCCGAGCGCCGCCATGCGCGCCTCTTCCGCGCCGGACAGCACCTTGACCTCGACCTGGCAGATGCGCTCGATTTCGCTGATGAAGCGCTCGCCGTTCGCCGCATCGCGCGCCGCGGCGGTAGCGAGCACATGGAATTCCTTGGCCTGGCACTGGTCGGCGAGCAACCGGAAGCGCCGGGCGGCGCCAAGCGCCAGATCGATGGAATTTTCGGCAAGCTTGCCCGTCTGGGCGATGCCCTTGCCGAGACCGGCCAGCACTTTTTCGTTGAACAGCACCGTCGGCGCCCGGCAGCGGCGCTCGTAGACGACGAGGCGCACCGAGTTCGAGCCGATGTCCATGACGGCAATCGGCCCGGAGCCGTTAAGGCGTCCTGGCACTTCGGCGTGCCAATGGGCTTCCTTGAACCCGGGGTCTGCGGGACTCGTCCTGGGTTCGATCATGCGGTTATTTGCGCGCCGATTTATGGGCGATGGAGCGCGGCGAGTCGGATTTGAGCGATTGTCCACGGCCAGACAGCGACGGGTTGGTCATGAAATATTCGTGCGCATTGAACGGCTCTTCGCCCGGCAGCGGGCCGATTCGCTCATGCGTCCCGTCCGACAGGATGCGCCAGCTCTGCTGGTTGTCCTTGAGATTGGCCACCATGATCTGATCCAGAACCTGTTCATGCACAGTTGCGTTGGTCACCGGTGCAAGCGCCTCGACTCGCCGATCAAGATTGCGGGGCATCATGTCGGCGGAGCCGATATAGACCTTCGCCTGCGGCGAGGGAAGCCCGTGGCCGTTGCCGAAGCAGAAGATGCGGCTGTGCTCGAGGAAACGACCGACGATCGACTTCACCCGGATGTTGTCGGAGAGCCCGGGCACGCCGGGGCGCAAGCAGCAGATGCCGCGCACGATCAGGTCGATCTGCACCCCGGCCTGGCTCGCCTCGTACAGCTTGTCGATGAGGCCGGCATCGACCAGGCTGTTCATCTTCATCCAGATCTGCGCCGGCCGGCCGGCCTTGGCGTGGCCGATCTCCGCTTCCACGTGCTCGATGATGGTCGAGCGCACCGACAGGGGCGACACCGCCATCTTCTCCAGCCGCTGCGGTTCGGCATAGCCGGTGATGTAATTGAAGATGCGGGCGACGTCGCGCCCGATCACCGTATCCGCGGTGAACAGCGACAGGTCGGTGTAGATGCGCGCGGTGATCGGGTGATAGTTGCCGGTGCCGATATGGCAGTAGGTGGCGAGTTCGCCCATCTCGCGGCGCACCACCAGCGACAGTTTGGCGTGGGTCTTCAATTCGACGAAACCGAACACCACCTGCGCGCCGGCCCGCTCCAGGTCGCGCGCCCAGCGGATGTTGGCCTCTTCGTCGAAACGCGCCTTCAATTCCACCACCGCCGTCACCGACTTGCCCAGTTCGGCGGCTTCGGCCAGCGCCTTGACGATCGTGCTGTTCTTCGAGGTGCGGTACAGCGTCTGCTTGATGGCGACGACGTCCGGATCGTGGGCGGCCTGATTGAGATACTGCACCACCGTGTCGAACGTCTCGTAGGGGTGGTGGACGACCAGTTCCTTGCGCTTGATCGCGGCGAAAATGTCTCCGCCGAATTCCTTGACGCGTTCGGGGAAGCGCGGCGTATAGGGCTCGAACTTCAGTTCCGGCCGGTCGACGCCGACGAGCTGCGACGTCTCGGTCAGGGCCAGCACTCCGTCGGCAAGGAAGATGCCGTCAGCGTCGACGCCGAGCGCATCGGCGACGAAGAGCTTGAGCTTCTCCGGTGTCGCGGCTTCGATCTCCATGCGGATGACATTGCCGCGGCGGCGGCGCTTCAACATGGTCTCGAACACGCGGACCAGGTCTTCCGCTTCCTCCTCGATTTCGATGTCGGTATCGCGGATGACACGGAAGGCACCCTTGGCGACGACGCGATAGCCGGGGAACAGTCCGCCGATATGCCGGCCGATCAGGTTTTCCAGGCTGATGAAACGCTTGGCGCCCGGCGTCGCCTCGTCCGCCGGCAGTTCGATGAAGCGCGCCAGGGTCGCCGGGATGCGGATCAGCGCCGTCATCGAGCCGAGGTCCGACCCGTGCGTGCGCTGCAGATCGAGCACCAGCGAGAAGCCGAGGTTGGGGATGAACGGGAAGGGATGCGCCGGATCGCAGGCAAGCGGCGTCAACACCGGGAACACCTGGGAGAGGAAATACTGCTCTGCCCAGTCCTCTTCGACCGGCGTCAGGTCGCCGGCCTCGACGATGGTGATGCCGTAGGCGACGAGTTCGCCCCTGAGACTGTTCCACAGCCGCTGCTGTTCGGCGGTCAGCTTGTCGACGCTCTCGAAGATCTTGACCAGCTGTTCGGATGGGGTGAGCCCGTCGTCGGACCTGGTCTGCAGACCGGCGTGCTTCTGTTCGATCAGGCCCGAGACGCGAACCATGAAGAATTCGTCGAGGTTGTTGGCCGAGATCGACAGGAAACGCAGCCGCTCCAGGATCGGATGGTTGGCGTTGGCCGATTCTTCCAGGACACGACGATTGAACGCCAGCCACGACAGTTCGCGGTTGGTGAAGCGCGCCGGATCAGCGTTGAGCGCGACGGCAGCAGTCTCTGCAGTGGTCGCCGTGTCGAAAGCCGGCTCAAGCGTCTCAGCCTTGGTGTCCATGGTCATGCCCTCGTTAACGAATGACGCTTAGCTGAAATTTATGACACTTCTTACCCCCCGTGTCGCATGCCGCGGGCGACCGGCAGCGCGCCGTCCACCGCTACCCGGTGCATGTCCCGATCGGATGGAGCACGCCGACGACGAAATGCTCCGGATTCAATGGCCTGCGCGACGGCGTCGGCGGCCGCGATCGGTCCGGCTCGCCGCCGCTTGATCGCGCGTCACTGCTCCGGCGGGTCGATGCCCGGCAGCAGCGGTTCGCCGGAAGAATCGCCGAACAACACCTCCGATGCGAACGGCTTGGTGATCGCCGCCTTCCTGGCCAGCGCGACGGAATCGAGCCGCTCGACCGTAGCGCGCGCCGCGACAAACGTGCGTTCGATGCGCTGGGCGATGAAGCGGATGACCTGCGGATCGACCACCGTCTGCCGGTCGACGAACAGCTTGCCGAGCAGTTCTTCCATCAGTCGGTCGTCGGGCGCGCCGATGGTCACCGGCGTTGCCGCCCTGAGCCGCGACGCCAGGTCCGCCAGCATCAGCCGCCAGTCGGCCGGCGGCGTTCTGGACGTCAGCAACAGCCGGCCGCCGCCGGCGGTCACCGCGTTGATCGCGTGAAACAGGCCGGCCTCGTCGATGCCTTCCCCGAGATCCTCGACGATCAGCGTCTCGCCGGCGTGATCGGCGGCCAGCCTGTGCCAATCGACGGTTGCGGCGGACAGCACCGGCGAACCGCTTGCCGCCGCCAGAATCGCGGCCAGATTGCTCTTGCCGCTGGCCTCCTCGCCGACCAGCAGCATCACCGGCGACGGCCAATGCGGCCAGTGCACGATCGCTTCGACCGCCGCACGGTTGGCCTCGCCGACGGCAAATTCGGCAAGCCCCAGCCGCCGCGGCGTCTCGAACGTCAGAGTCAATTGCCTCGCCAACAAGCTGGATCCTCTCGGACCGAAGTGAGTTCAGGCACCCGGATCCGGTTCACGCGACATGAGCTTCAGCCAGAACCACAGATAGGAAGCCCCCGATACCACGGTCAATGCCGCCACCGCCGGGATCCCCACCATCCTGAGCCCGGCGATGTCGAGGTGATAGGCGTCGTGGGCGAGCAGCAGCCCGGCCAGAACGATCTGTCCGGCGGTATTGACCTTGGAGATCTTCTGCGGCTTCACCGCCACCTTGCGTCCCAACACCCAGGAAAGCAGCACGGCGCCGACGATGAGCACATCGCGCGACACGATGATGATGACGAGCCAGCGTGGCACCATGTCTTCAACTGCCATCGTCACATAGATGGCGACGAGCAGCGCCTTGTCGGCGAGCGGATCGAGGTGCGCGCCGAGTTCGCTGCGCAAATTCCAGTGGCGGGCGATGAAGCCATCGACCGCGTCCGAGGCGCCGGCGATGACGAACAGCCAGAAGGCGAGCGCCAGTCGACTTTCGGTGATCGCCAGCACCACCCCGGGCACGAAGATGAGCCGGAGAATGGATATGAGGTTCGGCAGGGTGATGGCGTTATTCACGGCGCTTGCTCGCGTCTTCGCCAATGAATTTGGCTGTTCTTGTCACTGGTGAGCGGCCTCTCCCCCGGAGCATGCCTGAAGATGCGCGATTTGCCAAACGGAGCGCCGATCCGCAGCAATGCGTGCGGCACGGCAAGCGACCCGGCACGGTGGGAAGAGCCCGGCCGCCGTCCGTCATGACGGTACATTGGCGGCGACCAGTGGAGCGAATTTGACAGTTGAGTCCCACCGAGCTGCGCGGCCTCACTCAAATGTCAAATTCAAAGCTCCACTAGACTCAATGAATTGCTAGTGGTCCTGGGAGTCCGACATTTGCATATGAGCGCGCGGCACGTGGGATGCAAATGTCGGAACAGGACCACTAGTCCTCCGTCGCTGTTGCATTTCCCGGCCCGATCGGCGAGATACCGCGAGCACATGGTCCCGGCCGCGCCGGGCCGCTGCCGCGGAGGCAAGCCTTGGCCGATCACCCAAACTCCTGGACCTACAGCCAAGCCGGCGTCGACATCGATGCCGGCAATGAGTTGGTCCGCCGCATCAAGCCCGCGGTCAAATCGACCGCCCGCATCGGCGCCGATGCCGAGATCGGCGGCTTCGGCGGCCTGTTCGATCTCGCCGCCTGCAAATACAAGGATCCGGTGCTGGTCGCCGCCAACGACGGGGTGGGCACCAAGCTGAAGCTTGCCATCGATGCTGACATCCACGACACGGTCGGCATCGATCTCGTCGCCATGTCGGTCAACGATCTGGTGGTGCAGGGCGCCGAGCCGTTGTTCTTCCTCGACTATTTCGCTTGCGGCAAGCTCGAGGTCGCGACCGCCGCAGCCGTCGTCGAAGGCATAGCCGCGGGCTGCCGCGAGGCCGGCGCCGCGCTCATCGGCGGCGAGACGGCGGAAATGCCGGGCATGTACCAGAACGGCGACTACGATCTTGCCGGCTTCGCCGTCGGCGCGGTCGAGCGCGACAGGATTCTACCGGCAAAGTCCATCGGTCCGGGCGACGTCATCCTCGGGCTGACGTCCTCGGGCGTGCATTCGAACGGCTTCTCGCTGGTGCGAAAGCTCGTCGGCATCTCCGGCCTGACGCTCGAGGATGAGGCGCCCTTCGCTACCGGCGTCGCGCTCGGGCGGGCGCTGCTGACGCCGACCCGCATCTATGTGAAGCCGCTGTTGTCGGCGCTGAAGGCATCGGACGGCATCAAGGGCCTCGCCCATATCACCGGCGGCGGCTTCTGGGAGAACATCCCGCGCGTCCTCCCCGCCAACACCGCCGCAACGATCGACCTCTCCCGCATTCCGGTGCTGCCCGTATTCAAATGGCTGGCACGGACCGGCGGCGTCAGCCCGCATGAAATGCTCAGGACCTTCAACTGCGGCATCGGCATGATCGTCGTGGTGGCGAGCGAGGCCGCGGATGCCGTAGCCGACCGTCTGGGCAGCCTCGGCGAAGCCGTCGTCAGGCTGGGCGAGATCGTCGAACTGCCGGGCGCACCGGAGGTCATCGGCTCGGGCACGCTGGATCTCGCATGAGCCTCCCCCCCGCAGCGACACCGCGCAAGCGCGTCGGCATCCTCATTTCCGGCGGCGGCTCCAACATGGCGGCGCTGATCGCCGCGGCGCGCGATCCCGCCTTCCCGGCCGAAATCGCGCTCGTCGTGTCGAACCGCGTCACTGCCGGCGGGCTGGCCAAGGCCGAAGCCGCCGGCGTGGCGACGAGCGTCATCGACCACAGAGGCTTTTCGGACCGCGAGTCCTTCGACCGTGCCGTCGATGCCGCGCTGAACGACGCGCACGTCGACGTGCTGTGCATGGCCGGCTTCATGCGCATCGTCTCGAACTGGTTTGCCGAAACCTGGCGCGACCGCGCGCTCAACATCCATCCGGCGCTGCTGCCGGCCTATACCGGGCTCAACACCCATGCCCGCGCCATTGCCGACGGGGTGCGTGTCACCGGCGCCACCGTGCACTTCGTCCGGCCGGAGCTCGACGTCGGCCCGATCATCATCCAGGCCGCGGTGCCGGTGCTTGCGACCGATACGCCCGGCACGCTCGCCGCCCGCGTGCTGGTGGAAGAGCATCGCATCTACCCCCAGGCACTCGCCTGGGTCGCCTCCGGCCGTGCCCATGTCGTTCGCCGCGCCGACGGCACCGAGCATGTCGTCATTGATGCGCCGCCCTCGCCTGCCCCGACGCTGATCTCGCCGGCGCTGCAGCGCTGAATTCACGCCGCCTACCGGTCTCACGCCGCCCGCAGCCCGGCGAGGAAGTGCTCCACCGCCGTCCGCAGCCGCGCCGCCTGGCCGCCGAGTTCGCGCGCCGCTTCAGCCGACATATGCGCTGCCGAGTCCGTCTCGCGCGCAGCCTCGCCGAACTGCGAGATCGTGCCGATCAGCGCGCTCGACTGTTCGCCGACTTGCGACACTTCGGCGGTGATGGCGCCGACGTGGCCGATCTGCTGCTCCATTGCGCCGGCCGACTCGCGCGCCATCAGGCCGAGCGTGCCGATGGTCGAGGTGATGGCGCCGATGGCGTCGACGGCGTTCAGCGTCGCCGACTGGATGTTGGCGATCTGCGAGCCGATCTCCTCGGTTGCCTTGCCGGTCTGGGCGGCGAGGCTCTTCACTTCCGAGGCCACGACTGCGAAACCGCGACCGGATTCGCCCGCGCGCGCCGCCTCGATGGTGGCATTGAGCGCCAGGAGATTGGTCTGGTCGGCGATCTCGCGGATCAGTTTGACCACCTCGCCGATGCGAGTCGCCGCTTCCGCCAGATGATCGACCGTCTGCCGCGTCCTGGTCGCCTGCGCCTCGGCATCGGCGCTGACGCGCGCCGCCTCCGACATGCGGCGGGCGATGTCGCGCGAATGCCCTGCCATGATCTCGGTATCGCTCGTCACTGCGCGCACCCGGCGCTCGGACGCTTCGGCGCTTTGGGACGCGGCACGGCCCTGCGTCGCGGTCAGATCGGCGATGCGGCTGAGCGAGCTCGCATTGGTCTCCACCTCGAGCGAGGCGGAGGCGACGGTCGTCACCACGTCGAGGATATTGGCCTCGAATTCGGCGGCGAGTTGCACCATGGTTTCGCGCCGCAGCATCGACTGCCGGCGGTCGGTCTCGGCGGCTTCCGTGTTCATGCGCTCGATCTTGGCGAGCCCGTCGCGGAACACCGCCACCGCGCGACCGATGCGCCCGAGTTCGTTGGAATAGGTGATGTAGGGAATCTCGCTGGTCAGGTCGCCGTCGATGAGCCGGCCCATACGGCCGGTGAGACGCGCCACGCCACGGGTGATCGAGCGGGCGATCAGCGCCACCACGATCAGCGAACCGGCCAGCACCGCGCCGGCGATGCCAAGCCTGCTGATCAGCCGCGACGACAGGTTCGACATGCGCAAATCGAGAATGCGCTTCAGTTCGGGCGACCAGACGCCCCACTGCCGGTTCGCCTCGGCCAGCAACGCCGCATGTTTGGCAGTGAGCGCCGACAGTCCCTTGAACGAACCGGCGGAAGCGATCGTGTCGGAGATCTTCGTCGCCTCGGCCTTGAGATCGAGCGCGGCGGCATGGATGCTCTGCCGCCCCGGCTCGGTCGACTGCTTGAGGCTGCCGTCGCCGGATCCCTTGATGGCGCTCGCCAGCGAATTGTCGATATTGTCGATCGCGGTCGAGAACCGGCCGATGGCCAGCAACAGCGCCGCGCGAACGTCGAAGCTCGGATTGGCGACGCCGTCGAGGCTCGCCGCCGCATCGAATACCGCACGCGACGAATCCGCCAGTTCCGGCAGTTTCACCGTGGCGGCGTCCATCATGTAGTAGCTGTCGAGATCGGGATCGAGCGTCAGATTGGAGCCGTCGTCGATCTTTCCGATCAAGCCGATGATGGCTGCCCGCACCGCGTCGCCGTTGTCTCGCTTGGCGGCCTCGGTGGCGATCGCCTGGCGCGGCGCCCGCGTCGCCATGGCGTCGTCATAGGCCGTGCCGGCGGCATCGAGGTCCGTCGCATGTGCTCCGACTGCCTCGCCGACCTTGGCTGGATCCTTCAGCACGTCGGCCAGCATCGGCCACACGGACCGCAGGTAGCGGACGCCATCGACTTCCTTGGCAGCGAAGCCGATATCTTGCATCGACTGGGCGTAGAACAGATTGCCGAGCAGCGCGATCGGCACCAGAAACAGCACCGAAACCAGTGCCAGCTTGGCGCCGATGGTGGCGCGCCCGCGAATCCCACTCAGCATGATTTCGTTCCGTTCCGCCCAAGCTTAAGCAATGAGCCAATTGTCAGTTACATAGCGTAAATCATCGGTAAATGCCGGTACCAGGATCAAACAGCTAGATAGATACTGCCAAATTGAACCGAGTAGAGAGCCCTGGCTATTCTGCTGAAATACCAATGCAGGTCATATAATTCAAAAACTCGAATATGTTTGCGATCGCGCTGAAATGCACGAGCCTTAGGCAGACCACCCATTCGTGCAATTCCGGATTGACCGATGCCGAGTCTGCACTGACTAAATTATGCGCTTTATGCATACTTCATATGCATTTTTGACGATAGTCGATGTCCCGCCAAGCCTGCAGCGGCCGCCGAAACGATTGCAGTTACCGGCTTTTGCCCGTTCGCCAACATCGTAAAGAACAGCTCAAACACAGCGAGACGAAACGCCGAACATTGCGGCGGCTCGTCTCGGTTGGGCGACGCATTGCACTCGCCTAATCGTTAGCCGGATTCATGCCGGCCGCACCCACACGCGATTGTCGTGAAACGCCGCGCCACCATAGGGCGCGACCGGGTCGGCACCGGTCAGCGTATTAATCCCCTCGCCGCCCTCGAACGTCGAATTCGGCCACAGTCCTTCCGAGATCAACACCCCCGGCTTCACCCCGTCGAACAGCTTGACGTGGAGCACCACCTCGCCACGAGTGTTGCCGAGCCGCACCCGGTCGCCGGCTGCCAGACCCAGGTTCGTCGCATCGTCCGGATGCATGGCGACCTCGGGCCGCCCCTCGCGCGCCCGACCGGTCGGGCTCTCCGAGAAGCTGGAATTGAGGAAGCTGCGCGCCGGCGAAGTGGCCAGCCGGAAGGGATGCGCCGCATCGACCGTCTCGATGGCATCCCATTGGTCGGGCAAGTCCGGCATCGTCGCCCACGGACCCGCCGGCCCATCGTTGGCATTGGGCACCTTCGTCCACCTCGGCTTGAAGCGGAACTTGCCATCCGGATAGCCGAAGCCGGCGGAATAGTGCGCCTTGTCGAACTCCGGCTGGCAGTCGATGAACTTCGTCGCTTCGAGCTGTTCCAGCGTCCCCCAGCCTGACTTCTGCAGCGACCAGTCGATGTGCTCGCGCGGGCTCATCGAGAAGCCCGGATGCGTCGCATCGAGGCGCTTGGCGAGTTCGGCGATGACGAAATGGTTCTCGCGCGCCTCGCCCGGCGCTTCTACCAGCTTCGGACCGAGGAGGATGTGCTGATGCCCGCCGCCGCGATAGAGGTCGTCGTGCTCCAGGAACATGGTGGCCGGTAGCACGATATCGGCCATTTTCGCCGTATCGGTCAGGAATTGCTCGTGCACCGCGACGAACAGGTCGTCGCGTGAGAACCCCGCACGCACTTTGTTCTGATCGGGTGCCACGTTCATCGGATTGGTGTTCTGGATCAGCATGGCGGTGACCGGCGGGCCGAATTTCAACGCTTCCGGCTCGCCGGTCAGCACCGCGCCGATACGCGACTGATCGAGCCGGCGCGTGGTGATCGAGCCGCGATCGAGCCCCTCGATCATCGTCTTGTTGAGATGGAAGATGCCGGAATTGGAGTGGAAGGCGCCACCGCCTTCGTATTGCCACAGCCCGGCGACGGTCGCGATCGACAAAGCGGCGTGCATGGCGACCGCGCCGTTGCGCTGGCGCGAGAAGCCGTAGCCGAGCCTGAGGAAGGTCCGCTTGGTCTGCCCGATCAGCTTGGCGAACGCCTCGATCTCGGCAACCGTCAGTCCGGTTATCGCCGCCGCCCATTCCGGACCACGGGTTTTCAGGTGCGCTTCCAACTCGTCCGGCGCATCGGCGTATTTCGCCATGTAGGCGCGGTCGGCGGTGCCATCGCGGAACAGGACGTGCATCACCGCGCAGGCGAGCGCCGCATCGGTGCCGGGACGCAACACCAGTCCCAGATCCGCCTGCTCGACGGTAGCATTGCGGTAGATGTCGACGACGACGATCTTGGCGCCGCGTTCCTTTCGCGCCTTGACCGCGTGCGTCATCACGTTGACCTGGGTGACAACGGCATTCGTCCCCCAGATGACGATGACGTCGGCTTTTGCCATCTCGCGCGGATCCGGCCCGGCGAGCCGGCCGGTGCCGGCGAGATAGCCGGTCCAGGCCATGCTGGTACAGATCGTGTCATATTGCCGCGAGTAGCCAAGCGCATGGGTGAGGCGCTTGATGCCGTCGCGCTGCACCAGGCCCATCGTCCCGGAGTAATAGTAGGGCCACACGGTTTCCGCGCCATGTCGTTCGGCGGCCTGCCTGAACTCGGCGGCGATGCGGTCGAGCGCCGCCTCCCACGAAATGCGGCGGAACTCGCCCGAGCCCTTCGGCCCAGTGCGCTCCAGCGGGTGGAGGAGCCGCTCGGCATGGTGCAGGCGCTCGGAATAGCGCGCCACCTTGGCGCAGATGACGCCGGCCGTGTAGCTGTTGTCCTTCGAACCGTGCACGCGGCCGACGCGCCCGTCGGCCAGAAGTTCCACGTCGAGCGCGCAGCACGACGGGCAGTCGTGCGGGCAGACCGAGTGGCCGATGCGGATGGGCTGGTTCAAGGCAGACAACTCCGTTGGCGGGAAGGCGACGACATTATCCATACAACCCCTGATACGTCTTGGGGGGGGTATGGCGTGGACCGGCACATCGGCAAGAGCTACCCCCGATAGGCCAGAGACGACAAGCGGATACCGCGCTTGTCGAACAGATAGGTGGC
>JARLIU010000074.1 GCA_031291595.1 Ancalomicrobiaceae bacterium | reverse complement strand
TGTCGTCAGCCGCGCACGAGAACCTCGATCTTGTCCTCAGAGCGCTGATGCGAGCGATCGATACCGGCAAGGCGGAAGAGGACGAGGCGGCACGGGTCGACGATGGGTGGCAGCCGTAAGCGGCATCCAGGCGCTGGCGCTTCGCTGAAGTGCCTGAGCCCATCGGCCTATGCCTCCGCCTCCAGTCTCTTCCCGAACCAGTGATGCGCGTAGGGGTTGTCATTATAGCGCGCGATCGGCTCGTAGCCTTCCGAGCGGTAGAGCGCCTGCGCCTCGGCGAGGGCGCGATTGGTATCGAGGCGGAGCATCGCGAGGCCGCGCTGGCGGGCGAGGTCCTCGAGCCGGTGCAACAGCTTGCGCGCGATGCCGAGGCCGCGGGCGACGGGCGCCACCCAGACCCGCTTGATCTCGCCAACCTCCGCATCCTCGATGAGGAGCGCGCCGCAGCCGATGGGCAGGGCGTCGGAATAGGCAACCAGGAACAGTGTCTCGGGGATGTGGGAGCCGGGCGTCGGCGTGCCGGGTGCTGGGGCGTGCGCTTGGTGCTTGGACGGATCGAAGCCGTCGTCGAAGCGGCGGGCGAGTTCGGCGAAATAACTGTCCAGACACCCCAGCGCATCGGCGCTGTCGGCCGGCACGAGCCGCAGTTCGACGGACGCGACGCGCAACATCCGCTCGACCTCGGCCATGGCCGCCGTCAACCGCGCCCGTTCGCGCGCTGACAGCGATGCCAGCAGCGATTGCGCCAATCGATCCGACAGCAGGTCGTAGACAGCGCGTTCCTCGGCGCCTTTCGCCGTCAGCCGGGCGCGACGCTGGCGGGCGTCATCGTCGGCGGCGTCGACCACGACCAGGCCCTGGCGTTCGAGCGATCGGAGCAGCCGGCTCAGGTAGCCGGAATCGAGCCCGAGCCGTGTCCTGAGCAGGCGCAGATCGGCGCCGTCCGGTGCAAGCTCGAAGATGAGGCGCGCCTCGCCGAGCGGCCGGCCGCGCTGCAGGTAGCTCTGATCGAGCGCGCCGATGCGCTGGCTGACGAGGCGGTTGAAGCGGCGTATCTGGGCGATGTCGGCCGCGTCATCCGGGGAAATTGCGTGCGTGGACATTCTCTGACTTTAGTCAGCGATCACTCGCATGGCAAGAGGTTTGCCTCGTTAGGGCGGCGCGACGCCCGACCCGCGACGGCTACGATTACGGCTCTAGCCCACGTCGCTGCGCCTTGGCGAACGCTCGGTTGCCTTTTGACCGCATTCGTCCATATCTGCCAGCGAGCGAAAGTCCGCGAGGAACCCACCATGGTCGTCTTGAACAGGATCTATACCAAGACCGGCGACGACGGCACGACGGCCTTGTCAACCGGCGAGCGCCGGCCGAAGCACGACTTGAGGATCGAAGCCTACGGCACGGTCGACGAGACCAACTCGGTGATCGGCGTCGCCAGATTGAGCGTCGCAGCCGACTTCCCTGAGCTCGACCGGATGCTCGGCCGCATCCAGAACGACCTGTTCGATCTCGGCGCCGATCTGGCGACGCCGGAGGGGGTGGAATTGAAGTGGCAGCCGCTGCGGATTTCCGCGGCACAGGTCGCGCGGCTCGAGGCCGACATCGACGGCCTGAACGCCGATCTCGAGCCGCTGCGCTCCTTCGTGCTGCCGGGCGGGTCGGTGGCGGCGGCGCAGCTGCATGTGGCGCGTACCGTGGCGCGGCGGGCCGAACGGCTGACCGTGCATCTGGCCAAGGACACGGCCGAGCCGGTCAACGGCGAAGCCATCCGCTACCTGAACCGGCTGTCGGACCTGCTGTTCGTTGCCGCGCGCTGGGTCAACGATCGCGGCAAGGCCGACGTCCTGTGGGTGCCCGGCCAGAACCGCTGACGGGCGAACTCGCGATCGCCGGGACGGTTCGCCCAACTCGGCCCCCCGCCATTCGGCCGGCATGGCCGATCGGCTGATTGACAGCGCGGTTGCGCGACTTTAGCGTCCGCGCGCTTTTCCGGCGTCGTTCCGAAGACAGACCGGCGGCGACACCCCGGCTAGACCGGCGGCTTCGCGCCGTCCGAGCCGAGTTGGTCGGAAGGCGCCCATTCTGTACCAGCCTCATCGCCGCCTTGTACAAAGCGGCGCTCGTGGAGACCCAACGGATGAAGATTCTGGTGCCCGTCAAGCGGGTCGTCGACTACAACGTCAAGATCCGGGTCAAGCCGGATGGGTCCGGCGTCGATCTCGCCAACGTCAAGATGTCGATGAATCCTTTCGACGAAATCTCGGTCGAAGAGGCGTTGCGGCTGAAGGAATCAGGCAAGGCCAGCGAGGTCATCATCGTCTCCGTCGGCCCGGCGCAGGCGGTCGAAACCATCCGCACCGCGCTCGCCATGGGGGCCGACCGCGGCATCCTGGTCAAGACCGACGCCCCGGTGATCGAGCCGTTGGCGGTCGCCAAGATCCTGAAGGCCATCGTCGCGGCGGAGGGACCCGGCCTCGTCATCGTCGGCAAGCAGGCGATCGACGACGATTGCGGCCAGACCGGTCAGATGCTGGCGGCGCTGCTCGGTTGGCCGCAGGGCACCTACGCTTCGAAGATCACGATCGAGGACGGAGGCATCGCGGTGATGCGCGAAGTCGACGGCGGGTTGCAGACCATCACTTTGAAGCTGCCGGCGGTCGTCACCTCCGACTTGCGCCTGAACGAGCCGCGCTATGCCTCGCTGCCCAACATCATGAAGGCGAAGAAGAAGCCGATCGCCGAAGTCGCGCCGGCCGACTACGGCGTCGATCTCACGCCACGGCTCGAGGTCATCAAGACGGTCGAGCCGCCGGCGCGCAAGGCCGGCGCCAAGGTCGCCTCGGTCGCCGAACTCGTCGACAAGCTCAAGACCGAAGCCGGCGTGATCTGAAGGAGCTGCCGCCATGACCACCCTGCTGATCGCCGAACACGACAATTCCTCGCTGAAGGACGCCACCCACAAGGCGCTGACCGCGGCGCTGCAGCTCGGCGGCGACGTGCATGTGCTCGTCGCCGGCCACGGCGCCTCGGCGGCTGCGGGCGAGGCGGCCAAGCTCTCCGATGTCGCCAAGGTGCTCCTCGCCGAAAGCGCCGCGCTCGCCCATGGTCTGGCCGAGCCGCTCGCCAGCCTCGTCGTCGCGCTGGCGCCCGGCTATGACGCCATCGTTGCGCCATCGACCACCAACGGCAAGAACGTCGCGCCGCGCGTCGCCGCGCTCCTCGACGTGATGCAGGTCTCCGACATCATCAAGGTGGTGGCGCCGGACACGTTCGAGCGGCCGATCTATGCCGGCAATGCCATCCAGACGGTCAGGGCGACCGATTTGAAGACGGTGATCACCGTCCGCACTGCCGCCTTTGCCGCGACGCCGGCCGGCGGTGACGCGCCGATCGAGTCTGTCGCCGCGCCCGAGGATACCGGCCTGTCGGCCTACGTCGGCGAGCAGTTGTCGAAATCGGACCGTCCCGAGCTGACGTCCGCCAAGATCATCATCTCCGGCGGCCGGGCGATGCAGAGCAGAGAGAATTTTGCCAAATATATCGAACCGGTCGCCGACAGGCTCGGGGCGGCCGTCGGTGCCAGCCGCGCCGCGGTCGATGCCGGCTACGCGCCGAACGACTGGCAGGTCGGTCAGACCGGCAAGGTGGTGGCGCCGGATCTCTACATCGCCTGCGGTATATCGGGTGCCATCCAGCATCTGGCCGGCATGAAGGATTCCAAGGTCATCGTCGCCATCAACAAGGACGAGGAGGCGCCGATCTTCCAGGTCGCCGACTACGGCCTCGTCGCCGACCTCTACCAGGCGCTGCCGGCGCTTGCGGCCGAACTGGAGAAACTCGGCCGCTGACGGGCGGTCCGCGGGGCGTCGGCGCCGGCTTGGCCTTGTGCATTTCCTTTCATTCGGGCAATAGGTTCCAACGCAGCCGGCGGGGATCGCGATCCCAGCCAGACGAGGGCGCTGCCGCCGGGATGTTATCCCGGCGACGCACCTTCTTCATGTGACGATGGAATAAGTGCTGCGGGGCTTGTTCTCGGCCCCCTGAAGGATAACATACTGGCGTTGCGCATTCGGAGCGGCCTGCGGCGGCAGCGGCGAGGAGTCGTCCGCAGCCGGGCGAGCGGTCTCAGCCGGCGGGGTTTCGCCGACCGGTCGGCGCGTTTCGGGCGAATGGCGGTCGCGCGGGCGGTGCGACGGCCGGATTGCAGCGCGAAACGCATGCCGTTTCCGATAGGGAAGCGGAGCGTCACGGGAGAGCGAGGGCATCGGCTTCGCACTTGGCAGGCGGAGGCTCAATCCGACCGATCGGTCGGGAGCGGCCGCGAATGCTGAGACGGGCCAATCGTTGCGATAGGGGCAATTCACTGGCCGGATCGAGCGTCCTCCCTGAAGACGTCACGCGACATCCGCCGCGCCATGGAGACCAGGACCGTCATGGGGTTCGAAATCAGAAAAGTAGGCGTGATCGGGTCCGGTCAGATGGGCAATGGCATCGCCCATGTGTGCTCGCTGGCTGGGCTTGACGTTGCCTTGAACGACATCGCGGTCGATCGCATCCATGCCGGGCTGGCGACGATCAACGGCAATATGACGCGGCAGGTCAACCGGGGGCTGATCACCGACGATCAGCGGGTTGCTGCGCTCGACCGGATCGCTGCGGCCCCCAACCTCGACGATCTGTCCGATTGCGATCTGGTGATCGAGGCGGCGACCGAGAACGAGCAGATCAAGCGCAAGATCTTCACCCAGGTCTGCCCGGTGCTGAAGCCGGAGGCGCTGTTAGCCACCAATACCTCGTCGATCTCCATCACCCGGCTGGCGTCGACCACCGACCGGCCGGAAAAGTTCGTCGGCGTGCACTTCATGAACCCGGTGCCGCTGATGCAACTGGTCGAACTGGTGCGCGGCATCGCCACCGACGACCACACCTTCAATCACTGCAAGCTGTTCGTCGCCAAGCTCGGCAAGACGGCGACGGTAGCCGAGGATTTCCCGGCCTTCATCGTCAACCGCATCCTGCTGCCGATGATCAACGAGGCGATCTACACGCTCTACGAAGGCGTCGGCTCGGTCGATTCCATCGATACCGCCATGCGGCTCGGCGCCAACCATCCGATGGGCCCGTTGCAACTCGCCGATTTCATCGGCTTGGACACGTGCCTGTCGATCATGCAGGTGCTTTACGACGGGCTCGCGGATTCCAAGTACCGGCCGTGTCCGCTGTTGGTCAAATATGTCGAGGCCGGCTGGCTCGGCCGCAAGACGCAGCGCGGCTTCTACGACTATCGCGGCGAGAAGCCGATCCCGACGAGATAGAGGCGGGGCTGCAGCGATTGAGCCTGACACCGTCCCAGGGTCAGGCTCAATAGAGCATCAAGCAGCCAGGAATGATGGCCCCAGCAGCGACCCATGACCAGCCGGCGGCGTCGACCGCCGCCGGACCGGAGCCGGCGTGCTGTCGACAGCGTTCCGGTCAATTGCGGACCAGATCCGCGATGATGCCGGCAGCGACGGCGAAGCGCGAGACGGTCAGCCGGTCGGCGCCGGCAAGTTCGCCGACCTGGGCGAGCGCCCGTTCGACCGACACGTGGTTCGCCTTCATCCAGCCGTCGAGCCCTCCGGCCGCCGCGAGCGCGGCGCGGGCGAGCGCCCGATGCGCATCGCCAAGATCGCCGCGCGCCCGGTCGAGCGCCAGGCCGTCGTAATAATCGGTGATCAGGATCGCCTGTGACAGTTGCTCCAGCCGGTCGATGCGGAAGGCATCGGCGACGTGGAAATAGGCTTCCGCGGCGAGACTGCGGTCCTGCCCGGCGGCTTCGGCGATGAGCGCTATGTCGCCTATGGCGGCTTCGAGCGGCAGATGCGCGAGGCGGATGGCGAGATCCTGCGGCACGCCGGCCGCCGTCAGCCGCTCGATTTCCCGGGCCGGACCGGTGGCGAGCGACGGTGGCGTCAGCGCCGGCAGTTCCGGCACGATCACGGCGACCGCCTCTCCGAACCGCTCCACCACTTCGCCGATGCCGGCGGAGACATCGACCGAGCGCGTCAGCCAGACGATCGAGCCGAGGAGCAGGCTCTGGACGCGCGAGTAGAGGTCGAGCTGCAGCGCGCCGGCCACGCGGTTGTCGAGCGCATCGATGTCGGCATTGAGCTGATCGAGCTTGTGGATTTCGCGCGCGGCGACGAAGGCGCGGGCGATCGTGGCGACATCGGCGCCGGTCTGGTTGGCGACGCGCACGACCAGCGTCGGGCCACCGCGGTCGACCAGCGCGTTGGTCAAGGAGGTGGCGACGATCTCGCGGGCAAGGCGGTGGCTGCGGATGGCTTCGGCGAACTCGGTGCGCATGCGCGGGGGGAAATAGTCGACGAGCACCGCCGCGAGATAGGGATCGTCGGGAACATCGCTGGCGATCAGTTCGTCCTTCAGCCAGAGCTTCGAATAGGCGAGCAGCACGCCGAGTTCGGCCCGCGTCAGACCCGTGCCGGACTTGGCGCGCTCGTTGAGCGTCGCCTCGTCGGGGATCGCCTCGACGGTGCGGTCGAGCCGACCGGAGCGCTCCAGCTGCCCGATCAGCCGCCGCTGCTGGCCGAAGTCTTCGAGCCCGTGGCCGAGCGCCACGGAAATGGCGAGCGTCTGGGTGTAGTTGTTCCGGAGCACGATGGCGGCGACCTCGTCGGTCATCTCCATCATCACCCGGTCGCGGCCGGCGCGGTCGATCAGCCCGGCGCGCATGGCGTTGCCGAAGGCGATCTTGACGTTGACCTCGACGTCGGAGCAGTTGACGCCAGCCGAATTGTCGATGGCGTCGGAATTGCAGCGGCCGCCATTGAGATCGAACTCGATGCGGGCGCGCTGCGTCATGCCGAGATTGGCCCCCTCGCCGACGACCTTGGCCTTCAGCTCGCGGGCGGTGATGCGCAAGCCGTCGTTGGCGCGGTCGCCGGCAGCCTCGTTCAACTCGGAGGAGGCGCGTACGTAGGTGCCGATGCCGCCGAACCATAAGAGGTCGACGTCGGCCTTGAGGATCGCCCGCATGACCTCGGCCGGGCTGGCATGATCGGCGGCAATCGCCAGGACGGTGCGGGCCTGCTGCGATAAGGGGATCGATTTGGCCGAGCGCGAGAACACGCCGCCGCCGGCGGAGATCAGCGAGCGGTCGTAGTCCGCCCAGCTGGAGCGCGGCAGGTCGAACAGTCGCCGCCGCTCGTTGAGGCTCGCCGCGACGTCGGGATCGGGATCGAGGAAGATGTCGCGGTGGTCGAAGGCGGCGATCAGCCGCAGGGTGGGAACGAGCAGCATGCCGTTGCCGAACACGTCGCCGGACATGTCGCCGACGCCGACGACGGAAACCGGCGTCGTCTCGACGTCAACGTCGATCTCGCGGAAGTGGCGCTTCACCGCCTCGAAGGCGCCGCGCGCCGTGATCGCCATCTTCTTGTGGTCGTATCCGGCCGAACCGCCGGAGGCAAAGGCGTCGCCGAGCCAGAAGTCGCGGGATTCGGCGATGGCATTGGCGGTATCGGAGAACGTGGCGGTGCCCTTGTCGGCGGCCACCACCAGATAGGGATCGTCGCCTTCGTGGCGGATGACACGAGCCGGGGGGAGGATGCCGTCGCCGCCGATGGTGTCCGTCAGCGACAACAGCGAACCGACGAAGATCTTGTAGGCGGCCGTGCCCTCCCTGAACCAGGCGTCGCGTGGCATGCCGGGTTTCAACGCCTTGGGCCAGAACCCGCCCTTGGCGCCGACCGGCACGATGACGGCGTTCTTCACCTGTTGGGCCTTGACCAGCCCCAGCACTTCGGTGCGGAAGTCCTGGGCACGATCCGACCAGCGCAAGCCGCCGCGCGCCACCTTGCCGAAGCGCATGTGGATGCCCTCGACGCGCGGGCCGTAGACCCAGATCTCGCGGAACGGCTTCGGCTCCGGCAGCGCCGTGATGCTGCGGCTGTCGAGCTTGAAGGCGTTGGTATCGCCGAGCGGATCGTTGTCGACGCGGCGGAACCAGTTGGTGCGCACGGTCGAGGTCACGGCATTGAGGAGGCGTCGGAGGATCGCATCGTCGTCGAGGCTGGCGACGTCGACGAGCAGCGCCTCGATGTCGCGGCCGAGCGCGCGCTCGTCCGCCTCGCGGCCGTCCTCGGGCCGGTCCGGATCGAAGCGGGTGACGAACAGGTCGACGAGTTTCTCGGCGATCGTCGGATAGCGCGTGGTGGCGCCCCAGATGTAGTCCAGCGAATACGCCATGCCGACCTGACGGAGGTAGCGGGCATAGGCGCGGATCACCGCAATCTTGCGCCAATCGAGCCCGGCGATCAGCGCCAGCACGTTGAAGCCGTCGTTCTCGGTGCTGCCGGCCCAGATTGCGCCGAACAGCTGTTCGAGCCGCGCGTCGAGCGCGCTGTCGAGCGTGACGGCGGAGCCGTCGGCGCGTTCGAGCGTCATGTCGTGCAGGTAGACCAGCGGCCGGTCGGTGGCAGCGATCGAATAGGTGCGCTCGTCGATGACGCGCAGACCCATGTTCTCCAAGATCGGTACGCGATCGGTCAGCTGGATCGGCCGCTCGGGATGGTAGAGCTTCAAGGCCAGCTCTTTCGAGCCTGCGCCGCCCGGCTGGTGGAAGTCGATGGCCGGGCCGGGTGCGGCTGCCGTCGTCAGCGCCTCGATGACGGCCATGTCGGCGACGGCCGTCTCCGGTCCATAGGCCTCGCGATAGGCGCCGCCGAAGGCCGCGAAATAGCGCGTGGCCAGCCGGTCGGCCGCCTCGCTGGCGTGGCTCGCCCGAAGGGCATCGACCAGCCGGTCGCCCCAGGTGCGGATCAGATCGGCGATCGTTTCGTCGAGGTCGACATCGTCGATCGCCGGGATCTCGCCGCCCGCGCGGCCGAGCACGAATTGCACGCGGGTGAGCGAGCCTTCCTGGAAGTCGGGCTGAAAGGCGGTGACGCGGCCGTCGAACGCCTTCTCCAGGTATTCGCCGATGCGGATGCGGGCGTCGGTCGTATAGCGGTCGCGCGGCACATAGACGATCGCCGAGACGAAACGGCCGAAGGGATCGCAGCGGATGAGCGCCCGGGTGCGTGGATGCTCGCCGAGCGCCAGGATGCGCATGGCAAAATCGTAGAGCGTGTCGGCGTCGAGCTGGAACAGATCCTCGCGCGGATAGTGTTCGAGCACGTGCAGCAGCGCCTTGCCGGAATGCGAGCGCGGGTCGAAGCCGGCGCGCTCGACGACCGCATCGACCTTCGTCCGAATGAGCGGGATGGTGTTCACCGGGCGCGTATAGGCGGTCGAGGTGAACAGGCCGACGATCCGGAGTTCGCCGGAGAGCTTGCCGTTCTGGTTGAACAGCTTCAGGCCGACGAAGTCCATCGGTGCGCGCCGGTGCACCCGCGACATGAGGTTCGATTTGGAGACGATCAACCCGCCGGGCGACGCCAGGAAGGCGCGGAGCGCGGCCGAGGTGTTGAGGTTTTCCGAACCGTGCGACAGCACGCGCACGGCGGGATCGTGCAGCACGCCGAGACCCGATTCCGGCAAGCGCTCGACGCCGATCTCTCCGCCCGTATCGATCGCCCGGTACCGACGGGTGCCGAGCAAGAGGAAGTTGTCGTCCTTCAGCCACTTCAGGAAATCGAGCGCCTCGCGGTCGTCGTCATTGCCGTCACCTTCGACGTGCGTTGTCCAATCGGCCAGCGCCTGCTCGATCCCATCGAGCATTTGCCGCCAGTCGGTGACGGACGACCGAACGTCGGTCAGCGTCCGGTCGAGCGCGTCGGCAAGCGCGTTGGCCGCTTCCTCGGCGAGGCGGGCGACATGGATGTGGATCAGGCTCTCGCGCGGCAATCGCTCCATGCCGTTCGACGGCTCGTCGAGCGCGACCAGTTTGCCGCCGGCATCGCGTTCGACGGCGACAATGGGGTGCAGCACCAGCCTGATGTTGCAGCTGGCCTCGGTCAGTTCGCCGAGCACGGAGGCGAGCAGGAACGGCATGTCGTCGTTGGCGATCTCGACGATCGTCATGTCGGCGTTCGGCGCGGTCGTCAGGGTGATGCGGTGGCGGCCGGGGGTGCGGGCGGCAAAGCGCCGGTAGGCGTCGGCGGCGAGGTCGGCGAGCGCTGGCGCGTCATAGGCGGAGAGGTCGTCGGCCGAGCCGTGTTCGTAGAGGCGGAAGGCGAACTCGGCGAGCAGCGGTTCGGCCCGCTTCGCCGCCAGCGCTTCGGTGACGGCGCCGATCAGGTCGTCTTTGGTGCGGCGGATGCGCGTTGCCATGCTGGCCCTCCCCGGCGTCCTCGGACATGCCCCTGCACGGCCCGGTCGCCTAAGCGACATGGAAAATCCCGCAGAATCATGTCCGCCATGTTACGCCGCCGGACCTATGGCGGGCAGCGGCGTCTGGCCGCAGGGTGGGGGGAAACCGAAAATCGCACGCGGCACGCGCGACCGGGATGCGCCCGCGTCACGCCGATCGGCGAGGTCGACAGCCGGGCCTCACGGTCATACGGGCCTCGGTCGAGGCTCAGCCCTTTGCCGCGTTGTGGCGCTCGATCGCCTCGATGATCAGGCGTTGGGCGTCTTCGGCATCGCCCCAGTTGATCACCTTCACCCACTTGCCGGGTTCGAGATCCTTGTAGTGCTCGAAGAAGTGCTGGATCTGGTCGGTCAAGATGCCGGGCAGGTCGGCATGGGTCTTCACCTTGTCATAGCGCTTGGTGAGCTTGTGCGAGGGAACCGCCAGGATCTTTTCGTCGCCGCCGCTCTCGTCGTTCATGTGGAGGACGCCGATGGGGCGACAGTTGATCACCGCGCCGGGAACGATGGCGCGGGTGTTGCACACGATCACATCGATCGGGTCGCCGTCGTCCGACAGCGTATGCGGCACGAAACCGTAATTGCCGGGATAGCGCATCGACGTATAGAGGAAGCGGTCGACGAACAGCGTGCCGGAGGCCTTGTCGAGCTCATATTTGATCGGTTCGCCGCCGATCGGAACCTCGATGATGACATTGATGTCGTTGGGCGGGTTCTTGCCGATCGGAATGGCATCGATGCGCATGGGGAAGGCTCCTGGAAGACGGGTCGGAAGGCCCGGCCAGATCCCATAGCGCATCGCCCGGCATAAGGGGAAGTCCGCCCTTGGTCGGCCTCGCGGCTTTTCGGGCCGAACAGCGAACGGTCGCCGGAGCCCCGGCAAGCGCTTGATGGCCGGGTCGGTTCAGGCCGAGGCCCAGCCGTAGATGACCACGGGCAGATCCTTGTCGCCAATCCGCTCGGTCGACTCAGCGACCGAGACGCCGCCGATGCGCTCGTAGAAGCCGCGCGCCTGGTCGTTGTCGGCCAGCGCCCGCGCCAGGAAACGCTCGAAGCCGTAGCGGCGCATCTCCTCGCGCACCGCCTTGAACAGGTGCTTGCCGAAGCCGAGGCCCTGGTACTCGGGCTTCAGATAGAGCTCATAGATCTCGCCGCCGAACGGCAGCATGCGCATGCGGCTCGGGCCGATGGTGGCATAGCCGCAGACTTCGCGCCCGACCTCGAGCACCAGCACCGCGGTGCGGCGTTCCACCGCCTTCGCCCACCATGCCGGGCCGCGGCGCTCGACCATGCGCTCGAGGTTGGCTCCGGGTATGATGCCGCGATAGGCGAGGCGCCAAGCCTCGTCGTGGATGATGGCGATCGCCGACGCATCCTGGATGGTGGCTCGCCTGATGCCGATCTGACCCAGTCTCATGCTGGAAAAGGTACCTGCGCCGGGCGAAGTGGGAAAGAGGGAATTTCGATTTTGTCGGCGGGTGCGGCTTGTCTGCCGCGGTCGACCGGGTGCCGGGTAGAGAGCCGGCGACAGGGTGAACTAATTGAAAAAGACGGAGATTTCGCTGCGAAATCCGATTGCGGCAGCCCTGTTGTCGCCATGCAATGGCGCCGGGCCGGCGCGTCGGCGCATCGATGCAATTTGGCTGAACCGGGTAACGGGCGATTAAGGCTTGCGGTCGTTCACCGGAAATTAGCCGAATCCGGCAAGACAATCGCCAGTATCCGTCGACGATCATCGCCGCGCACCTAGCGTTGGGGTCGGCATGACAGCGAAGACGTTCGGCCGGCGCGGCATCGATCCGCTCATTCTGGAGCGATTGCCGGCGGCCGTCGCGCGGCCGGCAACGGCACGTGTCGCAACCGTCCCGATCGTCGGTGAGGGCTACGAGACGCGCGACGACGGGTCAGACATCTGGGCGCGCATCCCGTTCGCCACCTTCGCGCTGATCCTGTTGTTCGCCTTCGGCTACGGCTTGCAGACGCGGCTTGCCGTCGACACCGCGCCGGATGGCGGCATGGGCATCCAGTCGCTGATCGCCGACGGCGCCGTTTCCTACGACCGGGTGTTCCAGTCGGGCGACTGGTGGCGCATCCTGCTGGCACCGCTTGTGCACGCCAGCGTCAGCCATCAGCTCGGCAATTGCTTCGCGCTGTTCTTCGTCGGCTTGAAGCTCGAGCCGATGCTGGGACGCGCGTGGTTCCTGACCGTCTTCGTCTTGAGCGCGCTCGGCGGCGTCGCCGGCTCATTCATCGGCAATCCGCATGCCATCGTCACCGTCGGTGCCTCGGGCGCCATCACCGGGTTGATCGGCGCGCTGTTCGTTGCCTCGTTCCATCACAAGGCCGCCGAACTGGCAGATTCCGCCGCCATGCGCCGGACCGCACTGAAGTTCGGCATACCGGCGCTGTTACCGCTGTTCCTCGGGGTTTCGGGCCACACCGACTATTCCGCTCACGCCGGCGGGGCGCTGACCGGCGCTGTCATTGGGCTTGTCGTCTGTGCGTTGTGGGCGGGCGACGAGCGGCGGCCGAGACTGTCGGAGACGATCGTGCTGGTGCCGGTGCTGTATGTCGCCGCGGCTGTGGTAGCCGGCGCCTGTGCCTATCGCGCGTTTCCGAGCGAGGCGGCGCGCACCGAGGCGGCACGTGCGGAAGAGTTCATGCCTGACAGCGTGCTGCCGAAGAACTTCAACGTCGGCGATGCGCGCTCGCGCCAACTGGCCGAGCGCTACCCGAAGGATCCGCGCGCCCATATTCTGCGCGGCCTGTATTTCCTCATTGCCGGCCGCGCCGGGCCGGCGGAATACGAGGTGCGGCAGGCGATTTCCATCGCCAAGGCCGGCCCGTTCGAGGCCACCGTACACACCGTGGGCGATCCACTGCTGGCGGTCGCCTTGAAGCAGCTCGGGCGCTCCAGTGAGGCGAAGAGCATCGCCGCCGCGAGCTGCGGCAAGGGGCAGCAGGCCGAACTGAGCGACATGCTGCAGCGCTACGGCCTGTGCAAGGCGTCGTGACGCCCTGCCTCAAGCAATCGGCGTCAGACCGCCTTCTTCATCCGCTCGATGCGCTTGCGATCGTTGGGATCGAGGTACATCTTCCGGAGCCGGATTGACTTCGGCGTCACTTCGACCAGTTCGTCCTCCTGGATCCAGGCAAGCGACTTTTCCAAGGTCATCCTGATCGGCGGGGTCAGACGGACGGCTTCATCCTTGCCGGCGGCGCGGATGTTGGTCAGCTGCTTGCCCTTGAGGACATTGACCTCGAGATCGTTGTCGCGCGTATGGATGCCGATGATCATGCCCTGGTAGACCTTCCAGCCCGGCTCGATCACCATGGGGCCGCGATCTTCGAGGTTCCACATGGCGTAGGCGACGGCCTCGCCGGAATCATTGGAGATCAGCACGCCGTTGGTGCGGCCGATGATGTCGCCGCGATAGGGCTGGTAGGCGTGGAACAGGCGGTTCATCACCGCCGAGCCACGCGTATCCGTCATCAATTCGGACTGATAGCCGATGAGGCCACGGGTCGGAGCGAAGAAGACGAGCCGCTGGCGATCGCCGCCGGACGGCTTCATCTCGACCATTTCCGCCTTGCGCTCGTTCATCTTCTGCACGACGACGCCGGCATGTTCCTCGTCGACGTCGATGACGACTTCCTCGACCGGCTCCAGCGTCTCGCCCGTCGCCTCGTCGGTCTTCAACACCACGCGCGGCCGCGACACGGCGATCTCGAAGCCTTCGCGGCGCATGGTCTCGATCAGCACGGCGAGCTGCAATTCGCCGCGGCCGGAGACGAAGAACGAGTCCTTGTCGTCGGATTCCTCGATCTTCAACGCCACATTGCCTTCGGCCTCCTTCAGCAACCGGTCGCGGATGACACGGCTGGTGACCTTGTCGCCTTCTGTGCCGGCGAGCGGCGAATTGTTGACGATGAAGGACATGGTCACGGTCGGCGGGTCGATCGGCTGGGCGGTCAGCGCCTCGCTGACGGAGAGATCGCAGAAGGTGTCGGCCACCGTGCCCTTGGTGATGCCGGCGATGGCGACGATGTCGCCGGCCTCGCCGATGTCGATCGGCGTGCGCTCGATGCCGCGGAACGCCAGGATCTTGGAGATACGGACCTGTTCGACCAGGCTGCCGTCCTGGGCCAGCACCTTGATGGTCTGGTTCGGCTTGACTGCGCCCGAGGTGATGCGCCCGGTGATCATGCGGCCGAGGTAGGGGTTGGCTTCGAGCAGGGTGCCGATCATGCGGAACGGGCCGTCGTGCACGGTCGGCGGCGGCACGTGCTCGATGACGAGGTCGAACAGCGGCGCCATGCCGTCGCCGTGCGAGCCCTCGGGCGTGCGCGCCATCCAGCCGTTGCGGCCCGAGCCGTACAGAATCGGGAAATCGAGCTGCTCGTCGGTGGCGCCGAGCGCGGCGAACAGGTCGAACACCTCGTTGACCACTTCCTGGATGCGCGCATCCGGCCGGTCGACCTTGTTGATGGCGACAATGGGGCACAGGCCGACCTTCAGCGCCTTGCCGACGACGAACTTCGTCTGCGGCATCGGCCCTTCGGAGGCGTCGACCAGCACGATGGCGCCATCCACCATGTTGAGGATGCGCTCGACCTCGCCGCCGAAGTCGGCGTGACCGGGGGTGTCGACGATGTTGATGCGGGTGTCCTTCCACACGACCGAGGTCGCCTTGGCCAGGATGGTGATGCCGCGTTCCTTTTCCAAGTCATTGGAATCCATCACCCGTTCGGCAACTCGCTGATTCTCGCGGTAGGAGCCGGACTGCTTCAACAGTTCGTCGACGAGCGTGGTTTTGCCGTGGTCGACGTGGGCGATGATGGCTATGTTGCGCAGCTTCATGAAAATCCCATAGGTGTCGCTCGCCACGCGCTTCGGGCGAGGCAGCGGCGTTGGATGGTAACGGTCGCTTGGATTGGCGACGTCATATACCGGTCTACTATGATAAAGCAAGAAGCGGGCCGACGATGACGTTAAAATGACGTTCGGGCCCGCATCTGCCCTATGGCGATCGACGGTCAGATCCGCCACTACCGAATGGCTGGCCTGCATCGTGGAGCCAACCCTTGGCTTGACCCTTGCGAATGACGATTATAAGGCAATCTTATTATCAGGAGATTGAGATTTGTCCGTGTCCGAAGCAACGAGCGTGGCGCCGCCGGTCGCCCCGGAGACCGAGGAGTCGATTCCGCTCCTGCTGTCAGACGTGACCCGCATGTTCTGGCGTCGGCTCGAAGGAGCCATGCAGCGACACGGCCTCGATTTCACCGCCGGCGAGGCGCGCGCCCTGGTGCATGCGTTCAAGGCGGCCTCGCTCAGGCAGACGTCGCTGGCCGAGCGCATGTGCATCGAGCCGATGACGCTCGTCGGCGTCATCGACAGGCTGGAGAAGCGCGGCCTGCTCGAACGCGTGGCTTGTCCGCGGGACCGGCGGGCAAAGCTCGTCAAAGTGACGAAGGATGCCGAGCCGGTGGTCGAGCGCATTCTGGTCGTCGCCGCCGGGGTGAAGGCCGAGGTCTCAGCCGGCCTCAGCCCGGAAGAGGTCGACACGCTGCTCCATCTGCTCGCGCGCATCCGGCACAACTTGCGCGAACTGCCGCCCGAAGAGGCAGCGACGCCGTGATCGACGGCAATCCGCGCCGTCCGCTGATGTCGACGATGAAGGCGACGCTCGTCGGCTCCGCCATGATCGCGCTCGGTCCGATCTCCCTGTCGCTCTATACGCCGGCGATGCCGACGCTCGCTGCCGCCTTCGGCTCGACCCTGGCGGCGATCAAAATGACGATGTCGCTGTATTTCGTCGGCTTTTCGCTGTCGCAGCTGATCTGCGGGCCGCTCAGCGATGCCTTCGGCCGGCGGCCGGTCAATCTGGCGTTTCTCTCGCTCTACCTCGGCGCCAGCGTCGTCGCGACCTTTGCCCAGGATATCGAGGCGCTGATGATCGCCCGGCTGGTGCAGGGGATCGGTGCGGCGGCGGGCGTGGCGGTGGCCCGCGCCATGGTGCGCGATCTGTTCGTCGGCCAGGAGTCGGCACGGGTGATGAATGCCATGGGCATCTTCCTGGCGATCGGGCCGGCGGTGTCGCCGACGCTCGGCGGCCTGATGCTGCAGCTGTTCGACTGGCGGGCGATCTTCGAACTGATGGTCGGTTACGGGCTTCTCGTCGTCGCCATGGTGGCCTTGCTGGTGCCGGAGACCAACCGTGCGCCGCACATCGCCCATGCCCATCCGGCCGGGCTGATGCGCGTCTACGCCGGCCTCGTCGCCGATCGGCGGTTCATCTTTCCTGGCGTGACGCTGGGCATGTCGGTCGGCGGCATCTATACGCTCGCCACCATCCTGCCGTTCGTGCTGATCAACAAGGTCGGGTTGACGGCGACGGCGTTCGGCTACGCCATGATGATCCAGACCTGTTCCTACATTCTCGGCGGCGTGGTGGTTCGCCAGTGCCTGAGGCTGACGACGGCGGCGCGGCTGGTGTTTCCCGGGCTCATCCTCTGTCTGGTTGCCGGCGGCGCATTCGTCGTCGACCACTTCGCCTTCGTGCCGAATATCCTGAGCGTGATGCTGCCGGTCGGCGTGTTTGCCTTCGGCATCGCCTTTGTCTCGCCGTCGCTGACCACCGACGCGCTGGCGCCGTTTCCAGGCACGGCCGGGGCGGCCTCGGCGCTGCTCGGCTTCTGCCAGATGGGCGGCGGCCTCGCAGGCAGCCTGGTGGCGACGCTCATTCCCGATGCCACTCTGGCGCTCACCGTCGTGCTGCCGGGGATGATGGTGATCGCGATGGCCGCGCATATGGCGGGAAGGACCAAGCCGGCGCATTGAGCCGGCTTGCGTCAATTCGCCCAAGCGCGGGCCCGGATGCCTACTCCCCCAGCTTGCGCCGACGCTTACCCAGGGTGCGGAGCCGTAGCGCGTTCAGCTTGATGAAGCCGGCGGCGTCGCGGTGGTCGTAGGCGACCTTGCCTTCCTCGAAAGTGACGAGGTCCTGGTCATAGAGCGAGTACGGCGATTTCCGCCCGGTCACCCGGACGTTGCCCTTGTAGAGCTTGAGGCGCACCGTGCCGGAGACGTTCTCCTGGCTCTTGTCGATCAGCGCCTGCAGCATCTCGCGCTCGGGGGCGAACCAGAAGCCGTTGTAGATCAGCGAAGCGTACTTCGGCATGATCTCGTCCTTCAGGTGCATGGCCCCGCGGTCGAGGGTGATCGATTCGATGCCCCGGTGCGCGGCCAGGAGGATGGTCCCGCCGGGGGTCTCGTAGACGCCGCGCGACTTCATCCCGACGAAGCGGTTCTCCACCAGGTCCAGCCGGCCGACGCCGCTGTCGTGGCCCAGCTGGTTGAGCTTGGTCAGCAGGGCGGCGGGCGACAGGCGCTCGCCGTCGATGGCCACCGGGTCGCCGCGCTCGAAATCCATGGTGAAGACCACGGCCTTGTCCGGCGCGTCCTCGGGGGCGATGGTCCGCTGGTAGACGAATTCGGGCGCCTCGACCGCCGGGTCCTCCAGCACCTTGCCCTCGGACGAGGAGTGCAGGAGGTTGGCGTCGACCGAGAACGGCGCGTCGCCGCGCTTGTCCTTGGCGATCGGGATCTGGTGCTTCTCGGCGAAGTCCAGCAGCGCCTCGCGGCTGGCGAACTGCCATTCGCGCCAGGGGGCGATGACCCGGATGTCGGGCTCCAGCGCATAGTAGCCCAGCTCG
>JARLIU010000073.1 GCA_031291595.1 Ancalomicrobiaceae bacterium | reverse complement strand
GATGGCGGAACGTCCGAGTTCGGTGCTGTTTGCCTGCTCCATGAACTCGGTGCGCTCGCCCATGGCCGAGGCGCTCGCCCGCCACCTGTTTCCGCGCCAGATCTACGTGCAGTCGGCCGGCGTCCGGCGCGGCGACCTCGATCCCTTCGCGGTGAAGGTGTTGGAGGAGATCGGGCTCGACATCTCCAAGCACCACCCGAAGACCTTCGACGATCTGGAAGACGATAACTTCGATCTGGTCGTGACGCTGGCGCCGGAGGCGCACCACAAGGCGCTCGATCGGGCTCGCACCCTGGCGACGGAGGTCGAATATTGGCCGACCGCCGATCCGCAGCTCGCCTCCGGCTCGCGGGCGCAGATCCTCGACGCCTACCGTCTGGTGCGCGACGGGCTGATGCGGCGCATCAAGGACCGGCTGGGGTGGCGGCCGCCGGCGGCGGATTGAGGGGGACAGAGGCCGAGGGAAACGGCTTCTTTGCGCCAACAGCGGTCACTCGTTGACTGGCTCCCGGAGGTCACAGCAACCCCCGACTTTCTGCAATAATGCGCCGTGGCCGGCAATTGCCGACCGGCTCCTAGGCGCCAAGACCAAACATTTTCCGGCACTGCTGTGAACACCTAGTGCGCTGGTGGCTGCCCCTTGAGTTCGTCGATCCGTTGCGGCTGAACAAGCTTGATTAGTTCGCCAATGTAGCCTGTAAGTTCGATCCGTTCGGCCGCAGTGAATTTTGTCCGAAGGCTGAGTATCTTAACACCGTCAGTTCTTTTATTGTATTCAAAGCGAGCGTCCGTCAGCTTTCTGACTATTGTCGAAACAATTGCCGCTCCATCGATTTGACCATTGCTGTGAGGTTCAGTCGCTTCCGCGAGTGCATCAAACTCCAACCCAGCTCCATATTGACTGCAATGTTGAGTATAGGCATTGACGACATCAATTTTGGTAAAATTGACTTTCCGACTAAAGTCGATCCCACTAATATAATCGGCGATCGCTTGCGCATCCAGCATATAGCACTCAATATTTCGTCGGGGCAAAAAAAGTATGCGTCCTTTGCTGCGCCTAGCCAGATCTTCCTTGACCGTCGTGCTAAGACCTTCCGAATCAAATCCAAACGCTGTCGCTTTTTCGGATGCAAGGCTATACTTAACCATTCTCTCATACAGCTGAATGGCGATATCAATGGCCTGTCTCTTCGACTTTCCGGTGAGGTCACCGGTATTGATCACAGGAATGAACGCAACCCCATTTGGCAATTCGACGCCAAACGCAGCCGCCAGATAAGGAAGGCATACCTGCTCGGTTGGTCCTTCAACCCATACAATGCAATTAGCCACAAGCGCATCGCTAATAGAGACACCCAGGTGTGCTGCAAGCGTGGAATAGGACAAGAAGTCAGCTACGACCAGATTCGATATACTCGATATATACTCGGCTTTCTGAATCAAGTGAATCGTATTCGGATTTGACGATGCTATGACGTCCGGCGAATGCCCTGAAATTATGTACTGGTGATAGCCATAGTTCATTTGCATTATTCGAAGCAGTGCCTTGATGGAAGCGGGATGCAGAAAGTTATTCATTTCGTCGACCAATATAGTCGAGGCGGGCGATGTAGATATTACTGAAAGAATTGCGAGTGCTTGGGCAACTCCAGTTCCGCACGACGTCAGTGGGAAAGCAAATTCAGCGTTATTCATAGTCTGTGTCGGCCAAACAAGTACTTCACGCGCTACTGGATTGGGAGGGTAGGCCCGCGTGCTGATATTGCCGACGGTTGGTATCACTTCTCGCATATGCCGGACTAGCTTTTCAAAATAGTCTCTCCTCGTCGAGTTTAGCGTATCAAGGAATGCAGGAAGGTTGCGAGCATCGCTGTCAAGCGAAGTAACATATTGCGCCGGGCATACGCCAATATTGAGTCGTTCAGGTTGAAAATAGAATGTGCTTAAGTTAAATATGTCATAGAACAATCCAACCGTCTCACTGTAGCTACCGAGGGGGACACTACTAATGACATAGTCAGTTCCTTCCTTCGATAGCACAATTTGGTTTTTCGTAATCGAGTCGAGGTGTAGTAGATAGTCACCGACACGGACGTCTGCTCGAAGTCGCTTGGGTTGAGCGTTGCAATCGATGCAAACGCGAATGTCTTTCGATTCCCTATAGAGCTCATAGACTTGCTGTTGCGATAGGGAAATGAGGCTTCCGTCAGGACTGGTAATATTGTCAGAATAAAATAATCGCACGATCGGCAAAAGAAATCGCTTAGCATGAGAAATAATGTCGTCAAACGTAAGAGAAATATCGATATAGACGCTAGTATTAGCTCTATCTCCCGGAAGCGTATGGATGCCGTCGATGTGCGGAACGTTTTGGGGGATAATCTTTATTGCATTTAGGAGCGCGCTTTTCCCAGAATTGTTGTGCCCGACGAACAAATTTGTCCCACGCTGTAGCGAAATCTCGCCAGTATCTTCGAATGATTTATAACTAGCGATCCGAATGCCGGTGATAAACATGTACCCGTTCCTGTATCGACAGGTTGGGAAGAGTCGAACTAGAACAATAACTAGAATGAGTTGTGATGCAAGTCGAGCCAGATCCGATATCCGATTCAAAGACCCGGTTGGTCCGCCAACCGCATAAGCAATAGCTGGAAATCTAGGTGTTTCTTGATATCGGCTCTTCAACTGAGCTTATGACCCATTGATCGCCGATCTACAAAGAGCGACGGCGCCACGTTTGTGAGCGACTGCTTAGGGCCAAAACCCGACGTATCCCGGTCGAGCGTCATCGGCGCGGGGGCAAAGACCTGTCCGCAGGGCGCTGCACCGATAGGCCTGGGTGTTCAGACCAGGGGACTCCGGTGGTCGGCGAGCCCCCTCAAAACACCACGGTCTTCACCCCGTTGATGAACACCCGGTGTTCGGCGTGGGCCTTGACCGCGCGGGAGAGCACGCGCGCTTCGATCTCGCGACCCTTGACCACCATCGCCTCGGCGGAATCGGCATGCGTCACCGGTTCGGCGTCCTGGGCGATGATCGGGCCTTCATCCAGGTCCGCCGTGACGTAATGCGCGGTGGCGCCAATGAGTTTGACGCCGCGCTTGTGCGCCTGGCTGTAGGGCGCCGCGCCCTTGAAGGCCGGCAGGAACGAGTGGTGGATGTTGATGGTGTGGCCCGACAGCCGGCGCGAGGCATCGTCGGAAAGGACCTGCATGTAGCGGGCGAGCACCACCAGATCGGCCTTCAGGTCGTCAACGAGGGCGAACAGCCGCGCCTCCTGCTCGAGCTTGGTCTCCGCCGTCACCGGCCAGTAGTGATAGGGAATGTCGTGATGCCCGGCGGTCTTGCGGCTCATCTCGTGGTTGGAGACGATGGCGACGATCTCCACCGGCAGCGAGCCCATGCGGGCACGATAGATCAGGTCCTGCAGGCAATGGTCGAATTTCGACACCAGCACGATCAGCCGCGACTTGATGCGGGTGTCGCGCACTTTCAGCGTCATGCCGAAATGCTTCGACGGTCCGGCGAGCGAGGCCTCGACGTCGGCGACGGTGAGGAGCGGCGGCGCCTGGAACAGCACGCGCATGAAGAACTGGCCGGTCTCTTCGTCGTCGAACTGGTGGCTTTCGACGATGTTGCAGCCGGCGTTGGCGAGCGTGGTGGCGACCGCGGCGACGATGCCGGGACGGTCCGGGCAGGAGAGGTTCAAGACGTAAAGGTTGTCTTCGGCCATCGGGCGGTCATCCGTGTCGGTTCCGGCGCGACGGCAGCCAGGGCGCGCGCCCGGCCGCGATCGGCGCAAACTCAGCAGTTGGGCGCCCGGTCCCGGCGATGGCGGGAGGCGCCGGTTCGGTCGATGCGTTCCGTCCGAGCCGCGGAAGCCGTTCCCGACCGGACGGTCGCATCCGATCGACGAGGAATTGCTCCAGTCTGGTCAGCTTGAGCGGGGTCTGACGTTCAGACCTTGTCGATCCGAACGGATCCCGCTCTAGCACGGCGAACAGGGGGGCGAGTAATGCAAATCCGACGCAATTGCTCCTCGCCACGGCAAACGGTGTTTGCCCTCGCGCATCTCAGGGCAGAACTGCGCTTGATTTCCATTGCCGCTGTTTCTTTTTGCGCGGTTATCCGCTAGGTTCCGCGCCACTCTCAATTCCCTCAAGCCGGACTTGCAATGACCAAGGAAGAGATTCTGGAATTTCCAGGGATCGTCGTCGAACTCTTGCCCAATGCGACATTTCGGGTGAAGCTCGAGAACGATCATGAAATCATCGCTCATACTGCCGGGCGCATGCGCAAGAACCGCATCCGCGTTCTCGCCGGCGACAAGGTGCTGGTGGAAATGACGCCCTACGACCTGTCGAAGGGACGCATTACCTATCGCTTCAAGTAAGTGTGGCCACAGGCGGCGGTCGGCCGTCCGACGCCGAAACCCGGCCGCTTCAGGCCGATCGTTGCGCCGGCGCCCGTTGGCCCGGTCGTTAGAATGGGGCTCTGTCCGGAAGCCGTCATGTCCAACGTCGCCCTTCCGCTCATTCTCGCTTCAGCCAGCCCCCGGCGGCTGGCGCTGTTACAGCAAGTCGGCATCGAGCCGGACCTTTTGAAGCCCACCGACCTCGACGAGGCGCCGAAGCGTTCGGAACTGCCGCGCAGCTTGGCGCTCAGGCTGGCCGAGGAGAAGGCGCTCGCCGCTCGCGGCTGGGCGCTCGGCACCGACGAATGGGTCGACAGCTTCATCCTTGCCGCCGACACGGTGGTTGCCGTCGGCCGGCGCATTCTGCCCAAGGCGATCCTGTCCGACGACGCCATCCAATGCCTCAGGCTGCTGTCCGGCCGGGCGCACCGGGTGTGGACCGGGCTGGCGCTGGTGACGCCGCGCGGCACGCTCAGGACCAAGCTGGTCGAAACCCGCGTCCGCTTCAAGCGGCTGTCGGGCGCCGAAATCGACGATTACATCGCGTCGGGCGAGTGGCAGGGCAAGGCCGGCGGCTACGCCATCCAGGGGCTTGCCGGTGCCTTTCCGATCAAGCTGGTCGGCTCCTATAGCAATGTCGTCGGGCTGCCGCTGACCGAGACGCTCGGCATGCTGGAAGGCGCGGGCTATGCGGTCAGGGCGCGCTGGTCCGAGCCGTTCTCGCGCGGCGTGTGAGCCGGCCCGGCCGGCGGTACCATCCTTGACGGGCAGATGCGGGAGCCGGGACAGATGGCGTTCGCGATCAAGGTCGCAATCAGCGATCCGCCGGCCGAGACATTGGTGTTGCCGGCGCAGAAGACGATGTACGGCGGCAACCGGATCGCTCCCGGCGATACCGTCTTCGTGTTCGCCAGCGAGCACGACGGCGGTCAGGGGCTGATTGCCAAGGGCGTCGTCCTCTCCGCCGAAGCGGTCGCCAGAACGCCGGGCATCGCCCGCCAGACACCGCGGGTGAGCGTCACGATCGGCCGCAATGCACCGGCGAAACGGCGGCTCGGGCGCAGCGAACTGAGATCGTTCAGCGATTGGCAGGACGGTCGGCCGGAGACCGAACTCAATTTCAAGTTCTATCGCCAGGCGACGAACAAGATCGCCGGCCTGTCGGATCAGGCGACGGCATTCCTCGACGGCTATTTCTGACGTGTCGAGCGGCGTAGCCCGCCGGTCGGTGTCCTGGCCGGAATGCGAGATGCGTCAGACGTCGTCGTCGCCATCCGATTCCACTGCGGGAATGGCGTAGGAGCCGTTCAGCCAGCGATTGAGATCGACCATCCGGCAGCGCTTGGAGCAGAACGGATAGGTCTGCGGCAACGACATCTTGCCGCAGTTCGGGCAGGGGCGCGGCGTGCGCGAGTCTTTTTCCTCGGTCATGCCAGAGATGTGGACCGGATCGGGGCGGGCTGCAAGGGGATGCGGGCACGCCGTTGGCCAAGCGTGCCGGCTTCGCGCCCTGGGGCGGCGGCCGGCAGCGGGACGGCCGCCCGTGTGAAAGCGCCCTGTCGGGTGAGCATCATCAGAGGCCGATCGGTCCGTTCAACTCAGTCCGTTCAACCGACATAGCGGCGGCAATAGCGCCGGCCGAGGCGGGTCAGGATCTCGTAGCCGATGGTGCCGGTGAGCCGGGCGATGTCGTCGGCCGACTGGTGCGGACCGAGCAGCTCGACCAGCGATCCCGGCCGCAGCCGCCCGTGGGGCAGGGCGCCCACATCGATGGTGCAGCTGTCCATCGAGATGCGTCCGGTGAACGGCAGGCGCACGCCGTCGACCCACGCGGCACCGATCTGTCCGAGCGCCCGCGGCCAGCCGTCGGCATAGCCGATCGACAGCGTCGCCAACCGCATCTCGCGGTCGGCCGTGAAGGTGTAGCCGTAGCCGACCGAGGCGGAAGGCGGGATGGTGCGCAGCTGCGAGATGCGCGCTTCAAGCCTCACCACCGGACGGATGCCGTAGGCGGCCGGGCCGACGCCGAGGCCATAGACCGACGCGCCGGGTCGGCAGAGATCGAAATGGTAGTCCTTGCCCAGGAAGATCCCGGCGGAATTGGCGAAGGAGGCGCGCTCGATGCCAAGTTTCGCCTTGGCGGCGATGAAGGCGGCGAGCTGCGCGCGGTTGGCCGGATGCAGCGGTTCGTCGGCGCAGGCGAGGTGGCTCATGATGAACAGCAGGTCGAGGCTCCGCAGCAGCTCGGGACTGGCGGCGAGTTCGTCGACTTCCGCAGGCGACAGGCCGAGCCGCGACATGCCGGAATCGACCTGCAGGATGGTGGAGAGGCGAGTGCAGCGCTCGGCCGCCAGCGCCGCCCAGGCGCGAAGCTGGGTGAGGCTGTTGGCGACGGGGACTATGCCGGCATCGGCGGCCGCGGCATTGGCCCCCGGCGCAAGGCCGTTCAGCACCGCGATGACGGCGCCTTCCGGCAACAACGGCCGCAATTCCAGCGCTTCGCTCAGTTCGGCGACGAAGAAGTGGCGGCAGCCGGCAGCGACAAGCCGCTCGGTGACGGCGACCGCGCCAAGACCGTAGGCATCCGCCTTGACGACGCCGGCGACATGGGCCGGCGCGGCCAGGCCGACGAGATGGCGGTAGTTGGCCTCGATGGCGGCCAGATCGATGACGAGCAAGCCGCCGGCGTCGAGGTCGTGATCGTCGCAGGCGAGACAGGCAGCGGACACGGGCGTCATCCTCCAGGGTGACCTGCCAGGGCACGCACACGCCAACGGCGCGCTGCGGCGAGGCATGGCTCGCCCTGTTTAGCGGCCGGAGGCCGGCTTCGGCAATCCGGCAAACCCCAGCGCAGCCATGCCGCGGGTTCGCGGCTGGCGCAGGATTCGACTTTGCCGGCCATCCCGGCGGCTTCACATCCGCGATGGACTGGCCATGTCGTAGTTGCCGGGATTGATCGGGCGGCCGTTCGGCACGGCGCGGGTAAACGAAAACACCGGTGGTTCCCAGGCCCCGAAGTCGATGGTGTTGTCGACGGTTCGATGGCCGGAATAGGCGGCGCGTACGCGGTTGAAATATTGGGTGGCCGACGAGCCGATCACCTCGGCACCGCTGCGGCGGGCGATCTCGCCCATGAACTGGCGACCATCGGCTGGCGTTCCGTCGTTGCCGACGCCGGTCCCCGCCGCCGCGCAGGAGAACACGACGATCTTCTTGACCTTGCGGTCCCAGCGATCGGTGCGGAAGACATTGGCGAGCGACAGGCCTTCCTTGCACAATTCCAGCCCGAAGCCGCCGACCTCGACGCCGGTGCACAACTGGTCGCGCAGGTCCCAGTCGGCTTCGTATCCGTGGCAGAAGATGTGGAGAACATCGAGTGGCTGGTGCGCGCCGTACATGGCGACCGTGGCGATCACCATGTCGATGCTATGGTGCTCGCTGACGCGCATGACATAGTTATAATTCAATGGGGTAGAGCCTTCGAGACGGATATCGTGAACGATCATGGAACTCATCTTCGTCTCCCAATGTCGGAATTGAAATAAATCTGCATGGCCCAGAACTCGACGGGCCATTTCAAAGACGATCGTGAGGCTACACCTCGGGTCTGAGGGGCGCAAGACGCTGGTCGCAGGATCGCGAAATCGTGCCTGCACGGTTGGGTACACGATCACGTCGGCGAGGACGCTCGCGACGGCCGACCTTGTTGCTTGCACCTGGCCGGGTTTGGGTCGAGCGCTCCGGCACCCGCCGGCGGGTGATACGTAAATGTCGCATTTTGGGAAAAGAATGGCCTTTTCAGGAATTGCCAGTTGCAAGAGCGCAGGCCTAATCTGACGCCGGCGTCCGCAAGAGACTGCCCAAGGACAACCGCCGGCCCCTCGTAAGGGAGCCGGCGACCAAGGGAATTCCGGGGAACCAGCGACACCGGCGCCGTCAACCGTCCGGCAGAGCATAGTGGAGGCTACAATTATGACGACCCACATCCGAACCTCGGCCTCCGGGCTGCCAGTTGATCGGCCTTCGGCCTCCGGGCTGATCGTCGATCGGCGCGAATTGATGGCGGGTGCTGCTGCGCTCGGCCTGTCGAGCGTGTTTGCCGGGCCGGCCCTGGCTGCGGATACCCCGAAGAAGGGCGGCACGCTGCGGCTCGGCATGGCTGGCGGGTCGCCATCCGACAGCCTCGATCCGAGCACCTACGCCGACTCGATCCCGATCGCCTATTCCTGCGCGCTGTGGAACCTGCTGGTCGAGATCGACGCCAAGGGCAATGCGACGGGCGAACTGGCGGAGAGCTGGGAGGCCAAGCCCGGCGCCGTCGAGTGGATCTTCCATCTGCGCAAGGGCATCCACTTCACCTCCGGCAAGGAATTCGACGCCGACGACGCGATCTTCTCGATCAACCTGCATCGCGGCGATACCAAGTCGCCGGCGAAGGATCTGCTGAGCCCGATCACCGATATCAAGAAGATCGACGCCTCGACCGTGCAGATCACGCTGTCGGGTGGCAATGCCGACTTGCCGTTCGTGTTGTCCGACTATCACCTGCTGATGTTCCCGGCCGGCACCACCGATTTCTCCAAGCCCGACGGCACCGGCGCGTTCACGCTGGAGACCTGGGAGCCGGGGGTGCGCGTCGTCTTGAAGCGCAAGGCAGGCGATTACTGGAAGCCGGGCCGCGGCAACTTCGATTCGGTGGAAATCCGCTACATCACCGATGCCGCGGCCCGCACCCAGGCGCTGATGACCGGCCAGGTCGACGCGGTCAACCGCCTCGATCCGAAGACCACCAATCTCGTCATGAAGAACCCCAACATCAACGTCGTGCGCTCGCGCGGCACCGGCAACCGCTATGCCTTCGTCGCGCACCGCGATACCAAGCCCTACGACAATGACGACGTGGTGCTTGGGCTGAAATACGGCATCGATCGACAGAAGATCGTCGACACGGTGTTCTCCGGCTTCGCCTCGCTCGGCAACGACCACCTGATCGGGCCGACCAACAAGTACTTTGCTGCCGACTTGCCGCAGCGGCCGTACGACCCGGACAAGGCTGCCTTCCATTTCAAGAAGGCCGGCATGAGCGGACCGTTCGACCTCGAAGTGTCGGAAGGCGCCTATTCGGGAGCGACCGATTGCGCGGTGCTCTATCAGGAAGCCCTGAAGAAGGCCGGAGCGACGCTGAACGTCAAGCGCGTGTCGGGCGATGGCTACTGGTCGAACGTGTGGCTGAAGTCGCCGTTCTGCGCCGTGTACTGGGGGTCGCGTCCGACCGCCGATCTGCAGCTGTCGCAGACCTTCCTGTCGACGGCGGCCTGGAACGACACCAACTGGAAGCGGCCGGCGTTCGACAAGATCATCATTGCCGCCCGCGCCGAACTCGACGACGCCAAGCGCAAGCAGATGTACTTCGACGCACAGAAGATGATCTCGGACGACGCCGGCATGATCTGCTTTGCGGTCTCCGACTACCTCGACGGCTACTCCAAGAAGGTCAAGGGGGCCGAACCGCACGCCCGCTACGACCTCAACGATCAGCGCATCGCCGAGAAGGGCTGGTTTGCCTGATCTACGACGGCTGGGCGGGCGGCGGATCTGCCGCCTGCCATCGGCGGGTGTTGCGTGTGCGCCACCTGGCAGGTTGTTGACATAGGTGCTCCAAAGCTTCGGCATGTCGTCCCCGGCGAGACTGGCGCAGCCAGCCGAGGCAAGGGGATCCAGATAACTATCTATTCGAATGACGTTTTCTGGATTGCCTTTCTTTCGGGTCCATTGGCCTCGGCCGGGACTGGCGCCGAGTTTATGACGTGTTCCGGGGTCTTTCCACAGCCTGCTCGTGTCGCTTTTTGGGGGTGGGATCATTCGGCTGTTGGCCGTATCTCGTTGGGGCGTTTGGGAAAGTGCTGAAACTTATCGCGACGCGCGCGCTTCTGGGACTGGCCACACTTTTCGCAGTGTCGGTGCTGATCTTCGTCTGCACGCAAATCCTGCCCGGCGACGTGGCGACGGCGGTGCTCGGCCAGTCGGCCACCAAGGAGACGCTCGCCGCGTTCCGCAAGGAATTGGGGCTGGACGTGCCGGCCTACATCCGCTTCTTCACCTGGCTGTGGCGGGCTCTGCACGGCGACCTCGGCGTGGCGCTGACCAACCAGCGCGTCATCATCGACGAGATCCGTCCGCGCTTCGCCAATACGATGTTCCTGGCCGGCTATGCGGCGTTGATCGCGGTGCCGCTGGCGGTCGGGCTCGGCGTCGTCGCCGCCATCCGCGAGGGACGGCCGATCGACCGCATCTCCAACATCCTGACGCTGATGACCATCTCGGTGCCGGAGTTCTTCGTCGGCTACGTGCTCATCGCCATCTTCACGGTCGAGTTCGGCCTGTTTCCGTCGCTGGCGACCGTCGACGCGGACACGAGTTTCCTCGGCCGCATCTATGTGACGACGCTGCCGGCGGTGACGCTGACACTGCTCGTCACCGCCCATATGCTCAGGATGACGCGCACCTCGGTCTTGTCCGTCATGTCGAGCCAATACATCGAGATGGCGTTTCTCAAGGGGCTCACCCGCGGCCGGGTCGTCGCCCACCACGCGCTGCCGAATGCCGCGGCGCCGATCATCACCGTGGTGGCGCTGAACCTCGCCTATCTCGTCGTCGGCGTCGTGGTGGTCGAAGCCGTCTTCACCTATCCCGGCATCGGGCAATTGATGGTCGATGCGGTCTCCAAGCGCGACGTCCCGGTGATCCAGGCCTGCGGCCTGATCTTCGCCGCGGTGTTCGTCGGCTTGAACACGCTCGCCGACATTCTTGCCATTCTCGTCAATCCGCGCCTCAGGCACAGGAGATAGGAGAGCGGCCATGACGCTTTTCGGGTACAAGCCGCCGTTCACCGCCTGGGTCGGCATCGTCATCGTGACGGTCAACCTGCTCGTCGCCGTGTTCGGCCCGTGGCTGACGCCGTACGGCGAGAGCCAGTCGGTCGCCGGCACTTGGGATCCGCCCTCGGCGGCGTTGTGGCTCGGCGCCGACCAGATCGGCCGGGACATGCTGACGCGGCTGATCTACGGCGCGCGCATGACCATCGGCGTGGCGATGGTCACCACCGTGCTGTCATTCGTCATGGGCATCACCACGGGTTTTGTCGCCGCGGTGCTCGGTGGCTGGGTCGATCAGCTCTTATCCCGTCTCGTCGACGTGATCCTGTCCATTCCCCTCCTCATCTTCGCCCTGATCATCCTCGGCGTCTTCGGTTCGGCGATCCCGGTCCTGGTGCTGACCATCGCGTTTCTCGATTCCACTCGCGTGTTCCGGCTGGCGCGAGCGCTCGCCATGAACCTTTCCGTGCTCGAATACGTCGAGGCGGCGCGGCTCAGGGGCGAGGGGATCTGGTGGATCATGCGACGCGAGATCCTGCCCAACGCCTCGGCGCCGCTGTTCTCCGAGTTCGGCCTCAGGTTCTGCTTCAACTTCCTGTTCGTCGCGGCGCTGTCGTTCCTGGGTCTCGGCATCCAGCCGCCGTTTGCTGACTGGGGCGGCATGGTGCGCGACAATGCCGCCGCCATCTCCTTCGGCATGCTGGCGCCGATCTGGCCGGCGCTTGCCATTTCGGTGATGACGGTCGGTGTCAATCTGGTGGTCGACTGGCTGCTGTCGATCGAGGCGCGCCCCTCCGGCGCCCAGGCCGAATTGTGAGTGCGCGTCCAATGGCTGAGACGACCCCCATCCTGAGGATCCGCGGCCTCGTCGTCGAGACGATCCAGGGCAACGTCATCGTCGACCACATCGACCTCGATTTGCCGCGCGGCAAGGTGCTCGGCCTCATCGGCGAATCCGGCGCCGGCAAGTCGACCATCGGGCTGGCTGCGATGACCTATGCGCGAGCCGGCTGCCGCATCACCGGCGGCTCGATCGAGATCGACGGCACCGACGTCAGGCTGCTCGATGCGGCCGGGCGGCGCGACATGCGCGGTCGTCGCATCGCCTATATCGCCCAGTCGGCCGCCTCCGCCTTCAATCCGGCGCACCGCATCATCGATCAGGTGTGCGAGGGGCCGGTGGTGCATGGGCTGATGCGCCGCGACGAGGCGGAGGCCTGGGCGATCGAATTGTTCCGTTCGCTCGACCTGCCCAAGCCGGAGATGTTCGGGCGAAAATATCCGCATCAGGCCTCGGGCGGGCAGTTGCAACGCGCCATGGCGGCGATGGCCATGTCGTGTCGACCGGATATCCTGGTGCTCGACGAGCCGACGACGGCGCTCGACGTGACGACGCAGATCGAAGTGCTGACCCTGTTGAAACATCTGATCCGCGAATACGGTACGGCGGCGCTTTACATCACCCACGATCTTGCCGTCGTCGCCCAAGTCGCCGACCGCATCAAGGTGCTGCGCCACGGCCGGCAGGTCGAAGAGGGCGCCACCGAGGACGTGCTGCACCGACCGAGCCAGGACTATACCGCCCGGCTGGTCGCGGTCCGGGCGGCGGCGGCGAGCGAGCGGGCGCGCCTCGATACGCTCGGCGCGGAGACGATCCTGTCGGTCGAGGCGACGACCGCCGCCTACGGGCCGCTGACGGTGGTCGACCGGGTGAGCCTCGATATCCGCCGCGGCGAGACGGTGGCGGTCGTGGGGGAATCCGGCTCGGGCAAGTCGACGCTCGCCCGCGTCATCACCGGGCTGTTGCCGCCGAGCAGCGGTCGCATCCTGTTCAAGGGCCGGGTGTTGACCAAGGCGCTCGCCGACCGCTCGCGCGAGGATAAGCGCGTCATTCAGCTCGTCTACCAGATCCCCGACGTGGCGCTCAATCCGCGCCAGACGCTTGGCGAAATCATCGGCCGGCCGGTGCATTTCTACTTCGGCAAGTCGGGGGCGGAGGTGACGGCGCGGGTCAAGGAACTCTTGCGCCTGGTCGAACTGCCGGAGGACTTCCTTGCGAGGAAGCCGATGCAGCTGTCGGGCGGGCAGAAGCAGCGCGTCTGCATCGCCCGGGCGCTGGCCGCCGATCCCGAACTCGTCATTCTCGACGAGCCGACGTCGGCGCTCGACCCGCTGGTTGCAGAGGAAATCCTGAAACTTCTCAAGCGGTTGCAGGCGGAACTCGGGCTCGCCTACATGTTCATCACCCACGATCTCGACGTCGTCCGACGCATCGCGCATCGTACCGCGGTGATGCTGAAGGGTGAATTCGTCGCCTTCGATTCGACCGACCGCATCTTCGCTGGGCCGCACCATCCCTATACCGAGCGATTGATCAGCGCTGTGCCGGTGATGCGCACCGACTGGCTGGACTCGGTGTTGGAGCTGCGGACGCAGCAGGCGTGAGGCCCACGGCCGTCGCCTCACACATACGACCAAAGGCGATCGGTCTGGCGCTGTGGTAACATCGTTTTGGGTGATCCAGATTGACCATGCCCGATTTCGTCATTGCGAGCGTGAGCAGAAGCAATCCAGAAAGGTATAACTTCCAAGACTCTGGATTGCTTCGCTTTGCTCGCAATGACAGAAGCAATGATCGTCGATCTTGCAACCGAGTCCTGCCTATACCAGAACCTTCT
>JARLIU010000002.1 GCA_031291595.1 Ancalomicrobiaceae bacterium | reverse complement strand
TCCAAGCAGTTTGGGGCGGTATGGGGGGCTTCGGCATCGGCAGGGCAGGCTGAGATGGGCCGGTCGATGCAGGCTTCGACCTACGAGGTCTGCCGGGCGGGTTCTGGACGTCCATGGCCGGGCGACGCTGAAGGGAACGCGAGGGCGCATGTCGACAATCGAGAGCAAATCCGTGACGGGGCAACGGCCGCTGTCGCCGCATCTCCAGGTCTACAAATGGTCATGGACCATGACCATGTCGATCCTGCACCGCGTCACCGGCGCAGGGCTCTACTTCGGCACCGTGCTGCTGGTCGTCTGGCTGGTCGCCGCGGCCTCCGGCAAGGGGGGCTACGACAGCGTTCAGTGGCTGTTCGGCTCCTTCCTCGGCCGTCTCGTCCTGTTCGGCTATACCTGGGCGCTCATCCACCATCTGTTTGGCGGCATCCGCCATTTCGTCTGGGATTTCGGTGCCGGCTTCGACGAGTGGTCGCGCAAGGCCCTGTCGGTCGGAACCCTTGTCGCCTCGGTGATCCTGACGCTCGTCGTCTGGGTCATCGGCTACGCCGTCCGCTAAAGCTCAGGAGAGACACATGCGTACGCCCCTCGGCACAGTTCGCGGTCTCGGCTCGGCCCGGCAGGGCACCGACCATTTCTGGATGCAGCGGCTCACCTCCGTCGCGCTGGTGCCGCTGTCGTTGTTCTTCGTCTTCCTCGTCGTGTCGCTGACGAGCGCGCCTTACGAGGTGGCCGCCGCCCGGCTCGGTTCGCCCGTCGTCGCGGTGCTGATGCTCGCCTTCATCATCGCCGGCGTCGTGCACATGCGGTTGGGATTGCAGGTGATCGTCGAGGACTACGTGCATGGCGAGGCATGGAAGGTCATCCTGTTTCTCGCCAATTCCTTCTTCGCCTTCCTGATCGGCGCGGCCGCGGTGCTCGCCGTCGCCAAGCTGTATTTCGCCCATTGATGCCGCCGCCGCCGGTCCCGGCGACCGGACGGCGCGATCTCTTCAACGGAAGTCCCCCGCCTCCCGTGCTTACGTGCGCGGCGGATGGTGCGGGCGCAACGACGATGGACATCGACATGGCTGAGTTGAATTCGAGCGCGGCGCCTTCGGCAGGCGGGACGGCCTACAAGTTCATCGACCACACCTTCGACGTGGTGGTGGTCGGCGCCGGCGGCGCCGGGCTCCGGGCCGTGACCGGCGCGTCGGAAGCCGGACTGAAGACCGCCTGCATCACCAAGGTGTTCCCGACGCGCAGCCATACGGTCGCGGCGCAGGGCGGCGTCGCGGCCTCGCTCGGCAACATGGGGCGCGACGACTGGCGCTTCCACATGTACGACACGGTCAAGGGCTCCGACTGGCTCGGCGACCAGGATGCGATTGAATATCTGGTGCGCCACGCCCCGACCGCCGTGTACGAACTGGAGCACTGGGGTCTGCCGTTCAGTCGCACCGAGGACGGCAAGATCTATCAGCGTCCGTTCGGCGGCATGACCACGGATTACGGCAAGGGCATCGCTCAGCGCACCTGCGCGGCGGCCGATCGCACCGGCCACGCCATGCTGCACACGCTCTACGGCCAGTCGTTGCGCTACGGCGCCGAGTTCTTCGTCGAATATTTCGCCATCGATCTTGTCATGGACGACGAGGGTGCCTGCCGCGGCGTCGTGGCGCTCAACATGGAAGATGGCACGATCCACCGCTTCCGGGCGCAGAAGACGGTGCTGGCGACCGGCGGCTACGGCCGGACCTATTTCTCCTGCACCTCCGCCCATACCTGTACCGGCGACGGCAACGCCATGGTGCTCCGCGCCGGATTGCCGCTGCAGGACATGGAGTTCGTGCAGTTCCACCCGACCGGCGTCTACGGCGCCGGCGTGTTGATCACCGAAGGCGCGCGCGGCGAGGGCGGCTATCTCACCAACTCGGCGGGCGAGCGCTTCATGGAGCGCTATGCGCCGTCGGCCAAGGATCTGGCGTCCCGCGACGTGGTGTCGCGCTCGATCACCATCGAGATCCGCGAAGGCCGCGGCGTCGGCAAGAACAAGGACCACATCCACCTGCACCTTTCCCACCTCGACCCCGCGGTGCTGGCCGAGCGGCTGCCCGGCATCACCGAATCGGCCAAGATCTTCGCCGGCGTCGACCTGACCAAGGAGCCGATCCCGATCCTGCCGACGGTGCACTACAACATGGGCGGCATCCCGACCAACTATCACGGCGAGGTCGTCACCTTGAAGGACGGCAACCCGGATACGGTGGTCCCCGGCCTGATGGCGATCGGCGAGGCGGCCTGCGTCTCGGTGCACGGCGCCAACCGGCTCGGCTCGAACTCGCTGATCGATCTGGTGGTGTTCGGCCGTGCCGCGGCGCTCAAATGCGCCGACGACATCAAGGCCGGCTCGCGTCAGCCGGAACTGCCGGCGGGTGCCGGAGACCTGGCGCTGACCCGGCTCGACAAGTACCGCTACGCCAAGGGTGGCACGCCGACGGCGGAACTCAGGCTCAACATGCAGAAGACGATGCAGTCCAACTGCGCGGTGTTCCGCACCGGCGAGGTGCTGGCCGAGGGCGAGAAGCACATCCACGAGGTGTGGCGGGGGATCGCCGATGTCGGCGTCACCGATCGCTCGCTGATCTGGAACTCCGATCTGGTCGAGACGCTGGAATTCGACAATCTGATCGCCCAGGCCGTGGTCACCATGGATTCGGCCGCCAACCGGCAGGAAAGCCGCGGCGCGCATGCGCGCGAGGATTTCCCAGCCCGAGACGACGCCAATTGGATGAAGCATACGCTCGCCTGGGCCGACGACGCCGCCAAGACGGTCAAGATCGACTACCGTCCGGTGCATGCGTTTACGATGTCGAATGAGATCGCCTATATCGAACCGAAGGCGCGGGTGTACTGAGGCGCGCTCGCCTTTGGCATTCGTGCAAACGAAATCTGCAGTAGTGTCAGTGAGATGGTTGAACTCGCGCTCGCAATGAAGGCTCGGTGATCATGGTCGAATTCACACTTCCCAAGAACTCCGTCGTCAAAAAAGGCAAGACTTGGCCGAAGCCGGCCGCTGCCAAGCGCGTGCGCGAGTATCAGGTCTATCGCTGGAGCCCGGATGATGGCGGCAATCCGCGGCTCGACACCTATTTCATCGACCTTGACCACTGCGGTCCGATGGTTCTCGACGGGCTTCTCTATATCAAGAACACGGTCGATCCGACGCTGACCTTCCGTCGCTCCTGCCGCGAGGGCATCTGCGGTTCCTGTGCCATGAACATCGACGGGCTGAATACGCTCGCCTGCACCAAGGGCATGGAGGAGATCAAGGGCACGATCAAAATCTATCCGCTGCCGCACTTGCCGGTGATCAAGGATCTGGTGCCGGACCTGACCACGTTCTACGCGCAGCACCGTTCGATCGAGCCGTGGCTGAAGACGGTGTCGCCGACGCCGCAGACCGAATGGCTGCAGAGCCACGAGGATCGGCAGAAGCTCGACGGCCTCTACGAATGCATCCTGTGCGCCTCGTGCTCGGCCTCCTGCCCGAGCTACTGGTGGAACGGTGAACGCTACCTCGGGCCGGCGGTGTTGTTGCAGGCCTACCGCTGGCTCGCCGACAGCCGCGACGAGGCGACCGGCGACCGGCTTGACGACCTGGAAGATCCGTTCCGGCTGTATCGCTGCCACACCATCATGAACTGCGCCAATACCTGCCCGAAGGGGCTCAATCCGGCCAAGGCGATCGCCGAGATCAAGAAGATGCTGGTTGAGCGGCGGGTGTGATTTTGTGGAATGCAGGTGCTCGCGTGCATTCGTCGTTGTGAGCGTGAACCGAAACAATCCAGAGTCTTTGCGCGAATGTCTGGATTGCTTCGCCTGCGGCTCGCAATGACGGCGAATGTCTGGCGGCGTCGGCCCGCTGCCTGCACCGCGCCGCTGCGTTCGTCATGTGCCCAGCGCCTAGGCGATCGGATTGCCTCGGACTTGCATATCGTCCGGAAACGCTCCAGGAAACGCATCGCCGCGTGCCGACATGCGCGGTCGTTATAGCGATAGGTACCCTCATGCAGCGGTTGGCCGTATCCGTTTTGCTTGCAGTGACACTCGGCGTGATGCCGGTTGCCTCGGCTTTGGCCGAGCCGCCGGTGGAACAGGAACTGAAGGCGCTCGGGCCGCTGATCGGCGATTGGCCGCCGGCGATCAAGACCGCCGAACAGCGCTCCGCCGTCACCAAGCGCTATCAGCGGCTGAAGGCCCGGCTCGACGCCGACGTCGCCGCCCACTCCGACGATCTGAAGCCCCGGCTGCAGCGCGCCACGCTTGAGCACATGGGGCACAACATCGATCTCGGCGGATCATTCGAGGCCGCTGTCGGCGACTACAAGTATGTGATCGAACATCACAACAACGATGTGCCGGCTATCCTCGGCCTCGCCAGGCTTTATGTGAATGCAAACCCGGCCTATGCCGATCGGGCGAAGAACCTGTATCTGGCGGCGCAGTGCTACTACGGCAAGGAACCGCTCGAGGAGGCCCAGCGCGGCCTGTTCTTTGCCTATTATTACAAGGGCGAGCTTCCCGCGGCGAAGGAGCGGGCCATATACCTCACCAAGCGTTGGCCGGGCAACGAGGGGTATCGTCGCCTGAATTCCGCCGTTGACGCGGTGCTGGCTCGCTCGAATGGTCCGGCCAACATCGCCGCCGATCCCAGTCTGGATACCTGCAAAGGCAATCGATGACCTTCCTCGCCGCACCGCTTTCCCGCCGCCAGACCGTTGCCGTCGATGTCGCCGGGGTGAAGGTCGGCGGCGGCCATCCCGTCGTCGTGCAGTCGATGACCAACACCGATACGGCCGATATCGAGGCGACGGCGAGCCAAGTGGCCGCGCTCGCTCGCGCCGGCTCGGAACTGGTGCGCATCACGGTCGATCGCGACGAGGCGGCCGCGGCCGTGCCGCATATCCGCGAGCGGCTGCTGCAATGGAACGTCGATGTGCCGCTGGTCGGCGACTTCCATTACATCGGCCATAAGCTCCTCGCCGATCATCCGGCTTGCGCCGAAGCGCTCGACAAATATCGCATCAATCCCGGCAACGTCGGCTTCAAGGCCAAGCGCGACACGCAGTTCGCCGAGATCGTCGAAAAAGCCATCCATTACGGCAAGCCGGTCAGGATCGGCGTCAACTGGGGCTCGCTCGACCAGGAACTCCTCACCCAGCTGATGGACGAGAACTCGCGTGCCGCCGTGCCGCGCTCGGCCCGCGAAGTGATGCACGAGGCGATCGTGCAGTCGGCGCTGTTGTCGGCCGAGCGCGCCGAAGAGATCGGCCTTGGCCGTGACCGCATCATCCTGTCGGCCAAGGTCAGCCAGGTACAGGACCTGATCGCTGTCTACGTCGAACTGGCCCAGCGCTCGAACTACGCACTGCACCTGGGCCTCACCGAGGCCGGCATGGGGTCGAAGGGGCTGGTCGCGTCGTCTGCCGCCATGGGGCTGTTATTGCAGCAGGGGATCGGCGACACCATCCGCTATTCGCTCACCCCGGAGCCGGGCGGCGATCGCACCAAAGAGGTGATCGCCTCGCAGGAACTGTTACAGACCATGGGCTTCCGCTCCTTCGTGCCGGTGGTCGCCGCCTGTCCGGGCTGCGGGCGCACGACGTCGACGGTGTTCCAGGAGCTTGCCCGCGACGTGCAGGACTATATCCGCGCTTCCATGCCGCAGTGGCGGGAGAAATATCCGGGCGTCGAGGCGCTGAACCTCGCGGTGATGGGCTGCATCGTCAACGGTCCCGGCGAATCGAAGCACGCCGACATCGGCATCTCCTTACCCGGCACCGGCGAACATCCGTCCGCGCCGGTCTATATCGACGGCGAACGGGTGACGACGTTGCGCGGCGACGGGATTGTCGCGGAGTTCCGGACGATCGTCGAAGCCTACATCGAGCGCCGCTTCGGCCGCCGCGACGTCGCCGCAGAATAGCGCGCGGCATGCGGTGAGCGCGCTGGTTCAGTGGCCGCGCATCCAGGCGACCAGCATCACCACGATGATGGCGAAGAACTGCAGCACGACGCGCCAGCGCATCAGCTTTTGCGACAGGTTGGCGCTGCCGCCGCGCAGCATGTTCCACAGACCCAACAGCAACACGATAGCGACCGCCGCCAGCGCGGCCATGATGACGTAGTCCATCGTTTCGGCTCGCACCTTGGCAAGAAGGGTTCGAAACCCGGATCAGATCATGGAACGACCGCCCGTTCCAGCGGGAAACAGGCGACCGCCGCCGCACGGAAGTCAGGCTAACGAGAATGATGTGTTTTGTTGTCTACCCCCCACCCGGCCTTCGGCCACCCTCCCCCACAAGGGGAGAGGGGCATTGTGGCGATCAAGGTGCCATGGGGGTCCTCTCCCCCCTTGTGGGGGAGAGGCAGAGAGGGGGGGCAACACACGCCAAAATCAAAGATTAGTCCAACTTCCGAGCCGTGGGGGCGGCCGTCGTCGTCCGAATGGCTCAGGCTCAGTCGGCTCAGCCGAGTTGCGCCGCCAGCACCCGGCCGAGGCGGCGGGCGAAATCGGCCGGATCGTCGGGGGCCTCGCCATCGAGGATCTTGGCCTGGCCGAGGAGGATCACGGCGGCGTCTTCGAGCGCGGCGGTATCGCCGGTCTCGAGCCGTCTGGTCATGGCGGCGATCTGGGCGTGGCCGGGATTGATCTCGAGGATCGGCTTCGACATCTGACCCAGCCCCTCGTGCCGGGCCATGATCTTCTCGAACTGCTTGTCCGGGCCGTAGTCGGGCGCCACCAGACAGACCGGGCTTTCGGCGAGGCGGTTCGACGTCCTGACGTCGCCGACACGATCCTTCAGCTGTTGCTTCAGGTAGGCGATCAGGCTGGCGGCCGCCTGGCCATCCGCCGGCTTGTCGATCGTTTCCGTCTCCGGGATCTGATCGAGGTCGGTGGCACCCTGGGTGACCGACTGGAACGGCTTGCCGTCGAAGCCGAGCGCGGTCCTGACCCAGAAGGCGTCGACCGGATCGGAGAGCAGCAGCACTTCGACGTCGCGGGCCTTGAAGCCTTCCAGATGCGGGCTGGCCAGCGCGCGGTCGGTCGAGTCGGCCAGCACATAGAAGATGCGGGTCTGGTTTTGCTTCAGATCCTTGACGTAGTCGGCCAACGACCGCCAGCCGTCGCCCGACTTGGTGGTCTTGAAGCGGGCGACCTTGAACAGGTCGTCGCGCCGCTCGGCCTCCTCGTAGAGGCCTTCCTTGATCACCGCACCGAACGCGTCCCACACCTTGGCGTAGGTCTCGGCGTCGCTCTCGGCGAGCTTGCCCAGGTCCGACAGGATGCGGGTGGTCACCGCCTTGCGGATGGCGTCCAGCACCGGATTGTGCTGCAGCATCTCGCGGGAGAGATTGAGCGGCAAGTCTTCGGAATCGATCACGCCGCGCACGAAGCGGGCCCACGCGGGTAAGAGTTCCACCTCGTCGGAGATGAAGACGCGGCGAACGTAGAGTTTCACCTTGCCCTTGCGCGCGGGGTCGAACAGGTCGAACGGCTTCATCGACGGCACGAACAGCAGCACCGAGTATTCGTGCCGGCCCTCGGCGTGATAGTGGATGGTCAGCGCCGGCTCGTCCCATTGACCGGCGACCGTGCCGTAGAAATCCTTGTATTCATCCTTGGAGATCTCGGACTTCGGCTTGGCCCACAGCGCCGATCCGTCGGTCAGCTCCTTGCCTTCGGATTCAGCCGCCACCAGCTCGATCGGTACGGGCACGTGAGCGGAATATTCCTTGACGATGCGCTCGATCGTAGGACCGTCGGCGTAGGTCTTGGCGTCGTCCTTCAAGGTCAGCACGACACGGGTGCCGTGCTCCGGCGCGTCGGCGAGTTCGGCGCGCTCGATCTCGAACGACCCCATGCCGTCGGAGCGCCAAGTCCAGGCCTCGTTGGTGCCAGCGGACCGGCTGACGACCGTCACCTCGTCCGCGACCATGAAGGCGGAGTAGAAGCCGACGCCGAACTGGCCGATCAGGCGGGAATTCTCTTGCCTGTCGGCGATCTGGTCGAGGAAGGCGCGGGTGCCCGATTTGGCGATGGTGCCGAGGTTGGCGATCAATTCGCCGCGGTCCATGCCGACGCCGTTGTCGGCGATGGTCAGTTTGTCCTCGCCGGCAGTGATCGTGATGGCCAACTTCGCGCCTTCGGCGATGAGGGCCGGCTCGGTCAGCGCGCGCCAGCGCAGCTTCTCGCAGGCATCGGCGGCATTCGAGATCAGCTCGCGCAGGAAGATGTCTTTGTTGGAATAGACCGAATGCACCATCAGATGCAGCAGGCGCGAGACTTCGGCCTGGAATTCGTGGCTCTCGGACGTCGTAGATGTCGTATGGGACGTTTCGGCGGTCATGGGAATGGTGTTCTTGCGATCGCTGTTGACGGGAACGGCCCGCCGGCGGCGACGGATGCGCGCGGCGGGGCCGCGGTTGATATCGGCGCTTCGGCCACGATTTTCAAGCGGGGAATGGGGTCGAACTGGATTGCGGCCGTACCCCCCACCCGCCCTTCGGGCACCCTCCCCCACAAGGGGGGAGGGGCATGTGGGACGATCTGGCTCTACCAGCGCCGAGTGGACGGCTCCTTCGCCCGCCCCCCCGTGTGGGGGAGGGTGGCCGAAGGTCGGGAGGGGGGTGAGCGGCGAGGGCGGCCTCACACCCAACTGTACGCGAATTCGCCGTCGGTGATGGTGACGCGGGCCTCGGTGACTTCAGTCTTGTCGAGCGAGCGGACGAGGAATTCGCGCGACAAGGCCGGCAGCAATGTGTTGGTGATGATGTTGTCGACCATGCGGCCGCCGGAATCCGGATCGTTGCAGCGCCCGACGATGTAGTCGACCACGGCGTCGTCGTACGAGAAGGCGACGTCGTGATTGTCGCGGATGCGCTTGGCGATGCGGCCCAATTGCAGGCGGACGATGCCGCCGAGCATTTCGCCCGACAGCGGGAAGTAGGGGATCACTACCAGACGGCCGATGAGCGCCGGCGGGAACACCTTCAACAGCTCCGGCCGCAGTGCCGCGACAATCGCCTCGGGGTCGGAGGCAAGCGCCGGATCGCGGCCGAGCGTCATGATGATGTCGGTGCCGACGTTGGAGGTCAGGATGATCAGCGTATTCTTGAAGTCGATGCGCCGTCCGGTGCCGTCTTCCATCTGGCCCTTGTCGAACACCTGGAAGAACAACTCGTGCACATCGGGGTGGGCCTTTTCCATTTCGTCCAAGAGCACCACCGAATACGGCTTGCGCCTGACGGCTTCCGTCAACCGGCCGCCCTCGCCGTAGCCGACGTAGCCGGGAGGGGCCCCTTTCAAGGTCGAGACCGTGTGCGCCTCCTGGAACTCCGACATGTTGATGGTGATGATGTTCTGCTCGCCGCCATAGAGGGCTTCGGCGAGCGCCAGCGCGGTCTCGGTCTTGCCGACGCCCGACGGGCCGCACAGCATGAACACACCGATCGGCTTGTTCGGGTTGTCGAGTTTGGCGCGGTTGGTCTCGATGCGTTTCGAGATCATGTTGAGGCCGTGGCTCTGGCCGACAATGCGCCGGTTGAGGATCTCCGACAGCTTCAGGATGGTCTCGATCTCGTCCTTGACCATGCGGCCGACCGGAATGCCAGTCCAGTCCGAGACCACGGAGGCCACCGATTGCTCGTCGACATGCGGATAGATCATGCGCTTCTCGGGGTCGATGCCCTCAAGTGCGTCGGACTTTTCCTTCAACTTGGCGCGGGCTTCGCCAAGCTTTGCTTCGGCCGCGGCGAGTTTGGCTTCGGCTTCCTCCGTGCTGGCGCCCTCGGCGCCCGGCGCGGCCGTCGATTCGGGGTTCGCCAGCGCGTCGCGCGCCGCATGGATCTCGTCGACCAGCGCCTTTTCCGTCGCCCAGTCAGCTTCGAGTGCCGCCAATCTGTCCTTCTGCGTGGCGATCTCGATGTCGATCTCGGCCACCCGCTCGTCGTCGCCGGCACCGAGGTTGCGATCGGCGACCAGCGCGGCCCGTTCATTGTCCAGCGAGCCAATGGCGACGCGCGCATCCTCGATCAGCGCCGGCGTAGCGCTCAACGAAATGGCGACGCGGGCGCAGGCGGTATCCAACAGGCTGACGGCCTTGTCGGGCAATTGCCGCGCCGGGATGTAGCGGTGCGACAGCTGCACGGCGGCGACCACGGCGGCATCGGAGATGCGCACCTTGTGGTGCTTCTGCATCGGCTTCAAGATGCCGCGCAGCATGTCGCAGGCCTGTTTGACGCCGGGCTCATCGATCTGGATCGCTTGGAAGCGGCGGGTCAGCGCCGGATCCTTCTCGAAATACTGGCGGTATTCCGACCACGTCGTGGCGGCGATGGTCCGCAAGGTGCCACGCGCCAGCGCCGGCTTCAGCAGGTTGGCCGCATCGCCGGTGCCGGCCGCGCCGCCGGCGCCGATCAGCGTATGCGCCTCGTCGATGAACAGGATCACCGGCGTCGGCGAATTCTGCACCTCGTCGATGACCGACCTGAGCCGTTGCTCGAACTCGCCCTTCATCGAGGCGCCGGCCTGCATCAGGCCGATGTCGAGGGCGCACAGGCGCACGCCACGCAACGGCGGCGGCACATCGTCGGCGGCGATGCGCTGGGCAAAGCCCTCCACCACCGCGGTCTTGCCGACGCCGGCCTCGCCGGTCAGGATCGGATTGTTCTGCCGGCGGCGCATCAAGACGTCGATGATCTGGCGGATCTCCTCGTCGCGCCCGAGGATCGGATCCATGTTGCCGGCTTTCGCCTTGGCGGTCAGATCCTGCGAAAAGCGGTCGAGCGCGGTGGTGCCCTTCTGCGCGGCGGCCTCGGCGCCCGGCGTGCCGGCGGCCAGCAGGCCGGAGCCGTCCATCGGCTGCAGGCTCTCCTCGTCCGACCCGTGCCAGGCACGGCGGTATTCCGAGGTGAGAGTATCGCCGTTGATCTTCTTGAATTCCGCAGACAGTTCGTAGAAGGCCTTGCGCAGGTCGTCTTCGAGGAAGCCGCCGACCAGCAGGTGGCCGGAGCGGATCTGTGTCTCGCCGAACATCAGCGTGGCATAATGCCAGCCGCGATCGAGGATCAATTGCACGGGCCGGGCGACGCCTGGCATCTCGGTGACGTTCTTGCGGAAGCCGTTGATGGCGCCCGCCAGATCGGACAGCAGCTTGCCGCGGTCGAGCTTGAAGTAATCGGCGGAGAGCGCCAGATCGTTGCGGTCCTTCTGCAGGATGTGGAACAGCCAATGGGCTAGTTCGACATTGCGGTGTCCGCTCGACTTGGCGTGGCGCAAGGCTTGGAAGAATGCTTCGTATCCGACCCGGTTCAGTTTGCCGGTGACGGCTTCCAGACTGATATCAGCCAAATTCGCCCCCTATAAGTTATTCTGAAAAAATCGACGAGGCCAGACTAGTCGTAATGCGGCGGCCATTCAACGCTGGGCACGGAGAATTTCGGCTGCGCCGGCAATCCGTGGGCGATGGTCCGGCAAGACCGAAGCGGGGCGATCGGCGTCCGTCCGACGCCGGCGTCAGGCTGCGTCTTCGGTGCGATCGGGGTCGGCGGTGCGGCCGGCGCGCAGCCGCCTGACGAGGTTGAAGGCGAGCCGGCTCAGGGCGGCCGGCGCGCAAGTGTAGCCGCCGACGGCGGTGACGCTGTGCGGGCGCCAGCGGGTCTTCGATACGTCGGTGCCCGACGACAGGTTGACGATGCCGAGCCCCTGGCCGATCGCCCATTTGAGGCTTTCGGCAACCGTCGTGGTCATTACGCTGTAGCGAGACCAGGCGGCATCGTAGCCGGAGAAATAGAGATAGAGTTCGTCACCGAGGAGGAAGCCGATGCGGGTGGCGACGATCGTCTCGTCGATGACCAGCTGGAAGATGCGCAAGCTGCCGCCGAGCGCCATGGCTTCGGCGTAATCGCTGAGGAACGCCTTGGCGCTCGCGCTGGCGAAAGCATCGGCGTGGTCGATGGTGCCGGCGAGCCCGGCGCGGCCGGCATGCAGGCGGAAGAACACGTCGATCGCCTCGCGCACCGCGGGGCCGGTCTCGATGACGCGAAACGTAAACCGGATGCCGTCGCGGGCCAGCGAATTATAGCATTTGCGCAAGGATTCCTTGATGTTGCGCGGCAGGGTGGACTTGAACGTCTCCCACGAGGCATCGAGGCGCAGGAAGTGGTCGATGCTGTCGAGCTTGCCGTCCGGCAGGAAGACGGCCGGGTCGCCGGCGAATTGGGCCTCCGGCGACAGGCCGCGCCATTGCACCCAGTCGTAGCCGTCTTCCAGCGCGACATGGGCGACGAGCGCCGCCGAGACGGCGGCCAGATCCTCGCGGCGACAGACCGGACCGCGCAATTCGGTGACATAGGGGTCGGCGCCGAAGAACTGCAACTCGCGCGTCGCAATCGGCCCGACGCCGGGTCTGAGCGCCACGAACATCGGTGCCAGGCCGACGAGCCGACCGCCGGCATCGCGCAAGGTGTAAACCCGCAACTCGTCGCGGGCGGCAAGGCCGGAGCGGCGGAAATGGCGCCACCAGGTCAGGCACCAGGCGGGCGAGGTGAACGGCAGGCGCGGCGTCAGGGCGGCGTCGAGCCGCTGCCATTCCGGCAGCAGCCGGGCAACGTCTTCTACGGTGGTTGCGACGTCGACTTCGAACATGGGAGGCCCCGGAGTTTTCTACGCGCAATCATTGGAGATAACGTGACGCAAATCTGACCAGTTCATAAGAGTATTTTGCAAATAGGGTGTTAGGGGCCCATTCCAAAACTTCATTAACGTTATCGGAACGCTCATGCCGCTAGGATTCGGCTGGCGATCGCCGTTCGGCGCGACCGGTGTTCCGGTCGGGCTCGCCGAGTGGTCGCATGGGCGAGGATCGCGGGTAACCGAACAGTGGCAACTACACCAGGGCAGCACGGCGATCGGGTGTCGTCACGCGCGCAGGGCGCAGGCACCGGCCTATCGGCGCCGGCAGGCGAGGCCAACGTGTGGCGCCTCGCCGCGGCAGCACTCATCGCCCGCGTCAGGCAGTCGATGGCGCTGATCCTTCTGGCCGCGGCGCTCGGCGCCGGCATCGGCGTCGCGACGAAACTCGCGCTGCCGCCGGCCTATAAGTCGACGGCCGAACTGCTCATCGACCCGCGTGGCCTGAAGGTGTTTGCCGACGATGCATCGGCGAGCCAGATGGATGCCAATGCGGCGATCAATTTCGTCGAAAGCCAGATGGCGGTGATCCGCTCGGACCGGGTGATGCTGCGGGTCGTGCGCGAACTCGATCTGGCGCAGCCGAGCGGGACGGTATCGAACAAGTCGGCGGAGACGGCGGAGACGCGGGCGCTGGCCAAGCTGCAGCGGCTGATCGCGGTGCAGCGCGCCGAACGGTCCTTCGTGGTCGGGGTGACGGCCACGTCGTCGACGCCCGATGCGGCGGCAAGGCTCGCCAATGCCATCGTCGCCGCCTATCTGGCCGAGGATGCGCTTGACCGTAGCGGCGTCGCCAAGCGGCTCACAGCTGAACTGACCGGCCGGCTGGACACGCTGCGCTCCAACCTGCGCGCCGCCGAGACCAAGGCCGAGAACTTCCGGGTGGAGAACGGGCTCGTCGGAGCGCAGGATCGGCTGGTGGTCGAACAGCGGCTGACCGAGGCGACGACTGCTCTCAGCGTGGCGCAGAACCGCGAGGCGCAAGCGCGGGCACGGCTGAAACAGCTGTCGGACGAGCCGCTCGACATTTCCTCGATGGGGCTGGCGGGCAATGATGCGGAGTCCCGGCGGCTTTCCGCGCTGCTCGATCGCCAGGCGATGGCGCGGGCGGATCTGGCGCAGCTGTCGGCGACGCTCGGCGCGCGCCATCCGGCGCTCGAAAGTGCGCGCAATCGGGTCAGCGAGGCGGAGGCCGGTATCCGCGATGCGCTCGGCTCCGTGCGCAAGGCGGCGAAAGCCGAAGTCGATCGGGCGCAGTCGGAAACGGCGGCGCTGTCGCGCAACCTGGCGGCGCTGACCGCCGACGTAGCCGCCGTCCGCCGCGCCGAGGTCGAACTCCGGGCGCTGGAGCGCGACGTCGACAGTGACCGCAAGATCCTCGATTCGTTTGAGACCCGAGCGCGCGAGGCGAGCGAATTCGGCCAGATCGATCGCACCTATACGCGCGTCGTGTCGCCGGCGCGGGCGCCGACGCCCTCGGGCGGTCTCGTCGGTTTGGTCGCCTGGGGCATCGCCGCAGCGGTGATGGCGGCGATGCTGATGCTCAGCGCCTTCGCCGTCGCGGTGATGCTGGCGCCGATATCGGCGCAGTCCAGCCGCGACGCGGCTGCAGCAGCCCGGCGCCGTCGCGACCAGATGGAGGAGGGCGAGATTGCCGTCGCCATGGCTGCTGTACCAGCGCCGGCGTCCGTCGCTGCCGCGGCATTCGCGCCGGTACCTGCCGCAGCTCCCGTCTTCGAACCCGCCGAGATCGCCGAAACTGCGGTTGCGCCGGCTGCGGCCGCTGTCCCGGCTGTCATCGAGAAGGCCGCACCCTATCGGGCGCCCAAGCCTGCCGAACCGCCGGTGCAGGCGTCTGCCGGCTTACTGGAGCCGCGCCAAGTCCTGCCGGTCGGTCCGCGGTCCGAGCCGCCACGGAGCTCCGAACCGATTTTGCGGTTTGAGCCGCGGCGGGACCCGGAGCTAATTCCGCGTCCTGAATTGGGGCCGGAGCCGCGCATCGTCATGGTCAGGCCGCCGGCGCCAACCAGCGCGCCGCCGATCTTTGCGCCCCGCACGGCGATGCAGAACTGGACTGTGCAGACTTCGCCGGCGCGCGTTGCCGCCAAGCCTCCGGAGACGGCGACGCCGGAGGAGCCGGCGGCGGCACGGCAGTTGCCCGCTCGGCGCAAGACATCGGGGCAATGGCGCTTCCTGTCGTGAACCGGCGCGGTGCGGTAGTTGCGGCCACGGCAGCCGATGATCCCGGCATCGCCGCATCCGGCTCCAAAGTGTTCTTAACGCTATTTGCCGAAAACCCCTGTGTCCTGCGGGTTCTTGCCGCACAATCCCGGCCGTCTCCACCTGGCATTAGCGCTTCGCCGGCCTAATCGTCGGGGCGCGAGCGATACGCGGACGGAGACGGGATTGCGCACGGGGGTCTAGTGCAACGGCAGCTCATCGGCTGGCTCGGTTGGGCCGGCCTGGACACATTCGGTCGGCTGGCACTCCTCACCGGGAGTACGGCGATCCTGTCGCGCCTGCTGACCCCGCATGATTTCGGCCTGACGGCGCTTGTGCTGATCATCGTCACCGTCGCCTCGGTGTTCGTCGGCACGCCGTTCGAGGAAGCGCTGGCGCAGATGCGGGTGCTGCGGCGCCGGCATGTGCAGGCGGCGCTGGCCGCCGCGTGGGCGATGGGCGCGCTGCTGCTCGCCCTGTCGATCCCGGCGGCCTATGCGCTTGCCCATTTCTATGCCGAGCCGGAGATCACCGTTCTGCTGCCGGTGACGCTGGCCTCGGTGTTCTTCTCCGGCTACTCCGACGTCATGACCGGGCTGGCCCGGCGGCTCAACCGCTTCAACGATGTCGCCAAGGCGACGCTGATCGGCCATGTGGTCGGCGTGTCGCTGTCGGTCGGCCTGGCGCTGCTCGGCTTCGGCCTGTGGGCGCTGATCGCCCAGCGCGTGCTCGTCGTCATCGTGCGGGCATTGGCGCTGCAATGGCTGATCGGCTTCGTCATCGTGCCGGTCTGGTCGAATGCGCAGCTGAGGGCGATGCGGCGCTACGCCGGCCTGTCGCTGGTCGACCGTCTGGCCGACAATCTGACGTTTCTGGCCTTCAACAGCGTGGTCAGCGCGCTCTACGGCGTCACCGTGCTCGGCTACGTCAACATGGCGATGCGCGTCGTCGAGCCGATCCGCGGCGCGGTCGGCGCCACGGCGCACAATTTCGCCTTCTCGTTCTTTGCCGCCGTGCATAACGATGCCCAGCGGCTGAAGCAGCGAGCGGATCTGGTGATGGCGCGGACGTCCTACGTCATCGCGCCGATGTTCGTCGGGCTGGCAGCGGTGACGCCGATCCTGTTGCCGCTGGTCTCCGGGCCCGGCTGGGATCAGGCGATCGACATCGCCGTCTGCCTCGGCATCGGCACGGCCCTGGCGCTGCCGCCGCGGCTGGTGTTCACCGCGCTGTCGGCCAAGGCGCGGCCGGAATTCAGCCTGATCGGCAACCTCCTCGGCGTCGCCGGCACCCTCGTCGTGCTGATCGCCTTGCAGTCCTACGGGCCGATCAGCGTCGGCATTTCACGCGTCGTCGGCGATGCGCTGCAGGCCGTCTATGCCTTTGCGCTGATCCCGCCGGGGCTCGACTGGTCGCGCACCGAACGGCTTGCCAGCGTGCTGCCGTCCTGGGCGATTTCCGCGGCGATGGCGGTGGCCGTCGTCGGGCTCGAAGTGCTGATGCCGGAATGGCACGGACTGTTGGCGCTGGGTCTGGCGATCGCGCTCGGGATCGCCACCTACATGCTCGGCTTCGGCCTGTTCGCCCGCGAGCATTTCCGCGGGCTCATCCTCGCCGTCCGGCCGGCGCGCCGCGGCGAAGCGGCTGCGAGGCGGTAGAATGCCGCAAGACGCGCCTGCGACCGTGCTGGTTATCGGCGCCGGCGGCTTCATCGGCGCGCGGGTGGCGACAGAGCTTTCCGGCCGAGGCATCCATGTGCGCGCAGGAGTCCGGCGGCGAGCCGCGTCGGCTGCCGGTATCGACCGCATCGGCTGCGATCTCGATACGCCGGCCGACATCGCCAGGGCGGTTGCCGGAGCGGATGCGGTGGTGCACGCCGCCTACGGGTCGGACGCGGCGATGGTTCGGCAGTGCGCCGATCTTCTTGCCGCGATGACGCGGGCCGGCGTCGGCAATCTCGTGTATTTCTCCTCCATCGCCGTCTACGGCGAGCGCGAAGGGCAGATCAGCGAGGCGTCGACACCCGTGGGCGCGCTCGGTCGCTACGGTGAAGCGAAGCGGGCGTGCGAGGCGCTGATCGGGCGCTGGGTCGGCGATGCGGTGCCTGCGCCGCGGCGGGCGGTGATCCTCAGGCCCGGCATCGTCTACGGCACCGGCAGCCGGTTCTGGATCGACAAGCTGGTCGAGCGCATCGATTCGGGCGCCTGGGGGACGTTCGGCGCGCGGGGCGAGGGCTCGGCCGCGCTCGTGCATGTCGACGATGTCGCGGCGATCACCGCTGCCGCCAGCCTGAAACTCGTGTCGCCGGAGCGGGCGCTGCTGGCTCCGGTCGAGGCCGTCCATCTCGTCGGACCGGAGACGCCGACGTGGAACGCCTATTTCGCCGCTGTTGCCGAGCGGGCGGGATCGGAGGCACTCGGCGAGATCGGCAGCGGCGGCTTGGTGCTCAGGCGGGCTTTCGGCGGTGCGGCCAAGGTCTGGCGGCGGCTGGGGTTGCCCGGCGGCCGGGCGGCGGCCTTGTCGCCGGCGTCGGGTGAATTGGCGCTATTTGCCCGGCGGGCCCGCTATGCCGACGACCGGGCTGCGGCGCTGTTCGGCGTCCGACCGGCAATCGGGCTCGAGGACGGGTTGCGGCTGACCGATGTGCGGCGGCGTCTGGTTCAGGACACCAGCCCGAGGCCGTAGAGCGTCGGCCGGAACCGCGGCATCCACAGGATCTTGCCGAGACCGGCGGCGCACAGCATGGAGCCGGTGAGGTAGGTGCGGCCGCGCGTCGGCGGCGACAGCGCCAGCACCACGCCGCCGATGCCCAGTTGCACGCAGCCAACCGCCATCCAGAACAGGATCGACGGCCACTGCGGCGGGATCAGCTTGTGCTGCACGATGACGCGGATCTGGCCACTCAGGAACTTGCGCTTGCGGACATATTGCCAGCTCAGGCGCCGTGGCGGCACCCACTCGATGACCTCGGCCGAACCGGCCCAGGCAAAGCGCCGGCCACGCAGAACCAGTTGTTTCAATAACAGACTGTCCTCGCCGCCGGTGGCGTCGAGGCTCACGTCGAACGGAGCCCCGCCGTCGAGACAAGTGGCGCAATCGAACATGGAATTGTTGGTGCCGAGATAGGCCGCCAGAGCGGTGATGTCGGCGCCGTCGGCATGGGAGAAGCGGCGGGAGAAATACGGTCCGAAACCGGCGATCTCGGCCGGACCTTCCGCCTTGGCGGCGACCGTACCGAACACGGCACTGGCTCCGCTCAGCCGCGCGATCCGCACCATCTCAGCGATCCAGTCGGGCGCCGCCTCTTCGTCGTCGTCGAGGAAGGCGACCCAGCGGCTGGTGGCAGCGGCGACGCCGGCGTTGCGCGCACTGGCGACGCCGGAGCGCGGCTCGTGGATCAGGCGGACGGCGAGCGGGCTGCCGGCAGCGATCGTCTCGACGCCGACGCGGGCGTTGCCGTCGGCTGAATTGTCGACGACCACCACTTCGATCTCGATCCCCGACAGATGCTGCTGGCCGATGACGCTGCGAATGGCGCGCATCAGCGCCGCCGGCCGGTTCAATGTGGGGATGACGACGGAAACGGTTTCCATGCTTCGGACTCCCGACACCGCCGCGCGATGCCAAAACAGTCTGCCAGCGGAGCGAGTTCGACAATCGAGTTCCGGCGCGCGGGAAGAAACGAACTCAAACGTCGAATTCAAAGCTCCACTGGAGTCAACGAGATGCCAATGGCCCTTCGACTCCGACATCTACTCAGGCCCGTGCGGCAAATGGGACGCACATGCCGGAGCCGAGCCACTGAAGTCCCGAGACCATCGTCGTGATCGCGATGAGTTCAAACCCGTTCGAGTTGAAGCGCATGAACACGATCGGCATCAAAGAGTTAGAGCTGGATGACGAAAACCGCATA